>CAIMLX010000207.1 GCA_903842455.1 uncultured Hyphomicrobiales bacterium | reverse complement strand
GTGCGGCGTCAGGAGGACGACTTGCCGACCCTTGGTCCGGCGCCATGCCTTGCCGAAGGCGAGGGCGCCGAACTTGGCGATCTGCCGGTCCACCACCGAGGTGAACTCGTCGACCACGGCCCGCTCGGGGCCCTCGATGATCAGCCGGGCGAGGTCCGCCCGGAATTTCTCGCCGTTCGACAGCACCGGGTAGGGCCGGAGCCAGGTGGGCACGGTGCCCAGCCCGACCGACCCGAGGGCCGCCGTGACGTCGTTGAAGTCGGCACCGGCCCCGATCCCGTCGATCAGCGGCTGATCGTTCGGCCACTCGGGCGTCCACAACGCCTCGGCGCCGCCGAAGATTTTACGGCCGATGGAAGTCTTGCCGGAGCCAGAGGGCCCGACCACCACCCCGATCTGCCAGTCCCCGTCGTCGATGGGGAGCTCGGCCTCGAGGTCGAAGTTGGCGCCGGTCTCGGCGTTGAACAGCGACTTGACGCGCGCCGCCCGGTAGCTGCTGAAGTCGGAGCAGCGGTTTGCAACGGTGATCTTCATCAGGTCACCACCACCTTGACCGAGTAGCCGAGCCCGGCGAGCTTGTCGTAGGCGCGCTGCTGGGCGGCGCTGTCCTCGCACAAGACGATCACCCCGTACTGCTCCTTGTAGGAGCTCTCGGGGGCGTCCTCGATCTCCTCGACGGCCTTGCCCAGCGCCGCCTCAAGGGCGTCGCCGTCGAACCCGGTCAGGCCGAGGTCGAAGCCCTCGTCCTCCAAAAACAGCAACTCGGCTTTGAGCAGGCTCTCGTCCCACGTCGAGTTCTCGGCGATCCGGTTGTCCGCGATCACGTAGGCTCGGCGCTGCTCCTCGGTCCACCCGATGCAATCGAGCACGGGGACCATCCCGGCCGGGAGCACGGTGCCGGATCCGGCCATCCTGATCGTGCCGCCGCCCTCGTAGACCCGGAGGGCCGCTCGGGTGGCGCCATGACCGGCGACGATCTCGTCGCCATCGGCGAGCACCGGCTTGGTCCACCCGAAGGTGTTGATCGAGGCGACGATCTGCTCGATCTGCTCGTCCGAATGGACGCGGCTGTTGGTGCGGCTCGGCTTCAGGTCGGCGGCGGCCCTGAGCTCGACCGCGATGGTCTGCTTTCTCAATTTCGGCTCCGGTGTGGCGGGGTCCGGGGGCTCGGTTATCCCCCAATCAAAACGGCGATTTTCAAACTCTGGAAACAGAGAGAAACCGGGGGGTCTCGCCTCCGCAGCTAAGGGCGGCGCTGTACGGTCCCTAAAGGGGGAGGGGGGGCAGGGCGCCCGGCCTCGGTAGGGAGGGCAGGGGCGCGTGTGCCCCTGCCTCCTTGGTCACGACGGCAGCAGGCGTTGGAGCTCTTGGCGCACACGCTCTGGCAGCATGGTGAACACCGTCTCCTCGAACACGCGCGCGCTCTCGTTGCGCACGAGCTCCTCGGGAACGGCGGGACCGAACAGCTGCTCGATGGGCAAACGCCTGGCTGATGTGCGGACGAACACATGGCCGTTGAGACGGCCTGCGATGACACCGGGACGCGGGCCCATGAAGGCGCCCGGGTAGCGGTGCCACTCTCCGCCCCACTTGGCCTTGACACCGAAGTTGAGTTGCCGGGCTCTGAAGACCTTGAGGGTCAGAGGCTTGCCCTTGGCCCATACCTCGCCTGCGAGTGCGCCACCGCCACCGGGCTTGACCAGCCGCTTACCTACGGACGCGCGGACGGTGGCGAAGGGGATGTCCGACTGCTTCCTGATCGCCTTGACGACGCGACCATGGACTGTGGTGGTGACGCGGTTCACTGCGCGAGCCAAGGCCATGTGGGCCTTGGTATCGCCGAGTGCGCCGATCTGGTTTCCGAAGCGACGCATGATGTCGTCACCGGGAGTGATGATCAACCGCAGGGTGATCCGCAGGGCCGAGTTCATTCTCGCGAAGGACGCCATGGTGACGGCAATCTCGCCGCCCGCCTTCGAGGTGGCCGGGTGAACCGCTCGATCATGTTCCTTGATCTGGCGACCACCACCGGCTGGGCCGAGGGCGAGCCCGGATCGCGCGCCGTCAGCGGCCGCATCCGGCTCGGG
>CAIMLX010000206.1 GCA_903842455.1 uncultured Hyphomicrobiales bacterium | reverse complement strand
CGGCCGGTCATCTCGCCCAGGGTGCGGAAGCCGAGTTTGGCCATCAGCTCGCGCACTTCCTCGGCGACGAAGAAGAAGTAGTTGATGACGTGTTCCGGCGTGCCGGTGAAGCGGGCGCGCAGCACGGGGTCCTGCGTGGCGATGCCGACCGGGCAGGTGTTGAGGTGGCACTTGCGCATCATGATGCAGCCGGCGGCGATCAGCGGCGCTGTGGCGAAGCCGAATTCGTCGGCGCCCAGCAGCGCGCCGATCACCACATCCCGCCCGGTGCGCAGGCCGCCATCGACCTGGACGGCGATGCGGCCGCGCAGGCCGTTCAGCACCAGGGTTTGCTGGGTTTCGGCGAGGCCCATCTCCCACGGCGATCCGGCGTGCTTGAGCGAGGTGAGCGGGCTCGCGCCCGTGCCACCTTCGTAGCCGGAAATCGTCACGTGGTCGGCGCGCGCCTTGGCGACGCCGGCCGCAACCGTGCCCACGCCGACTTCCGACACGAGCTTGACCGACACGGCGCCTTCGGGGTTGACGTTCTTCAGGTCGAAGATCAGCTGCGCCAGGTCTTCGATCGAGTAGATGTCATGGTGCGGCGGCGGGCTGATGAGGCCGACGCCGGGGGTCGAGTGACGCACCCGGGCGATGGTCTCGTTGACCTTGTCGCCCGGCAGCTGGCCGCCTTCGCCGGGCTTGGCACCCTGCGCCATCTTGATCTGCATCATGTCGGAGTTGACCAGGTATTCCGTGGTCACGCCGAAGCGGCCCGAGGCCACCTGCTTGATGGCCGAGCGCTTGGAGTCGCCGTTCGGCATCGGCACGAAGCGATCGACTTCCTCGCCGCCCTCGCCGGTGTTCGACTTGCCGCCGATCCGGTTCATCGCAATAGCGAGCGTCGTGTGTGCCTCGAGCGAGATCGAGCCATAGGACATGGCCCCGGTAGAGAACCGCTTGACGATTTCCGCCGCGGGCTCGACCTGGTCGAGCGCCACGGGCTGGCGGCCATCCTCGCCGGCCGCCTTCAGCCGGAACAGCGAGCGGATAGTGACGTACCTGTCCTCGACCTCGTTCACCTGGCGGGCGAACTCGCGATACTTGTCCTGGGCGTTGCCGCGGGCGGCGTGCTGCAGGCTGGCGACCGTCTCCGAGCGCCAGACATGCGCCTCGCCGCGCTGGCGGAAGGCATAGTCGCCGCCGATGTCGAGCGAGTCCTCGTAGACCGGCGAGTTGCCGAAGGCGTCGAGGTGGCGCCGCACGGTCTCCTCGGCGATTTCCTGCAGCCCGGCCCCTTCGATGGTGGTGGCAGTGCCGGTGAAGTAGGTGTCGACGAAGTCGGTCGAGAGGCCCACCGCGTCGAAGATCTGCGCGCCGCAATACGACTGGTAGGTCGAGATGCCCATCTTGGCCGTGACCTTGAGGATGCCCTTACCGATCGCCTTGATGTAGCGGTAGATCAGCTCGTGGTCGTCCACTTCGGCCGGGAACTGCTCGCGCATGGCGAGCAGCGTCTCGAACGCCAGGTAGGGGTTGATCGCCTCGGCGCCATAGCCCGCGAGGGCGCAGAAGTGGTGCACTTCGCGCGCTTCGCCGGTTTCGACCACGAGGCCCACCGAGGTGCGGAGGCCCTTGCGGATCAGGTGATGGTGCACGCCGGCCGTGGCCAAGAGGGCAGGGATCGCCACCCGGTCGCGGCTAAGGCCACGATCGGAGAGGATGATGATGTTGTCGCCCGAATGCACGGCGAGCTCGGCATCCGAGAACAGCTGCTCGAGCGCGCGCTCCATCCCGTCGGCGCCTTCCGACACCGGATAGGTGATGTCCAGCGTCTTCGAGCGGAACGGGTTGTCCTCCATGCCGCCGATGGCGCGGATCTTCTCGAGGTCCTCGTTCGAGAGGATCGGCTGGCGCACTTCGAGCCGTTGGCGCGTGCCCGTGCCAGACAGGTCGAGCACGTTGGGTCGCGGCCCGATGAACGAGACAAGGCTCATCACCAGCTCTTCGCGGATCGAGTCGATCGGCGGGTTCGTCACCTGCGCGAAGTTCTGCTTGAAGTAGGTGTAGAGCAGCTTCGACTTGGACGAGAGCGCCGAGATCGGCGTGTCCGTGCCCATCGAGCCCGTCGCTTCCTGGCCGGTGACGGCCATGGGCGGCAGGATCAGCTTGAGGTCTTCCTGCGTGTAGCCGAAGGCCTGCTGGCGATCGAGCAGCGGGATGTCCGAGGTCTTGGGCTCGAAATGCACCGAGGGCAGGTCCTCGAGCACGATCTGGGTGCGCCCGAGCCACGTCTTGTAGGGGTGGGCGTTGGCCAGCTCGCGCTTGATTTCCTCGTCGGAGACGATGCGGCCCTGCTTCAGGTCGATGAGCAGCATCTTGCCCGGCTGCAGGCGCCACTTGGTCTTGATCTTTTCGGCCGGGATCGGCAGCACGCCGGCCTCGGACGACATGATGACCTCGTCGTCCTCGGTGACGAAATAGCGGG
>CAIMLX010000205.1 GCA_903842455.1 uncultured Hyphomicrobiales bacterium | reverse complement strand
TGGAGCACCCTGCATCGGGCGCCCCGTGCGTTGATAGCGGCTTGGCCAGCGAACTGGCCCATGCCGAGGTACTTTCGGCCTGACCCGGAACGACTCCCGAGCCACCCGACCTCCCCCGCACCAACCACTCGTCATGATCTCGCTTCGGTGCGCGGGACGGAGCGAGTCTCCCACGTTCAGGAATCGCGGGGATAAGTCGGCAAGTGGCTCTGGGGTATGGGGTTTTCACTGTCATCCCGGCGAAGGCCGGGATCCAGCCTGAGGCGTAGCGGTGCTGATCCGAGCTATCAGGATAGGCCCCGGCCTTCGCCGGGGTGACAGTGGGTGTGGATAGGCAGGGGACCGAAATAGCTCGGCCGGGCAGCCCCCTGCCCTACATCAGCTTCTTGCCGTTGGGGACCGGCCGCTCGGTGGCGGCGAGGACGATGGCGCCCGCTTCGTCCTCGAAGCCGAGCGTCAGGACCTCGGAGCGGAAGGGGCCGATCTGGCGGGGTGGGAAGTTGACCACCGCCATGACCTGGCGACCCACCAGCGACTCGGCCGTGTAGTGCACGGTGATCTGGGCCGAGCTTTTCTTCACCCCGATCTCGGGACCGAAATCGATGATCAGGATGTGCGCGGGCTTCCGCGCTTCGGGGAACGGGCGGACCTCGATGATCGTGCCCGTGCGGATGTCGACCTGCTCGAAGTCGGCGTACGTGATTTCCGCCATCAGGCCTTGCCCAGCTCTTCGCTGCGGAGGCGGGCGGCGGTGACCGCGCGGTCGAGCAGTGGCGCGAGGCCATCCTCGGCCATCAGCACCTCGAGTGCGGCGGCCGTCGTGCCCTTGGGGGACGTGACGTTGATGCGCAGTTGCGAGGCCGATGTGTCCGGCTCGGCTTCGAGGAGGCCAGCAGCGCCGATGATGGTGGCGCGGGCCAGTTGCATCGCCTGCTCGGGGTTGAACCCCTGCTTTTCGGCGGCCTGGGCCAGCGCCTCGACCATGTAGAAGACATAGGCCGGACCGGAGCCGGAAACGGAGGTGACGCCGTCGATCTTGCTCTCGTCGTCGAACCAGATCACCTGCCCGGCCGCGCCGAGCAGCGCGTCGGTGGTTGCGCGGTCACGATCGGTGACGGCGAGGCCGACGGCGCCCGAAATGCCCTTGCCGACTTGGGCCGGCGTGTTCGGCATGGTGCGAACAACGCGCCTGGTGCCCAGCGAGGTAGAGATGGCGGCGAGCGAAATGCCGGCGGCGATGGAGACGACCAAGGTCTGCGCACCGACTGCGGGCGCGACCTGCGCCATTACCTCGTGGATCATCTGCGGCTTCACCGCGAGGACGAGAACATGCACCAGCACGCCCTCGGGCTTTTCCATGAGCCGTACGCTGTGTTCGGCGGCAAAGGCCACTGTCGCGTCTGCCGGCTTCGGATCGCACAACACCAGCCGGTCCGGCGGCAAGCCGCCGGCGATCCAGCCGCGCGCCAGCGCCAGACCCATCTTGCCGGCGCCGATGAGGACGACCGGGCCGATATCGGATAAACTCAAGCTTCGCCCACCGTCTCGAACATGACTTCGCTGAGCGCGTCAGCCGCGCTGCGTCCAGCCCATATCACGAACTGGAACGCCTGGTAGTAGAGATCGCAGCTGTCGGTGGCCGAGCGCAGCAGCGCCTCGCATTGCTGCGGCGTGACTTCGGCGCCGCCGGTGAGCAGGTGGGAATTGCGGAAGAGCACGACGCCTTCGTGGTTCCACATGTCGAAGTGACCGATCCACAGCTGCTCGTTGACGAGCGCGATCAGCTGCCTGACTTCGTTGCGCCGGGGGTCGGGCACCTTGAGGTCGAAGGCGGAAGCGATGTGCAGGCTCTCTAGGTCGTCCATCCAGTTGAACGACACATGATAGTCGGCCCAGTTGCCGCGAACCGAAATAGAAATCTCGTCGGCGTCCTGACGCTCGAAGTTCCAGTCGTTAATCGAGGCAATATGCTCGATAATATCGACGGGGTGCACGGTGCGATCCGGCTCGTATTCGAGAAGTAGTGCCATAGATGAGCGTCCCATTGGGAGATGCGTTGGAAGGCTGCCGGTTATCCGGCTACGCGGTTACTTGCAGAGAACTTGGCGCACGCGAGAGCCTACGAATCGTCCCGTAAAGTCGAACCTACACGGCACCCCCGATTCCGGGGACCGCGCCACAGGGCCTTCCAAGGCTTTCTTCTGTGGATGATCAGCGCCGAAGGGTTAACAGGCTGTTAACCGGGCGAGTCTGTCCCCAGCCCTTTTGGGTGATTTTGGCACAGTCGGCGCCGGGCGACTCGGGCTAGAGTTCGCGCCGCGGGTGACAGGATTGTCATGTGGCTGGGCGACAGGAACGCACGGTTAGCGCGACGCCACCACGTGTCATCCCTGCGAACGCAGGGACCCACCTCATCGCCAGCGCGGATTTCAAGCTGGGTCCCTGCTTTCGCAGGGATGACAGCGTTGGTGAACTTACTGCCTTGAGGGCCACTGGTGCGCTTCAAAAGAGCGCTTCCGCCCCAACCCAGCCGGTGGTCAGGGCTTCGGTCCAGTTCGGAAAACCGTTGGCGAGCGCCAGCTTCGCCGCGTTGTCCCAGTCATAGGCGACGGCGCGGAGGCTGGCGGACCACTTGCCGTTGCGGCGTTCGAGCAGGGCATAGCGTGCATCGGGAGCGCCGTGGAAGAACTGGATGCCGACCGAGCCGGGATTGACGATCAGCCGCCCATCACGAAGCCGGACGATGCGGGCGATGTGGGTGTGGCCGCAGAGCAGCACCGGGAAATCGACACCCCTGGCCTTCTCCAGCACCGACGCCTCGTCGGGCATGGTGGTGGTGCGACCGGTCCACCAGTTGTCGAGCCAGGGATCGACGTCGGAGCCGGGGGAGCCGTGGCACATGTAGACCTCGCCGGCGACCTCGGAGGTCTTCGGCAGGCCGCGCATGTAGTCGAAGTGCGCGGGGAGCAGTTCGGCGGCGACGAAACGGTCGACGCTGTCGAGCTTTTCGGGCGGGCGCTCCAGCAGGTAGCGGTCGTGGTTGCCGATGATGGTGGGGAGGTTGCGCTCGATCAGCAACTCGATGGTGCCGATCGGATCGACCGGACCGCTGACCAGATCGCCGAGGTTGATGGTGGCATCGGCGCCCAGTTGCGCAATATCGGCTTCCACTGCCTCAAGGGCGGGGCGGTTGCCGTGGATGTCGGAGATGACGGCGATCCTCATGCGACGCTGCCCGGCTAGAGTTCGCGCGGCTTCAGCCAGCCCGAGCCGACCACTTCGGCCCATCTGGGATAGCCGCGATCCAGCGCGAGTTTCGCCGCACCCTGCCAGTCGTAGGGTATCGAATGCAGCGCGACGCTCCAGCCGGACCGCCGCTTTTCGATGATTGCATAATGCGCGTCGGGCGAGCCGGAATCGAAGGGCAGGCCGACGCTGCCCGGATTGACGACGATGCGGCCGTCGGCGAGCTTGACGGTGCGTGGTACGTGCGTGTGCCCACAGACCAGCACCTCGTAGGGAAAGCCGGCCGCCTCGCGCTCGACGTGCTCGCGTCGCTGCAGCACGGCGTTGCCGCCCTCCATGCCGTCGAGCCAGCCGATAGCGTCGTCTCGAGGCGTGCCGTGGGCGAGAAGCACCAGCCCCTCGTGCACCGCGTTCAGCGGCAGGCTGCGCAGCCAGTCGAGGTGGGCGGGCCCGAGTTCGCCGCGCACCCAGGCGTCGATGTGCCAGTCATCGTCACGGCCCTCGGCGATGTAGCGATCGTGGTTGCCGCGCACCATCGGAATGCCCAGCCCCATCAGCCGGTCGACGACCCCGACCGGGTCGAACGGGCCGGACAGGAAGTCGCCGAGGGCCAGCGTCGCATCGACGCCCACCAGCGCGATGTCCTCGAGTACGGCATCGAGCGCATGGCGATTGCCGTGCACATCGGAAAGGATCGCCAGCTTCACCGGTCTACTGGCCCGGGGTGACGGGCTTGGATTTCAGCGCCTCGACCTCGGCGGCAAGCGCCTTGAGTTCGGCGCTCTGCGCCTGCACCAGTTCGCGCAGCGCGTCATAGTCCTCGCGCTTGACCAGATCCATGTCGTTGATCACGCGCTCAAGCTGCGACTTGACCGCCGTCTCGATCTCGCGGCGCACCCCGTCCGCCACGCCGGCGGCATTGTTCATCAGCTTGCCCAGCTCGTCGAATAGCCTGCTGCCCTGTGTCATCGGGATCGTCCTTGGATATTGTCTCGCGAGCGTTTTAGGCCGCGACCCGCGCCTTGACCAGAGCTTCACGGCAGCTAAAAGGTCGCGTCAGTCCCGGATCGGAGCCCGAGCGTGCAATTCCCCGATTTCCTGCAGCCTGTCGCCTTTGCGGTCGGTCCGGTCGAAATCCGCTGGTATGCGCTCGCCTATCTGGCGGGAGTGCTGCTGGGCTCGGCCTATGCGGTGACCCTGCTGGCGCGTCACGGGCTGTGGAAGGACAACCAGCCGCCCTTCCCCGCCCCGGCCATGTGGGACTTCGCCTTCTGGGCCGTGCTCGGCATCGTGGTGGGCGGGCGGCTCGGCTACGTGCTGTTCTACAACCTGCCCTACTACCTGGAGAACCCCGGTGCGATCGTCTCGCTGTGGGATGGCGGCATGAGTTTCCACGGCGGGCTGGTCGGCATCGTGCTGGCGATGGCGCTGTTCACCCGCTTCCATAAGGGCAACATCCTGTCGGGGCTCGACCTGCTCGGGGCGATCTCGACCATCGGGCTGTTCCTCGGGCGGCTGGCCAATTTCATCAACGCCGAGCTTTGGGGCAGCCCCACCGACCTGCCCTGGGGTGTGATCTTCCCCAACGATCCCGAGGGGCTGCCGCGGCACCCGACGCAGCTCTATGAAGCGCTGCTCGAAGGCCTGCTACTGTTCGTGCTCATCGCGCTTCTGGCCCGGGGGACGCGGGCCTTGAAGCGGCCGGGGCTGATCGCCGGGATTTTCGGCATCGGCTATGCGCTGAGCCGCATCTTCGTCGAGTTCTTTCGCCTGCCCGACATCCAGATCGGCTACCTGTATGGCGGCTGGCTGACCATGGGCATGCTGCTCTCCGTCCCGATCCTGATCGCCGGCCTCGGCCTCGTCTTTTTTGCGCTGAGGCCTTCACGTGGGGAATGAACAGCTGACGCTATCGGATCTGATCGACAGGCAAATCCGTGAGACCGGCCCGATGTCGATCGCCACCTATATGGGGCTGGCGCTGACGCACCCACGCGAGGGCTACTATACGGGTGCCGATCCGCTCGGCGCGAAGGGCGACTTCGTCACGGCCCCCGAGATCAGCCAGATGTTCGGCGAGCTGATCGGTTTTTTCATCGTCAACCTGTGGCAGCAACTGGACCAGCCGCGCTCGTTCACCCTGCTTGAGCTGGGTCCGGGCCGCGGCACGCTGATGCAGGATGCGCTGCGGGTCGCCGCCAAGGCGGAAGGCTTTCTCGACGCCTGCCACCTGCAGTTGTTCGAGACCAACCCGGCGCTCAAGGCGCAGCAGGCGGAGCGGCTGGGGCAATACAACCCCTACTGGGCGAGCGAGATCGACGCAGTGGCGGACGATCCGCTCATCGTCGTCGCCAACGAGTTCTTCGATGCGCTGCCGATCCGGCAGTTCGTCAAGGCCGCCGATGGCTGGCACGAGCGGCAGGTGGGCCTGCGTGACGGCAAGCGGACGTTCGGCCTGTCGCCGACGCCGATCCCCGGCGACGCGATGCCGGAGGCGGTGCGCAATGCTGCCGACGGCGAAACCTACGAGGTTAGCCTTGCGACGGCCGACGCGCTGCAGCGGCTCGGCAAGCGGATCGCCGCCCAGCGCGGCGCTATCCTCGCCATCGACTACGGCTATGCGGCGACGCAAACCGGCGAGACGCTGCAGGCCATCCGGAGGCATAGCTTCGCCGACGTGCTGGAGGCGCCCGGCGAGATAGACCTGAGCGCGCATGTCGACTTCGACGCCCTCGGCCGGGTTGCCGCCGATCTCGGACTGAAGGTCGAGCCGCTGGCGACGCAGCGGGATTTTCTGGCGCGACTGGGGATTGTCGAAAGGGCCAGCGCCCTCGCCAGGGCCAACCCCGAGCAACTGGACGCGCTGGCAGCCGCCTTGCGCCGGCTCACCGACTCCTCTGAAATGGGGACACTCTTCAAGGTCTTCTGCGCGTCGGCAGGAGACGTCGAACCTATTGGACTTGCCTGATGACCATTCCCTTCGAGCAAAGCCAGGCGCTGGGGCGCCTCAGCGGCATCCGCCATGGATTTTTTGGCCGGCGCGGCGGCAGCTCGACGGGTGACTTCGCATCGCTCAATGCCTCTGACTCTGTTGGCGACCGGCCGGCCAGCGTGCTGAAGAACCGCGAGCAGATGGCCATAGCTGTTGGGCTCGCTCCGGACGGGCTGGCGCGGGTCAAGCAGGTGCACTCGGCTCGTGTCGTGGTGCTGACCGACCCGGCCTCGATCGGCGAGCTTCCAGAAGCCGACGCTATTGTCACCGACATCCGGGGCGCCTCGCTCGGCATAACGACCGCCGACTGCACCCCGATTCTGCTCGCCGACGCCGAAGCGGGCGTCATCGGGGCGGCGCATGCGGGCTGGCGCGGCGCAGTGACGGGCATTGCTGAAGCGACGGTGGCGGCGATGGTCGCGCTCGGTGCCGATCCCGAGCGCATCGTCGCGGCCATCGGCCCGACCATCTCGGAGGCGAACTACGAAGTCGGCCCGGAATGGGCGGCCGAACTGCTCAAGCACCATCGCGATGCCGCCAATCGGATCAGCACGCCCGAAGGTGGCCGCGAGCATTTCGACCTGCCGGGATTCGTGTTCGACCACCTGATCGGGGCGGGCGTGGGCGTGGTGGACGACCTGCAGCTGTGCACCTATGCCGAACCCAAGAAGTACTTCTCGCACCGCTGGGCCACCCAGAAGGGTATCGCGGCCGGCCGCCAGTTCAGCATCATCGGGCTCGGCGCGCTTTAGGTCGCCGGCGGCGACGATCCACTGCGGTCGCGATCGAGGCGGGGTGGGTGGACTGAACACACCTGCGCCAATGCTGCGAATTCGGACTCTCTCCAAGAATCTTCATCGTCCCGACACAAGCCGCATTGCCAAGGCTGCGCGCGCTCGATAGAGACCCGCAAATAGTCGGCCGGGCACTTCTTGACCCGCCCAAACTGCGGAGCGCGCTCGTGAAACTGGTCACCGGCAATTCCAACCGCGCCCTTGCCGAAGCGATCGGAGCCTATCTCGAGCTCCCGCTGACCGACTGCACGGTCAAGCGCTTCAACGACAAGGAAATCTTCGTCGAGATCCATGAGAACGTCCGCGGCGAGGACGTCTTCATCATCCAGTCGACCTCGTACCCCGCTAACGACAACCTGATGGAACTGCTGATCCTGTCCGACGCGCTCCGCCGCTCGTCGGCCCGCCGCATCACCGCGGTGATCCCCTATTTCGGCTACGCCCGGCAGGACCGCAAGTCGGCCTCGCGCACCCCGATCTCGGCCAAGCTGGTCTCGAACCTGATCACCGAGTCGGGCGTCAACCGGGTGGTGACGCTCGATCTGCACGCCGCGCAGATCCAGGGCTTCTTCGACATCCCGACCGACAACCTCTACGGTGCGCCGGTGATGGTTCGCGACATCCAGGCGAACTACAAGGGCAGCAACGTGATGATCGTGTCGCCCGACGTCGGCGGTGTGGCCCGCGCCCGAGCGACGGCGCAGCGCATCGGCGCCGACCTCGCCATAGTCGACAAGCGCCGCCCCAAGGCTGGTGTGTCCGAGGTGATGAACATCATCGGCGACGTCTCCGGCCACGCCTGCATCCTGATCGACGACATCGTCGATTCCGGTGGCACGCTGGTGAACGCAGCTGCGGCGCTGATCAAGGCGGGCGCGACCCAGGTTTCAGCCTACATCACCCATGGCGTGCTGTCGGAGGGCGCCGCCGAGCGCATCGCCGCGAGCCAGCTCAAGGAACTGGTAATCACCGACTCGATCGTTGCGACCGAAGCGACGCTGGCGGCGAAGAACATCCGGCGGATATCCATCGCCCCGCTGATCGGCGAGGCCATTGCCCGCACCGCCAGCGAACAGAGCGTTTCGAGCCTGCTGGACTGACCGTTCTAACCGGTCGTTCATCTTCGAGGTGTCATCCCTGCGAAAGCAGGGACCTACCTGTCCACCAGTGCTGTTTTCGAATTGGGTCCCTGCTTTCGCAGGGATGACAGCGTTGTGGCGGCGGCACCGGTTGCGTGAAATCCCCCTGCCATTCGAGCGTAGCTCTCATGGCCTTCTCGCCTGAAATCGCTCCACTGGAGCGATTTTGCCTGCGGCACGGCTCAAAGTGTCGAAATCCACTTGCCAGGCGCGACATTGTTTCGAGAGTCCTCAACCAAGGAGACGAACGATGCGCTACATGCTGATGCTCTATGCCGACGAAAAGGCCGGGGCGGCGATCCCGCCCGAGCAGATGGCCAAGGCCATGGATTCGCTGTTCGCATACCAGGCCGCGCTCGAAAAGGTCGGCGCGTTCGTCATGACCTCCCCGCTCGCCCGCACCCATGAGGCCCGGACATTGAAGATGACCGGCGGCGATGTCGGCTTCGATGGCGCGACCTTCAGCAATGCGGCAGGACAGTTGCAGGTGCACGACGGCCCCTATGCCGAGACGCGCGAGCAGTTCGGCGGCTTCTACATCATCGAAGCGACGCACATGGACGAAGCGCTGGACTGGGCTCGGAAATGTCCGGCCGCGCAGTGGGGACCGGTCGAGGTTCGCGCGTTGATCGACGGGTTCTGAACAATCTTCGCCGCAGAGTCGAAATCGCCGGCGACCTCGCGTCATTGTCGTATCGGGATCGAGGCATCCCGACAAACCTACGGGAGAGACCCCATGCGATACATGATGCTGATCCACCACGACGAGCCGGCGATGGCAGCCGCAGACCAGAAGCAGCTCTGGCAGGACTATGCGGCCTTCAACGAAGCCCTGGCCAAGGCCACCGGCGCATCGAGCGGCGAAAGGCTTGAGCCGGCCGGGAAGGCGACGACGATCCGGACCCTCGGCGAGAAGACAGAGGTGCTCGACGGCCCCTACGCGGACACCAAGGAGCAGTTTGCCGGCTACTTCTTCGTCGATGTGCCGACGCTGGAGGAGGCCGTCGCCTGGGCCAAGCGCTGCCCGAGTTCGCGCTTCGGCTCGATCGAGATCCGGCCCCTGCATGTGCCGGGGGCGGACTGGAAGTGAAGGGCAGCGAGGCGGTCAGGACGGCGGAGCGCGTGGCGCGCGAAAGCTACGGCCGCCTCGTCGCCTTCCTCGCCGCCCGGACGCGGGACGTAGCGGGTGCCGAGGACGCGCTGTCCGAGGCTTTCGCCGCAGCCTTGCGGATGTGGCCGGCCGACGGCGTCCCCGACAATCCCGATGCCTGGCTGCTCACCGTCGCCCGCCGGCGGCAGACAGACGCGCTGCGCCGCCGTCAGACCCGCAGTGCCGGCGAGGAGCATTTGCAGCTGATGGCAGAAGAAATGGAAGGCGCGGCAGGGGGCGCTGCGGAAATCCCCGACCGGCGGCTGGCGCTGATGTTCGCCTGCGCCCATCCGGCCATCGAACGTGGCATGCGCGCGCCGCTGATCCTGCAGACGATACTGGGCCTCACTGCCAGTGACATCGCCGCGGCGTTCCTGATCCCGCCTGCGACGATGGGGCAGCGACTGGTGCGCGCCAAGGCCCGGATCAGGGAGGCTGGCATTTCCTTCTCCGTTCCGGACAAGGAGGAACTGGCCACCCGGCTCGATGCGGTGCTGGATGCAGTCTACGCAGCCTACACCAAGGGCTGGAACGAGGTCGGCGACGCCGCGCCCGAGCTTGCCGACGAGGCGATCTGGCTCGGACGGCTGCTGGTCTCGTTGCTTCCCGACGAGCCCGAGGCCAAGGGCATGCTGGCGCTAATGCTCTATGCCGAGGCGCGTCGCCCGGCACGGCGCGACCGCGCTGGCGCCTATGTGCCGCTCGAGCGGCAGGATACGGGGCTATGGGACAGCACGATGCACGGCCTTGCCGAGCGGCTGCTGCGCGAGGCCAGTTCCGGCGGGCCATCCGGTCGCTACCAGCTCGAGGCGGCGATCCAGTCGGCACACACGGCACGCAGGAAAAACGTGGCGGACACCTGGCCGGCCATCGTCGCGCTCTACGCGCATCTCGAGCGGCTGACCCGATCTCCGGTGGTGACGCTGAACCGCGCTGTCGCCCTCGCCGAAACCGAGGGTGCTGAAGCGGCACTGATACTGGTGGAAAGCCTTGCGGGGGACCGGCGTATGGCGGAGTACCAGCCCTGGTGGGCGGCCCGCGGTCACCTGCTCGCTCGGCTCGGCCGCCGGGCGCAGGCACTTGAAGCGCTGTCGGTCGCGAGCGGGCTCGCGACCGACAATGCGGTGCGCCGCTACCTGCAGGAGCAGGCAGCAACGCTCAGGGACGGCTAGGCGCGAAAGAAATCCCGGGCCTGGTCGTCGGTCGGCATGCGCCCCTCGGGCGTGAGGCGGTCGACTGTTTCGGGAATGGCCGTGGCGAGGCGTTCCAGCAAATCCTGGCGGCTGAGCCCGGTGCGGGACGACAGTTCGTCGAGGTTCTCGCTGCCGATAGCCTGCTCGACCTCCTGCGCGGTCAGCCCTTTGGTCGGCACCCCGGGGGTGACCCAGGAATCCGCAGTCGCGGACTGGCCCGCGGTCTTGAAGGTGTTCATCAGTTCGCCAAGGCCACCGGCCAAACCGCCAGACGAGGGGCCTGCCCCGTTTCCACCCAGCATGTCGCCGAGACCGCCGAGGATGCCGCCGAGCCCGTCATTGCGGCCATCGGCCCCAGGGGACTGGAGGCCCTTCAGCGCTCCCGAGATCTTGTCCCGGTTCTGGTAGCCTGCGACCGCGACCAGGCCCAGCAGGGCCAGCATTGAGGGCATGCCCTTTGCCATGGTGTCCTCCTCAGGCCCGGCGACGGGCGATCATGCCCCAGACGGCCAGCACGATGATGGCACCGACGACTGCGCCGATCAGCCCGGCACCTTCACCCGGCTGATACCAGCCCAGCGCCTGCCCCAGGAACGAAGCGACGAAGGCGCCAACGATGCCGAGGATGGTGGTGAGGATGAAGCCCGACGGCTCACGGCTGCCCGGCATGATGAATTTCGCGATAACGCCGGCGATGAAGCCGATCAGGATGGTCCAGAGAATTCCCATTTGTTGCCTCCTTGGCGCCCTCATTGACGCTGTCCGGTGAAATCGATCGACACGGCAAAGAGTTCCGACGCGGCGTGCAATTGGAGGGAGCCGGATAAGCGAAAGCTTCACTGATCGATGCGATGCTGGGTCAAAAGAGGGGTAGCGGGAGTGTCGGGTGGCCAACCCGGACGACTGGCAGGCAGACGGTATCGCCGAGGACGGGACGTTGCGTCATGTGGTTCCGGCGCCGATGGGGATGCGCGTCTTCCTCGTGGCAGCGGGCCTTTTCGTGCTGACCGTCAGTACGCTGGAACTGTGGCGTGCGGTGTGGCCTCCGACCCTTGTCGGACTGTTCTTCACGCTCATTCTCGCCGGTGCGTTCAGTGTCGGCGTCCCGATGATCGTCGCTGGCCTCCTGGCCCCGACCTTGCGCTGGACGGTAACGCCGCAGCGCATCGATATCGCGCTCGTCAACCCGTTTCGCGGTTGGCGCGTGAGCGTCGGGCCGGGCGGCATGGCCTCGATACGCGTCATCGAGAACAGTGGCGACGGCCCCTCCACCTTCCGGGTGGTGCTCCGCACGGTCGAAGGCAAGCGCTACGAAAGCCGCGACTACGGCAGCCACGCGGCTGCAGACAAGCTCCGGCGCGACATCGAGAGCATCTTCTACGGCTGAGGCCAAACCTTTCACCGGGCGCTCCCAATGGGAGTGCTACTCATACTCAGCGCCTCATGCCCTGTCCTAGATTGCCCCGGCCAATGCATTTCACGAGCCACGGGGGCGGGACGTGTGGAGACTTGCGGTTACCTCGATCATCGGTGTGAGCCTGAGCAGCTGCGGCACCCTGCCGAAGGGTGCGG
This sequence comes from uncultured Hyphomicrobiales bacterium, assembly GCA_903842455.1. Taxonomy (GTDB): domain Bacteria; phylum Pseudomonadota; class Alphaproteobacteria; order Rhizobiales; family Devosiaceae; genus Devosia_A. The sequence continues at coordinate 194,222 of CAIMLX010000205.1, read as the reverse complement.
CGGGTCCAGCCGTTCCGACGGCGCGGATCGTCGAGGCGGTGCGCTGCCAGCTGGCACAGGCCTTCGCGCCCGGCAATCCCGATCCGGCCGGCATGATCGGGTGGAAAGTCCTCACCACTGTGACGATCAACGGCGATAGCGGCTACGAAATCCGGCCTGGTATCGCCGGCGTGTCCGGCAAAGCCGGCAAGGCCAGCTGGAAGGCGCCGACAGGCGGCACGTCCTACGTCGGGAGCACCAGGCGCAAGATCGAGAGCGAGTACAAGGTGCGCGATATCCGCTCGGAAATCGAACGGGCACCCTGCCCCGACCCCGAGGCGCAGACTGCAGCGCAGGGGCTCGATATCGCTGCATGGCTTCGCGGCGCAGCTGCCGGGCAGCCTTCGCCCGAGTCCGGGGCAACACCCCTCAAGGCGAGCTACACCAACACTTTCACCGTCGGTGCATCAGCGGGCGGCGGCCTGACGTTTACCTTCACGGACTTCAGCCTGTCGTTCGAGGGCAACAGGGCCAGCGTCAGCACCATGTACACCATCGACGTTCGGCTCGGGCCACAGACGGGGTCGAACGCTCCGTTCCTGGCGATCGATGGCCAGAGATTCGGCGTCAACGAGTTCGGCGCCTTCGACGACTTCTCCGATCTGCGGGCCGACCGGGACGCGGACGAGGAAGACGACACCGTCATCAAGGTGCCACCGGGCCAGTCGATCATCATCGGGCCCTGATCCCGCTTGCCCGCGCGCCTGGCTTACACTATAGCCACGCGCCATGAAGCACCCGTCACCCCTGGAGGACGGGTGCGTGAGCTTTGAGGATTTCAAGGTTCACACCAACCCATGAATTGGATCATTCAATGGCTACTGCTGCTAAAGAGCTCAAGGCTCAGGCGCGGAGCGGGGTGGGCAAGGGGGCCGCTCGTGCACTGCGTCGCGAGGGGCTCATTCCTGCCGTCATCTATGGTGACAAGAAGCCTCCCCTGCCGATCTCGATCTCGTACAACGAGGCGATGAAGTCCATCTACGCCGGTGGCTTCCTGTCCCACATCATCACCGTCGATGTTGATGGCGAAAAGCACCGCGTCATTCCGCGCGACTACCAGCTCGATGTCGTCAAGGACAAGGCGCTGCACGTCGACTTCCTGCGCGTCGGCAAGGGCGCCAAGCTCAATGTCCAGGTGCACGTGAAGTTCATCAACGACGAAGAGTCGCCGGGCATCAAGCGCGGTGGTGTGCTGAACATCATCCACCACACGCTCGACCTGACCGTCGATGCCGATAACATCCCCGAGGAGGTCACCGTCGATCTCACCGGCCTCGATGTCGGCGACAGCATCCACATCTCCGCCATCAAGCTGCCGGCCGGCGCGTCCGACCACAGCCATGAAGACGACCTGACCATCGCGACGATCGTTGCGCCGTCGGGCCTGCGGGCCGAGGAAGCAGCTGGCGGCGAAGCCGAGCCGGCCACGGAATAATCGTTGCGGGGCGGGCTTCGGCTCGCCCCCACTCGCGCTGTCCGGCCCCTTCCCCTTCGGAGCGTTCGCCGTTTCCTCGAAACGGAGCACCCTCCGAGTCTTTGACTGGTCGCTCTTTCGAACCGGAAAAGTCTGCAACTTTTCCTGAAAGCGCTCTGACTGGATGACTAGCCGATGCATCTGATCGTCGGCCTCGGCAACCCCGGGGACAAGTATAAGGGCAACCGGCACAATATCGGCTTCATGGCCGTCGATGCGATCGCCCGTCGCCACAACTTCCCCGGCTTCCGGGAGAAGTTCCAGGGCCTCATCTCGGAAGGCACGATCGACGGCGAAAAGGTGCTGCTGCTGAAGCCGCAGACCTTCATGAATTCGTCCGGCGACAGCGTGCAGAAGGTGGCGAAGTTCTACCAGCTCGGCCCCGCCGACATCTCCGTCCTCTACGACGAGATCGACCTCGCTCCGGGCACGACCCGGGTGAAGGTGGGTGGCGGCAATGGCGGCCATAACGGGCTGCGCTCCATCGATCCGCAGATCGGCCTCGGCTATCGCCGAGTGCGTCTCGGCGTCGGGCATCCAGGCCACAAGGACGCGGTGATGCACCACGTGCTCGGCGATTTTGCCAAGGCGGAGCAGCAGGCCTGGCTGATCCCCCTGCTCGACGCCATCGCCGACAACGCCGGCATGATCCTCAAGGGCGACGACAGCGGGCTGATGAACAAGCTGGCAATCGCCGTGCAGGGCGATGGTGCCGACCGCGCGCAGCGCCCCGAGACGGCAGACCCGACGCGCAAGAAGTCCCCTGCCCCCTCGCACATCCGACAGGCCCGGCCCGCCGAGCCGCAGGCCAAGGTGCCAGAAACCGGTCCGATGGCCGACATGCTCAAGAAGCTGTTCGGCAAGAAGGACTGACTGGCCCATCGGGCCAAATCGATTGACTTCCGCGCCAGATCACCCGATTTGAAGCGCAATCACTTCCGGAGATACCCATGGGTTTCAAGATGGGCATCGTTGGTCTGCCCAACGTGGGCAAATCGACGCTTTTCAACGCGCTGACCCGCACCGCCAACGCGCAGGCCGCGAACTTCCCGTTCTGCACCATCGAGCCCAACACCGGTGAGGTCGCCGTGCCCGACGCGCGGCTCGACAAGCTGGCGCAGGTCGGCAAGTCGCAGCAGATCGTGCCCGCGCGCATGAGCTTCGTCGATATCGCCGGCCTCGTGAAGGGCGCGAGCCAGGGCGAAGGGTTGGGCAACCAGTTCCTCGCCAATATCCGCGAGTGCGACGCCATCGCCTACGTCGTGCGCTGCTTCGAGGATGGCAACATCATCCACGTCGCCAACAAGATCGATCCGATCGCCGACGCCGAAGTGGTCGAGACCGAGCTGATGCTGGCCGATCTCGAGAGCCTCGAGAAGCGCCGCAACGGCGTCGAGAAGAAGGCCAAGGTCGGCGACAAGGAAGCCAAGCTGGCGCTCGACCTGATCGACCGTTCGCTTGTGCTGCTGCGCGAAGGCAAGTCCGCTCGCCTCGTCAAGCGCTCCGAAGACGAGGAAAAGGCGTTCCGCGAACTGCAGCTGCTGACCAGCAAGCCGGCACTCTACGTGTGCAACGTCGATGAAGGCTCGGCGGCGACCGGCAACGCCATGACGAAGCTCGTCGAGGACTACGCCAAGCAGCACAATGCCGCGGTGATCGTCATCTCGGCCGAGATCGAAAGTCAGCTGGCGCAACTGCCCGACGCCGAGCAGGCCGAATTCCTCGAATCGCTCGGACTGCATGAGCCTGGCTTGAATCGATTGATCCGCGAATCCTACCAACTGCTTGGCCTGCAGACCTATTTCACCGTCGGGCCGAAAGAAGCGCGCGCCTGGACCATCCACAAGGGCGACCGCGCCCCTCAGGCTGCCGGCGTCATCCATACCGATTTCGAGCGCGGCTTTATCCGCGCGCAGACCATTGCTTTTGAAGATTACATTTCCCTCGGCGGCGAGGTACCGGCCAAGGAAGCCGGCAAGGCGCGCGACGAGGGCAAGGAATATGTCGTCAAGGATGGCGACGTGATGATGTTCAAGTTCAATACCTAAAGCCCCTGGGGCAAAATGTTTGAGACCTATCTGGGCGGCTGGTGGTCCCTCACCAGCGCCTACCTGACCGACGCCTTTTCACTGGCGAGCGGCAATGTCACTGCCATGACGGTAACCGCGGCGGCCGGGCTGGCGATGCTGGCGGCCGGCCTGGTTCTGGCGGTGGCCCAGCGGGTGACGCGGGCGCGGCTGCTGATCGTGCCGGCCATCCTCACTCTGCTCTGGCCGGTCTTCATCCTCTTCATCGAGGATACGATTGCCTGGATCGGCCGGATCTTCATTTCGATCTTCGGGGTCGGCGCGCTGCTGATCTGGATCGGGGTGATCATCGGCAAGGCGCCGCAGCGGCTGCCATTCTGGCTGATCGGGCTGGGGCTCGCCAGCTTCGTCGCCTATTTCGGTCTCGTCACCCTGGTTCCCCTGCTGCTTTAGCTTCGGCGGCATGCCTCCCATGCACGTGGGGGCTTGCCAGAACGGTTGGGCACGCTATTTGTTGAAGCGCGGTACCGGGCCCCTCTGACGCGGCATGACTACGCCACGTGATGTCGGAACTGCTCCACTTAACATTTGGAGAGAGGTCCGGCACATGGATGCCCTTCTCGCAGCGCTTTCCGGCGATTTTCTCGGCACCCCGATATACTTCTGGGTGATCTTCATCACGATCGTCGTCGGGCTGCTGGCCTTTGACCTTGGCGTTCTCAACCGCAAAGACCACGAGATCTCGGCCAAGGAGAGCCTGACGCTCTACGCCGGCTATGTCATCGTGGCGGCACTGTTCGGCACCTGGGTCTGGTTCAGCCGCGGCCAGCAGGCCGGCCTCGAGTTCTTTACCGGCTACCTGATCGAGCAGAGCCTCGCGATGGACAACATGTTCGTCATCGCGACCATCTTCGGCTTCCTTGCCGTTCCCCGCATCTACCAGCACCGGGTGCTGTTCTGGGGCATCATCGGCGTGATCGTGTTCCGTGCGATCTTCATCGGGCTGGGCGCAGCACTGGTCTACTCGTTCAGCTGGGTGCTGTTGTTCTTCGGGGCATTCCTGATCTTCACGGGCATCAGGATGTTCTCGCACAAGGACGAAGAGCCTGACATCGAGCACAATCCGATCCTGAAATTCCTGCGCAAGCACTTCAGGATCTCCAAGGACCTCGACGGGCACAACTTCACCACCAAGCTGCCCGACCCCAAGACTGGCAGGATTGTCCGCTTCCTCACCCCGCTCGGCGTGGCGCTGATCATGGTCGAGACCGTCGACCTGATCTTCGCGGTCGACTCGGTGCCGGCCGTGTTCGCGGTGACGCAGGACACGTTCATCGTCTACACCTCGAACATCTTTGCCATCCTCGGCCTTCGTGCGCTCTACTTTGCGCTGGCTGCAGCAATGAACCGCTTCCGCTACCTGCAGGTCTCGCTGGCCATCGTGCTGGTGCTGATCGGCATCAAGGTTGCGCTGGTGCCGTTCGGCATCAAGATCGACACGCTGTTCTCGCTGCTGGTGACTGTCGGCATCCTCGCCGGAGGCATCATCTTCTCGCTTTGGAAGACCCGCGGCGAGCGCGATATCAGCGCCGTCGAAGATCCCAAGCAGGGTCAGCTCGAGCCGTGACGCGGCGATAGCGCAGACCGGGCGGCGGCGCCATTGCCTGCCGCCCGGGTTGCTCGACCAGCTGGGTTGACGTAAACGTCAACCCATGAACCCCATCACTACAGATCGCCGCCACTTCGAGGACCTCGCCCTTGGCGAGGAAGTCGCCCTCGGCAGCATCACCGTGACCAAGGAGATGATCGTCTCCTTCGCACGAGAGTTCGACCCCTTCCCCTTCCATCTCGACGAGGAGGCGGCCAGGCGCTCGCTGCTCGGCGGTCTCGCATCATCCGGCTGGCAGACCGCCGGCCTGACGCTGCGCCTGCTGACCGACGGCTTCCTCACCCGGATCGCGTCCGCCGGCGGGCTCGGCTTCTCCAACCTCAAGTGGAAGCGGCCGGTGATGAAGAACGACACCATCACCGGGACCGCGCGGATCATCGAGCTGCGCCGCTCGCGCCAGCATCCGCAATGGGGCGTGCTGACGGTCGACCTCGACATGCGCAATCAGCACGGACAGCCGGTGATGAGCATGAAGCTGGCCAACCTGGTGGAAACGCGACACCCCGAGGGCGCGCCGCAGAAATTGGGAGCCGCGTCGTGACCCGCTGGTTCGAAGACATCACCCTCGACGAAGCGTTTCCCCTCGGCAGCCACACCTTTACCGAGGACGAGATCGTGCGGTTCGCAGCGCAGTACGATCCTCAATATTTCCACCTGCGGGGCACGGGCGCCGAGCACAGCCATTTCGGCGGGGTGATTGCATCGGGCTGGCACACCGTGGTGGTCGGACACCGAAAGATGGTGGATGCACTGGCAGTCGAGGAGCAGCGGCTGCGCGGGCTTGGGCAGGAGCCCGGCGTGTCCGGACCCGGCGCCGCAGTCAACCGCATGGATTTCAAGGCGCCGGTGCGGCCCGGCGACACAGTGACCTACACCCTGGTCGTCTCGGCCAAGCGCCCTTCCAACTCACTTCCCGGCTGGGGTATCCTGACCAACCAGATCACTGCGCTGAACCAGCGTGGTGAATCGGTGTACCATGCCGAACTGATCGGCTTCTCCAAACTGCGTGACTTCAAAATGCCGCTTCGGCAGCGCATTCTGGAGGCGTTGACCAGCATCCCCGGATTTAGGAAATTGCTGACCAGATGGAGTTGAATCGCACCATGCGTCACGCCCTTGCTGCCCTGCTGCTGCTCGCTCTCGCAGCCCCTGCCGCCGCCCAGACGATGAGCGGCGTGGGGGTGGAGGGCAACTGGGGCTGCCGCGCCAATATCGATGGCAAGCGCGCCGGGCTGCTGACGGTGTATGCCGGAGCCTATTCCTATGCCTCGGCCAATTTTGGCTCGTCTGCCTCGGGCACCGGCATGGCTGAGCTGGCGAGCAATGGCGTCACCTTCCTCGACGGCAACCTGGTGGTCGGCGCGGGCATCACCACCGCCATCCTTGGTTTCGACGAGAGCGGTCGGGACGTGCTGCAGCTGTTCACCGCCGAAAAGAACGTCCTCACCTGCACGCCGCGCGGCTGAACGACAAAAAACGCCCGGCGGGACCGGGCGCTGTTCAGAACTCGTCGCAGCGATCAGTTCAGAAGCAGCTCGCGGTGGCTGGGGGTCTGCAGCGTGATCAATTCCTGCTCCAGCTGTTCGCCGCTGTCCGAGTCGTAGCGACCGTTACGGAAGGTGGTGACGATCTCGTTGATACGCGACGCACGCCAGCGGAACGAACGCTCGCTCTCGCCATCGAACCGACTGACATTGACTGGCGGCCACCCGTCCATAGCACTCTCCCGTGATCCAACCACACGGATGCTAAGGCGTTGAAGTTAGATGCCGTTGAGCCGACGATTAGAATTTGGAGAGAACGCTACTGCCTACTCGGCATCATGTAGCCGACTCCCCGCACCGTCTCGATGAGCGACGGCCCGCCCGGTACATCGATCTTGGCGCGGAGGTAGCGCACGTAGACGTCCACGATCTTGGTGCCCGGATCGTAGCCGTAGCTCCAGACGCCGTTCAGCAAGCGCTCGCGGCTCACCACCTTGTCGGCATTGCTCATCAGGTAGCGCAGCAGCTCGAACTCGCGGGCGGTGAGGGTGATGGAGCGGCCATCGCGGCTGACGCGACGCGATCCGGGATCAAGCACCAATGGCCCGACGCGGAGCTCGCCTTCGGCGTCGTCGAGGTCGGCCCGGCGCCGGCGCAGCGCTCCGATGCGAGCCAGCAGTTCCTCGAAGGCGAAGGGCTTGGTCATGTAGTCGTCGGCGCCGCCCTTCAGTCCCTCGATCTTGTCCTCGAGCGAATCGCGGGCCGTGAGCATGAGGATCATCGCCTTGCCCCGCTCTTCGCGCAGGATCTTGGCCACCTCCAGCCCGTCGATATAGGGCAGCATGCGATCGAGGATGATCAGCTCGAACTCGTCGGTGCGGGCCCGCTCGAGCCCGTCGCGGCCGTCGAGCTCGATCGCAACCCGATGCCCCTCCGCCGTGAGACCGCGCTCGAGGAAGCCGGCGATGCGGCGGTCGTCCTCAACCACCAGGATTCTCATCTTGCCTCCCTGATGGGCAACGTGACGGTGAGCGTGGCGCCGCCTTCGGGCCGGTTGTCGAGGCTGATACGGCCACGATGCAGTTCGATTATCTCCCGCGCGATGGCGAGGCCAATGCCGATGCCGCGATTGTGCAGTTCACGCTCGCCGCTGCCGCGAAAGAACCGCTCGAACACGCGTGGCTTCTCTTCGTCGGTGAGGCCTGGCCCCTCGTCCACCGTTTCGATCACGGCGTTGTTGCCCTCCCGGCGCGTACGGATGGTGACCTTGCTGCCCGGCGCGGAGTGCTTGATCGCATTGTCGAGGCCGATCAGCAGCACGCGCTTCAAGCGGCGCGGGTCGCCTTCGACAAGGGCGTCATCGTCTGCCAGTTCGGTGGCAATGGTGACTTCTCGCGGCTCGGCAAGGCTGGAGCCCTCCCCCGCGGCGCCGGTGACGATTTCGGCGAGGGGGACGACAAGCGGGCGGAAATCCTGATCACCCGACTCGGCGCGGGCATAGGTGATGAGGTCTTCGAGCAGCTCACCGAGTTCGGTGGCCTGCCCCTGTACGCGTTCCAGCGTCTCCCGGAGGTCGCTGGGACCCGGCGAGCCGCGCAACCCGACTTCGGCCTCGCCGCGGAGGATGGTGACGGGTGTGCGCAGCTCGTGGCTGATATCGGCGAGAAACTGCGCCCGCCGCATCTCGAGTGCTCCCAGTCGCCGCTCGGCGTCGCGCACCGCCTGGTCAGCGACCGTGCTGTCGAGCCGTGTCCGTGCTTCGCTGCGGCGCACTGTCCGCAGGGCCAGCCCGGCGATGAGGAGCATTCCGACGAGCCCGGCCCCGCCGACACCGATGGCGAGCATCGTCACCCGCTGCTGCGCCAGGGCCGCCGCCGCTTCCACCTCGGCTACCTCCAGCTGCTCCCCCTGCATCTCCTTGTCGATCAGCGGCTGCAGCTCGTTGGCCAGACGGAATGCGACCTCGAGGTTGAACAGCGACCGCGCCTCGTCCTGCCGGCCTTCGCGCAGCTGGATCAGCATGCGGGCGGTGGAGCGGTCGATCGCGTGGTAGAGTTCGGTCATGCGACGGGTGTTGTCGAGCTCCGGTAGTGCGCCCTCCACGTTGCCCACCCCGGCGAGCGCAGCGATCTGCTCGCGCGTTACCTGCGACAGGCGAGCGAAATGCCGCTCCATCGCCACGCGCGAGTTGCCCAGAATATCGAGACCGTTTCGGTTGAGCAGCAGCACCATGGCGACGTTCTCGCCATACTGGTTGGCTGCCCCGTCAATGGCCGCCAGTGCCACCAGCCGCTCGTGTACGCTGCTGACGCGGTGGGCGAGATAGCCGGACTGCCACAGGGCGTAAGCGGCGATTGCGCCTACTCCGCCAAGGACCAGCATCCCCCACAGGACCAGCGCCGCTATCAGTGCCCGAATGCTCATGCCGGCGATCTTGCTCCCCCACCTGAGCCTAGCACCGATCGCAACCCTGACGCGAACCGCCGGGGCGCGATACGCCGTATCGAGAATGCGGCCTCAGTGGCCTTCGAAGTCGATGAGCTTGAACACGTCGACACCAGCAGCGCGCAGCTTTTCCGCGCCACCCAGGTCAAACAGGTCGATGACGAAGCCGGCATGCTTCACCTCGGCGCCGGTGCGGCGGAGTAGCGACACGGCCGCCACTGCCGTGCCGCCAGTCGCGATAAGGTCGTCGACCAGCAGCACGTGGTCGCCAGGCTTGATCACGTCGGCATGGATTTCAATGGTATCGACGCCGTATTCGAGGGCGTAGTTCTGCCCGATGGTCTCACCCGGCAACTTGCCCTTCTTGCGCACCGGCACAAAGCCGACGCCAAGGGCGATCGCCACCCCTGCCCCGAAGATGAAGCCGCGCGCTTCGATGCCGGCGACATGCGTGATGCCGACGCCACGGTGGGCGTCGGCGATGCGCTCGATGCTGGCGCGGAACCCGGCGGGATTCTCGATCAGCGTGGTGATGTCACGGAACAGGATCCCCTTTTTCGGATAGTCGGGGATGGTGCGGACGAGGGATTTCAGGTCGAGCATGGGTAAAGCCGGGCGGGAAACGAAAGAACGCCGGTGACCCTATGGTCTCGCAGCGTCCTGCGAAAGCCCGAATCTGTCGCGCCTCAAGGCGTTGCGCACAGGCCTCAGCGCTTGGTGCTCTGCATGATCTTCCGCGCCAGCTGGCCGGCCTTGTAGGCACCGGTGAGGGTCGCGTCGCGGGCGGCCGCCTGCACCTTGGGATTGAAGAGCACCGGAGCGGCGGCGAGCACCACGGGATGCGTGGCGACACGCTTCGCCAGCGTGACGGCGGTGAGTGCGGTACGCAGGATAGACATGCGCGGCTCCATGTTTGGTAGCGCCAATATCTGCGACAGCGCACGGGATCGCAAGTCCGGTCGCCTACAAATGAAGAGGGGCCCGCGCGGGCCCCTCGAGATCACGGGTCAGTGCGAGCCTCAGTGCTCGACCTTTGCCCACAGGCGGCGCTTCACCACGTACATGATACCCGCGAGCACGATCAGGAACACCATGACCTGCAGGCCGGATTCCTTGCGGGCCACGAGGTGCGGCTCCGCCATCCACATGGCGAAAGCGGCGAAGTCGCGCGAGTACTGGTCCACCGTCATCGGCACGGCTGTGCCGTTCTCGGCCTCGGCATAGGTGACGAGACCATCCGAAAGCGGCGGCGGCATGCCGATCGCGTGGCCGGGGAAGTAGTGGTTGTAGTACTTGCCCTCGGGCAGCTCGAACGGGGTACCGTCCGAATTGTGAGTGCCCTCGGGCACCTCGTCCTCGTAGCCGGTCAACAGCGCATGGATGTAGTCCGGGCCGCCTTCGGCGTAGGGGGTGACGTAGTTCAGCAGCCACCACGGGAACGGCTGGCTGGTGTTGCGGGCCTTGGCCATGACCGACAGGTCGGGCGGTGCGATGCCGCCATTGGCTTCGGCAGCCTCGAGGTCGTTGGCAAACGGCGATGGCCAGCGATCGGCCGGGACGGCGGTACGGGTGCCGCCTTCGGCAGAGATGTCGGCGATGCTGTACTCGGCAGCAAGCGCCTTCACCTGGCCTTCCGTGAACTCCGGGCCGCCGCTTTCCGACAGGTTGCGGAAGGCGATCAGCCGGGCGCCGTGGCAGCTGGAGCAGACTTCGCGGAACACCTGGAAGCCGCGCTGCAGCTGGTTCTGGTCATAGGTGCCGAAGAGACCGGCGAAGGACCACGGCTCCTTCTTGATCTCCGGACCCGCCTCGGCCGCGAGGACCGGGGTGGCAGCGGCAATCAGGCCGATGCACAGGGCGCTGAGGATGCTCTTGATCTTGTTCATTTGGTAGCAGCCCCGAAACTCAGTGTGTCGCCTGCGCCGCGTGAGCGGCATCGTGCTTGAGCACGGACTCGGAGATCGACGGCGGAAGGGGCCGCGGAACTTCGAACCGGCCGAGCAGCGGCAGGATGACGATGAAGTAGGCGAAGTAGTAGACGGTGCAGATCTTCGAGAAGTCCGCCACGGGGATGCCGAGCACATTGCCGTCGGCCGCCGAGGCGCCGAGGTAGGCCAGCATCACGAAGTTGACGATGAACAGCCAGTAGAACCACTTGAACACCGGCCGGAACGAACCCGAGCGCACCTTGGAGGTGTCGAGCCATGGCACGAAGAACAGCACCAGCAGCGAGCCGGCGAAGAAGATGACGCCGCCAAGCTTAGAGTCGATGAACAGGATGTTGAAGTCGATGGCGCGCAGGATCGCGTAGAACGGCAGGAAGTACCATTCGGGCACGATGTGGGCCGGCGTCACCTGGCTGTTGGCCATGATGTAGTTGTCGGCGTGACCCAGCAGGTCGGGCGCGAAGAACACGAACCAGGCGAACGGGATGCAGAACACCACGATCGCGAACAGGTCCTTCATCGTGTAGTACGGATGGAAGGGGACGGTGTCGCGCGTGGACTTCACATCGACGCCGACCGGGTTGTTATTGCCCGGAATGTGCAGTGCCCACACATGCAGCCCGACCACCGCCGCGATGACGAATGGCAGCAGGTAGTGCAGCGAGAAGAACCGGTTGAGCGTGGCATTGTCGACCGCGAAGCCGCCACGCAGCAGCTGCAGGATCGGGTCACCGACCACCGGGATGGCGGCCACGATGTTGGTGATCACGGTAGCGGCCCAGAAGCTCATCTGGCCCCACGGCAGCACGTATCCCATGAACGCCGTCGTCACCATCAGCACGAACAGCAGCACGCCGAGGATCCAGAGAATCTCGCGCGGCGCCTTGTACGAGCCGAAGTAGAGCCCGCGGAACATGTGGATGTAGACCGCGAAGAAGAACATCGAAGCGCCCACGGCGTGGACAGCCTGGATGATGCGCCCGCCGTTCACGTCACGACGGATATGCTCGACCGAGTCGAAGGCCATCGCGACATGCGGGGTGTAGTGCATGGCGAGGATGATCCCCGTGACGATCTGCACCACGAGCATGAAGGCGAGGATGCCGCCGAAGGTCCACCAGTAGTTGAGGTTCTTCGGCGTGGGGAAATCGACGAGGTGCTCTTTGGCAAACCTGACGATCGGCAGTCGTTCGTCGACCCACTTCTCGACGGCGTTGCCCGGGACGTAACTGGATTCGTGAGCCATTCTTGTTGTCCCTTAGCCGATCTGCACGAGCGTATCGGTGACGAATTCATAGGGCGGCAGCACCAGGTTGGTCGGTGCGGGGCCCTTTCGGATACGGCCGGCGGTATCATAATCCGAGCCGTGGCATGGGCAGAACCAGCCGCCGAACTCGCCGGCTTCGCCGACCGGGATGCAACCGAGGTGCGTACAGTTTGCGATCATGATCAGCCACTGCTCGTAGCCCGGCTTGGTGCGCTGCTCGTCGGTCTCGGGGTCCTTGAGGTCGCCCATCGGCACGGCCTTGGCCGCTTCGATCTCGGCGGCCGTGCGGTGACGGATGAATACCGGCAGCCCGCGCCACTTGATGGTGACCGACTCGCCCTCGGCAATGTTCGAAATGTCGAACTCGATGCTGGCAAGCGCCAGCACCGAAGCGTCGGGGTTGAGCGTGTTGATGAGCGGCCAGGCAATGCCTGCCACGCCAACTGCGCCAACCGCGCCTGCCGCGACATAAAGAAAGTCGCGCCGGCCCGCAGCGGGGCCTTCCTGATGTGCCGAATTGGATTGCGTCGCCAAGGTTAGCTTCCGTCTATTGTGCCTTGATCAGCGCCTCGGTGCCGTCTGGCTCCCCGCTTGTGCGAGCATAGCCGACCCCGCCCTCAAAGGCGCGTGATTTGGGCGTTCTTGTGGCACTGTCATGCCAGCTTGTCCAGCGCCGCCACAGATGACTTTCCGCCGCTGCGACACTATAGCAACCCGCTGCAGAACTCCGTCAAACCTTACAACACGAGTCCACTGAAAATCAGCATCGCCCTCGCCCTCTACCAGCCCGACATCGCGCAGAATACCGGCACCATGCTGCGACTCGGCGCCTGCCTTGGCGTGCATGTCCACATCATCCACCCGACCGGCTTCGCCTTCTCGGCGAAGTCGATCAAACGCGGCGCGCTCGACTACCTCGAGCATGCCGAGTTCACCGAGCATGCGAGCTGGGCCCACTTTCGTGGCTGGCAGCTGGAATCGGGTCGCCGCCTCGTGCTGCTGACGACCAAGGCGCCAACGTCGGTTTATGCGGCGCGCTATGCGCCGGACGATATCCTGTTGATGGGCCGCGAGAGCGCCGGCGTACCTGACGCGGTAGCTAAGGTGGCGGAAATGCGGGTCCGCATCCCCATGCGACAAGCAATGCGCTCGCTCAACGTGGCGGTGGCCGCCAGCCTCGTGCTAGGGGAAGCACTCCGCCAGACCGGCCATTTTGAAGCACTGACATGACCTTGCCCGCCGACATTGACTCAAAGACGGAGCGCGCTGCCCTCTGGTTTCGCCAGGTCCGCGACGATCTGGTGGCGCGGCTCGAGGCCATCGAGGATGACGTGCGGGGCCCGCACGCCGACCGCCCGGCCGGCCGGTTCGAGCTGAAGCCGTGGTCGCGCGAGGATGGCGGCGGCGGCGAGATGGGCATGCTGCACGGCCGGGTGTTCGAAAAGGCCGGCGTCCACATCTCGGTCGTGCACGGGCAGTTCACCGAGGAATTCGCCCGGCAGATGCCGCACACCGAGGCGGGCGCCGAGTTCTGGAGCGCCGGGGTTTCGGTGATCATCCACCCCTGGAACCCCAATGTCCCGGCAGCGCATATGAACACGCGGATGATCGTGACCGGGAAGTACTGGTTCGGCGGCGGCGGCGACCTGACGCCGGTGCTGGATCGGCGGCGCGTCCAGTCCGATCCCGACTCCGCCGATTTCCACGCGGCGTACCAGGCCGCCTGCCACGCGCACCCGGGCGTCGACTATGCCGCCTACAAGAAGTGGTGCGACGAGTATTTCTGGCTGGCCCACCGCAACGAGCCGCGCGGCATCGGCGGGATCTTCTACGACCGGCACTCGACCGAGGACTGGGCAGCGGACTTCGCCTTCACCCAAGATGTCGGCCGGGCGTTCCTCGACGTCTATCCCCGGCTCGTCCGCCGCAATTTCGAGATGCCGTGGACGGAGGCCGACCGCGAAGAGCAACTGGTCCGCCGGGGCCGCTATGTGGAGTTCAACCTGCTCTACGACCGCGGCACGACCTTCGGACTGAAAACCGGCGGCAACGTCGAGGCCATTCTCTCCTCGATGCCCCCGGCGGTGAAGTGGCCCTAAGAGGCTTGGGCGCGGGTCGGCTGTGCCAGCGAAGCGGCGAGTTCTTCCAGTGTCTGCGGCAGCGGGATGCTGAAGGCGGACGCGAGGCGGCGGACCGCCTCGTAGTCGACGCGGCTGCGCAGCGCCATGTCGACCAGCGTCATGATGGCGGATGTAGTCGGCTGCGCCGACTTGTATGACCGCTTCTCGACGATCGCCGCGAACACATCGCAGACGGTGAGGATGCGAGTCAGCGGGGGGATCTGATCGCCCTTGAGGCCATCCGGATAGCCGCTGCCGTCGAGCGCCTCGTGATGGTGCAGCACCGCGTCGAGGACCGCCTCGGGCAGCTCGGCGTGCGACTTCAGGTAGTCGTAGCCGGCGCGCGGATGGCGTTTGATGACCGAGAGTTCGCCGTCCGTCAGCTTGCCCGGCTTGTCGAGGATCTGCTTGGGTACCACGGCCTTGCCGACGTCATGCAGCAGCGCGGCGTTCACCAGGGCATGGGCAGCGTAGTGATTGAGGCCGTTCTTTGCGGCGTAAGTCGCAGCGACGCCGGCGACCAGCAGACAGTGCTGAAACGTGCTTTCGTGATGCTGGCGCACTGTGTCCAGCCACCGCTCGCCACCAATGGCCGTGACATCCGCAAGCACCTCGGAGCTGGCCAAATCGACTATGTCGGCGTCGATCACCCTGTCCCCGACCAGCCCCTCGAACAGCCCTGCGATGGCCTTGCCTGCCGATAACGCGGACCTTCCACCCGGTGCGGCTGCGATCAGCGCGCGTTTGGCGGGCGGGATGGGTGCGGCGAGCTCGGCCGTGCTCGACAGGTCGCGTCGCAGTTCCGCGACAGCCCGGTGACGGGTGACGTGGTGGGTCGCCCCGAGAGCATTGGCCTGAACGCGCGTCACATAGGTGGCCGTGCCATTGTCGACGATGAAGCGGCGCAGCACCTTGGGAGGCAGTTTCGACAGAAGAAGCTTCAGGGCGTCGACGGACGCCGCGTTGCGCATGTTGATGCCCACAATGACCTGGGCGACGTCGTCAAGAACGATGTGGTTCTGGCAGCCGAGCAGCCACAACGGCAATTCCAGCTGCCCTGCCAGGCTGTCGGCCTCAGGGGCAGTGTCTTCGTCGCAGACAACGATCGTGAGATATCGGGGTTGCTCAACCCTTGGGATAACCATTCGCCTGCCAACTCCAATGCGGCAGTAAAACGCCCGCGCCGCATGCCCTCCCACTGATCTATCTCTGACAAGTATTAAGGTTTCTTGTCCCGGCCGCAGCAGTCGATGAAGGAACGAACAACGACAACCAGCGTTTACCCACGGGGCTCGTACAACCGGAGCAGATTCATGAAATCGTTCGAGTGCGGCACTCTTGTTCCTGGGTGTCAGTGGCATACCGAAGGCGAGGAGAGTGCCGAGGTGGTGCGTCGCGCCGCCGAACACCTGCGCTCGGCGCACGGCGAGGACGAAGTTCGCCCCAGCCTGGTCGAGCAGATCAAGGCGCGGGTGCAGGACAAAGGCGCGCAGCCGACCTGATCAACGGCGCGCCAGCGCCAGTAGCGCATCCCGGTCGAGGGCGAACCCGCCCTCGATCCAGAGCCGTTCAAGCCGCTCGAGTTCCGTGCCGAGTGCCGGACCGGGCTTTATTCCCGCTGCCATGAGATGCTCGCCGCCAAGCGGGAATTGCGGCACGTCGAGCCGTTCGAGTTGTTCGAGCACGGCCGCCCGTCCCGCTTCACCCCAGTGCGCCAGGACCATCGCCACCTCCACGCCGTCGGCCAACGCTGCCGGGTGCCGGTAGGCCGCTTCGTAGATCCGGAAGTCGCCCAGCAGTTGCGCCACCGTCAATACGGCCTGCGCCGTGCGCATCTCGTCGTTCGACAGCCGCCAGCTCTCCTGCAACGCTTCGGCGGGCATCGCGGTCAGCAGGATGGCGAGGCGGCCGGTCAGGTCGGAGCGCCTGCCGCGGCGCTCGTAATGATGCAGCAGCTTCAACGCGTCCTCGGGGATCGCCAGAACATCGGCGCGAACCATCGCGGCGAGCGTGTTGGAGACCTTGGCGAGCGACAGCATCCGGCGCATTTCGGCGCCGACCCGCTCGGCTGCCAGACGTCCCAGCGTCCCTGCGGCGGCCTGGCAGGCGGCATAGCCGTCGGGGTCAAGGCGCTCGGCCGCGTGGCTCGCAGAGAAGCGGAAGAAACGGTAGACGCGCAGCCGATCCTCCTCGATCCGGCGGGCCGGATTGCCGATGAAGCGCACCTTGCGCGCCAGCAGATCGTCGAGGCCGCCGAGCGGGTCGAACAGCGTACCGTCCATCCCGGCGTAGAGCGCATTGAGGGTGAAGTCCCGCCGCGAGGCGTCGTGTCGCCAGCTCGTGCCGAAGCGGACCACGGCGTGGCGGCCATCGGTCTCGACGTCTTCGCGCAGCGTGGTGACCTCGGCGGCGAGGCTGTCGAGCTTGAGGGTGACGGTGCCGTGGGCCAATCCGGTAGGGTAGACGGAGACACCCGCGCGCCCTGCCCTTTCGATGACCTCGGCCGGCGTCAGTTCGGTGGCCAGGTCGATGTCGGCCGCCTCGCGCGGCAGGTCGAGCAGCGTGTCGCGAACGATGCCGCCAACGGCGCGGGTACGGCCCTGCGCGCCATCGAGCATCGCCATCAGGCGCTGCGTTTCCGGGCGCATCAGCCACTCGGAGCGCTTCAGCCGGCCTTCTGCATCCCCCGTGTTCAACCGCCCTCCGGGCGCAACGCCAGATCGTGGAAACGTCGCGTAAGGTTCGCCGTTATTCCCCAGATGACAAGCCCGGAATGATTGATCTGCCAGGTCGAGTGCTCGCGCCCTGCCCGATTGATACGAAAGGTCGAGTAGCTTCCGGGCTCCATCAGGTAGGCGAGCGGCACCTCGAACACGGATCGAACCTCGCCTGGATTGGGGATGAACGGGCCGCGGGGCGTGACTTCGGCGATCACCGGGGTGATCAGGTAGTTGGTGCCGGTATAGTAGAGCGGCATGTAGCCGAGGATGCGCGCATCGCCGGCGTGCATCGCAACTTCCTCGCCCGCTTCGCGCACCGCTGCGGCGCCGGGACCGCTGTCCTCGGGGTCGATCTTGCCGCCCGGGAACGCAATCTGCCCCGAGTGGGAGCGCAGGTCCGGCGAGCGCTCGGTGTAGAGGATCGACACCCCCTCAGGCCGGCGGACGAGGCTGATCAGCACGGCAGCGGGAACCGGCGGGCGGTCGGGCGGGATGTCGGGCGCCCAGTCGGGAATCATCGCCGCGGGCGCCACCGGCTCGGGTGACGCCAGCAGCCTACTGGCGATTCTGGCGATGAGGTCGTCGTCGGCAGCCAAGCCGGGCTCCGGTGGTTCAGGAGCGCTTCTTGGCGCCGAAAGCCTTGATCGGGCCGGCGAGACGCACCGCCATGGTCGGGTCCTGCGAATAGCACAGCACGCGGGTCGGATCGACCGGGCCGGGCCAGACGACGGCGCCGGGAATGGTCGGCACCCAGCCGAGCGGGCAGTAGTAGTCGCGGTCGCCGACCAGCAGCACGAAGCTGCCTTCGCCACGCTCCAGCGCGATGCGGCTGACTTCCCGCGCCAGCAGCTTGCCGGCGCCGCGCTTGCGGAAATCCGGGTGCGTGGCGAGCGGGCCGAGCATGTAGCCATCGATGCCGCCAACCGAGATCGGCGTCATCCAGACCGAGCCGCAGGGCTGGCCATCGACTTCGGCGATGAGGCTCAGCGTCGGGTCGATGGGGAAGCGCTCGCGCACACGATAGGCCGTGCGGGCAAAGCGGCCCGGACCGAAGGCGATCGCTTGCAGGTCCTCGACGAAACGATCGTCGGCGGGCGTCGCAAAGCGGATGGTTGGCAGGCCGAGGTGCGGAGGCGCGGCTTCAGCAGCGACGGAGACGGCGGGAGCGATCATGTGACTCAGAGTCCGAGAACAGGGACAAGGACAGGTACGCCGGCCGAACGAGCCAGCGGTTGCGACCGGTTACGGTCGTCGGGTCACGTGAAAGTCCTTCTCCATCCTGGACGCCTCCTGACGTCTGAAAGGCGCATTAGCACCTGGGCGGCTTCTGCGTCCACGATAAATCAGGACCGGAGCTTCACTTTTCAAGATGGCCTCCCGAAATCGACTGGCCTCGTGTCTAGACTCGCAATGCGGCAGTAGTGTCTCGGTTGCAGGGAGGAGCCCGGGGGAAGCCCCCTGCGGCTACCAGCGATGCGCCGGCTCGGCGGCTGACAGGATTTCCGCGACCCGACGCGCCGTGCCCGGATCCACGTCGGCGGGGAGTTCGTCAGGTCCGAACCAGCCGATCGCCGCGATCTCGTGGTTGGGCCGGAACTGCCGGACCTGTTTGAACTGCCGGCAGACATAGACCGCCACGTGGTCGCGGACGGTGGCCTCGTTGAGGTTGTGGTAGAAGCCGAGCAGCGCGAGCGGCCCGGTCGCCTCGAAGCCGGTTTCCTCGAGCATTTCCCGGGTACCAGCCTCGGCGGCAGTTTCCCCCGGCTCGATGCCGCCGCCGGGGAAATGCCAGTCGGGTACGTAGGTGTGCCTGAGCAGCAGCACCTTGTCGCCATCGAGCATCGCAACGCGGGCGCCAAGGGTCATCCGCCGCCTGATTCCGGCGAGGAACAGGTGGATGGTGGTCGTCACGCGCTGCCTCGGGCCCATCGCCATAAGCGAACTCCGCTGGATCGAATCGCCGCGGCCGGGCGACAAGTGCTTTCCCTTGGCCACTCGCTCGTGGCATGAGCGCGACCGATGATCACCCTCGCCCATCTCAGCGACGTCCACCTCGCTCCACTGCCACCCCTGCGGGTGCGCGACCTCGTGAACAAGCGGATTACGGGCTATATCAACTGGAAGATCAAGCGCGAGCATACACTTGCGGGCGAAAGCCTGATGAAGCTGGTGCGGCACCTGCGCGGCCAGAACCCCGATTTCACCGCGGTCACCGGCGACCTGATGAACCTCGCGCTCGATGCCGAGATCAACACCGCCCACAACTGGCTGGAAACGCTGGGGCTGCCCGAGCAGGTCTGCGTCTCGCCCGGCAACCATGACGCCTACATCAAGGGCCAGCTCGACAAGGCGCTGGTCCGCTGGGGCGATTACATGGCGGGCGAAACCATCGGGCCCGAGGCGTTCCCCTTCGTGCGCCGGGTCGGCGAGGTGGCGATCGTGTCGTGCTCTAGCGCGGTGCCGACGGCACCCTGGATCGCGGCGGGGCGAATCGATGTGGCCCAGGCAGCGCGGCTAAGGCGCTGCCTGCAACTGCTTGGCGAAGGTGGATTTTTCCGCGTCGTGCTGATTCACCACCCGCCGAACCAGGAGCTGTTCAAGCCGCGGCTCGGGCTGTGGGGCGCCAAGCTGTTCCGGGACGCGGTCGCCGAGGCGGGCGCGGAGCTGGTGCTGCACGGGCATACGCACCGATCCTCGATCTATGCCATCCCCGGACCATCGGGCGATGTGCCGGTGGTCGGCGTGGCGGCTGCAGGGGCGGCGCAGGCGGACACGGGCGGTCACGATCCTGCCCGGTATAACCTGTTCAACATCCAGCGGCTGGGCAGCGGCTGGCAGTGCACGATGCGCGAATTTGGATTCCAGCGGCTCTCGACCGATATCGTGCTGCGGCTGTCGATGAGGATCTACTGAGCACCATGAGCGAGCGGTTCGTCATCGAGAAGCCGGAGTTCGACGCCGCGACGGGGGTGGCGCGGTTCCGCTATGGCATTGCCGACCGGGTGTTCACAGAGACGCTGACTTTTCCGGAACACGGCGATCCCAACGCGTATGGGCCACAAAGTTTTGCCAGGCTGCTGGACCTGACGGCGGTGGTGCTGGGGGTCAGTTACTTCAAGCTCCGTGCGCCTTTCAGCATCGAAACGGCCATTCCGCTCAATGTAAATGAACGTTCACTTATGCTGGACGTGTACGAGAACGGGTTGGGCGAGTTCTATGCCCGCAACAACCTGAAGCGGTTCGGGCAGATTTCGATTTCGGCGCCCGACGATGACCGCCCTGCTCCACCCGCTCCGGCCCTCCCCGACCGGGCCCTGCTGCCGATCGGCGGCGGGAAGGATTCGCTGGTGAGCGTACAACTGCTGGAAGAAGCGGGGATAGATTTCACCCCGTTTGCGGTGAACCCCAAGGGGCCGATCCTCGGCTCGGTGGAGAAGATCGGCCGCGCGCCGCTGTATGTGCAGCGCCGGCTCGATCCGGAGATGATCCGGTTGAGCAAGGAGCCGGGCTTCTACAACGGCCACGTGCCCTCGACGGCGATCAACTCGGTGATCGCGGCACTCACCGCCCTGCTGTTCGGCTACAACCGCATCGTCCTCTCCAACGAGCGCTCGGCCAGCGAGGGCAATGTCGAGTTCGACGGACGCGAGGCCAACCATCAGCATTCGAAGTCGCTGGATTTCGAGCGGCTGATCGCCGGGGTGCTGGCCGGCGCGACCGGCGGGGCGCTGGGCTATTTCTCGCTGCTGCGGCCCTACTCCGAGGCGAGGATCGCGCGGATCTTTGCGCGGCGGACCGAGTACGACCACGTGTTTTCGAGCTGCAACGAGAACTTCAAGCTGGCCGGGCACACGGGGCCACTGTGGTGCGGCAACTGCCCGAAATGCCACTTCGTGTTCCTGATCTTCGCACCCGTCATGCCGAAGGAACGACTGGTCAGCATTTTCGGCCAGAACCTGCTGGCGCAGCCGGGGCACGAGCGCAGTTTTCGCGAGCTGACGGGGCTGGCCGGGCAGAAGCCATGGGAATGCGTCGGCGAGATCGAGGAGGCGGCGGCGTGCCTGTGGGCGCTGACCGCGATGCCCGAATGGGCCGATGAACCAATCGTTTCAATGCTGAAGCCCGATCTGCTGACTCAGTACGGCAGCGCCCGGCTTGCGGCGGCGCTGGACGAACTGCTGGCCGATACGACAGAACACCTGATCCCGCCCGACATTGCCCAGCGAGTCGCCGCCCATGCGTTTTGATGCCCCCGTCCTGCTCTATGGCGCCGGCCGCGAGGCCCGCTCCACCGCCGGCTTCATCAAGGCCCGCTCGCCGGAGACGAAGCTGTTCGTGACCGTGGATTCGGGCGAGGCGGATATCCCCGGGGCCGAGTTCATCGCCCCCGCCGACCTGCCGGCGGCGATCGAAGCCAGGGGGTTCGGGACGATCGTCAAGAGCCCCGGCGTGTCGCGCTACCGGCCGGTGTTCGCCATGGCGCGCGAGGCGGGGATCGCGGTGACCTCCAACCTCAACCTCTGGGGCGAGACCTATCGCGCCGGGCGCAAGGTGATCGCCATTACCGGTACCAAGGGCAAATCGACCACCGCGACGCTGGTGCACCTGATGCTGACCGAGTCGGGGCTCGACGCCGGGCTCGCCGGCAATGTGGGCCTCGCGCCGCTGGAGATTGCCGACAAGAACGGCATCGTGGTGTTCGAGTTGTCGAGCTACCAGACCGCCGACCTGGCATTCACGCCGGATATCGCCGCCATCACCAACCTGTCGCCCGAGCATACCGACTGGCACCGCACGGTGGAGCGCTACTACCAGGACAAGCTGAACCTGATCGAACGCGATGCGCCGTTCCCGGTGGCGCTCGGCGTGGGCGCGGACGAGCATCCGCTGGTGCTGGAGGCGCTGCGCGACCGTAGCCGGATGATCCCGGTACTCGCGCCGTTCATCCGCGACCGGATTGCCACGGCAGTGTCGCGCTCGCGCCTCAAAGGTGAACACAATCTGAACAACGCCATCCTCGCCACGCAGGTGGCGCTGAAGGCGGGCGCTGACCTCGAAGGCGTGGTGCGCGGCATCGCGGCATTCCGGCCGCTGCCGCACCGGCTGGAGGAGCATGCGTTCGGCGGCGTGGTGTTCGTCAACGACTCGATTTCGACGACGCCAGAGGCCACCAAGGCGGCGCTGGCGGCCTATGAGGGGACGCGCATCGCGCTGATCGCCGGCGGGCATGAGCGGCAGCAGGACTATGCGGAGTTGGCGACGCTGCTGGCGCCGCGTGGCGTGACGACGCTGGTCTGCCTGCCGGTGACCGGCGACCGGCTGGCGACGCTGACCTATGCGGCGGCGCCCGATATCGACGTGCTGGAAGCCGGGACGCTCGAAGATGCGCTGAAAGCGCTGGCCGGACGGCGGGAGAAATTCGACACGGTGATCCTGTCACCGGGCGCGCCGAGCTATGGGCAGCTCGAGGCGCCGGGCGTGGTGTTCAAGAATTTCGAGCAGCGCGGCGACGCGTTCGTGAAGCTGGCCGAGCGGTATTTCGGGGCCGCGTCTTGAGCCTCGCCTACCTGTTTCTCGGCATCGCCATCATCGCCGAGGTGATCGCCACGAGCGCGCTGCGGGCGGCCGAAGGGTTCACCGTGCTGCTGCCATCGGTGGTTTCGGTGGTGGGGTACGTGGTGGCGTTCTATTTCCTGTCGCTGACGCTGAAGACCATGCCGGTGGGCGTCGCCTATGCCATCTGGTCGGGCGTCGGCATCGTGCTGGTCTCGCTGGTGGCGCTGGTGATCTACAAGCAGGTGCTGGACCTGCCGGCCATGCTCGGCATGGGCCTGATCATGGCCGGCGTGGTGGTGATCAACCTGTTCTCGAAGACGACGGGGCATTGAAATTTGCAGCCTTGTGCTGCAGTCGACCACCCCTCATCCGGCTGCCGCCACCTTCTCCCACAAGGGGAGAAGGCGATGTTGGAAGCGCAGCGGCCAAGGTGGAACAAGACGGGCGAGCGTGCGCCTTCTCCCCTTGTGGGAGAAGGTGCCCGAAGGGCGGATGAGGGGTGCAGCCGCAGGCTGCTTCTTACGTCTCCACATCACGGAGGTTGATCAGCACCCGGCCGGCTACCCTTCCCGCGAGCAGTTCCGAGGCCAGCGCGGGGAGGTCCGCGAGGCGCGCTTCGCGGAGCAGTGGCTCGTAGGCGTTGGGGACGAACAGGTTGGTGAGGCGGCCCCAGGCGGCCTGGCGGGCCGCGAAGGGCTGCATGACCGTATCGATGCCGCTCAGGCTCACGCCGCGCAGGATGAAGGGCGCAACGCTGGCGTCCCATTGCGCACCGCCCGCGAGGCCGACCGCCGCGACGACGCCACCATAACGGATCTTCTTGAGCACTTCGCCGAGCAGCGGACCCCCGACAGTGTCGATGCAGCCGGCCCAGGTCTCCTTGTCGAGCACCTTGCCGGTCGGGACCAGCAGGTCCTGTCGCGCGACGATGCGCGAAGCGCCGAGGCGGGTGAGCTGGTCGCCCAGTTCAGCGCGACCGGTCAGTGCGGCGACATGGTAGCCGAGGCGGGCCAGCAGCATCACCGCGATGGTGCCGACCCCGCCGCCGGCGCCGGTGACGAGCACCTCGCCGTCGCCGGGCTTGATACCTTCCCCCTGCAGCCGGTTGATCGCCAGCATGGCGGCGAGGCCCGCGGTGCCCAGCATCATGGCGGTGCGGGACGAGAACGGTTTCGGTAGCGGCACCAGCATGCCCGCATCGACGCGGGCCCGCTGGGCATAGCCACCCCAGCGGTTTTCCCCGACCCGCCAGCCGGTGAGCACCACCGGCTGCCCGGGGTGGTAGCGATCGTCGCGGCTTTCGACGACCCGACCGGCGAAGTCGATGCCGCCGACATGCGGATACGTGCGGACGAGGTTGCCCTGCCCGCTAAAGACCAGCGCATCCTTGTAGTTGAGGCCGGCCCACTCCACCGACACCAGCACATCGCCATCGGGCAGCGCGCTGTCGTCGAGATGTTCGACTGCGCTCGACACGCCGCCGCCAGCAGCCTGTCGCGTGACCAGGGCAGAAAAACTCATGGGCTACACTCGCACTCAGAAATTACCATCGAGCGCCGCATCGGCGACGCCCGCCCGCTTGAGCTGCGCCGCGATCTCGTCAAGGAGGGCCGAGTCGAAAATGCGCTGCTGCAACACCGGCAGGATACCGAAGCGGCGGAAGCGCGTCACGTCGAGCAACTGCGCAAAGTAGCGGTTCAGCACATCGACGTCCGCGGATCGCAGCGCCGCAACGGTGGCGATCGTCGCGCCCATCTCCGCATCACCCTCCGCCAGCTTCTCGGCGAAGGCGATGGCCTCCTCGTCCTTGCCGGCGCGCAGGGCATTGATGGCAGGCGCCATGTTGTACCAGTGCGGCGGATCGACGGTCCCCCTGAGGGCCCGAGCCGCCAGTTCGATGCCCTGCAGCGAGGCGGCGCGGACCGACAGCATGCGCGCGAAGCCGGCCACGGCATCGAGGTTGGCCGGGTTGAGCTGCAACGCCGAGGCATAGGCCGCATCCGCCTCGCCCCACCGCCCGGCCCAGGACAGGTAGCTGGCATACTCGCGCCAGATGGTGCTCGAGGTCGCATCAAGCCTCAGGGCCTGCGTGAGCAAGCGCTCCGCCTCGGCCAGCGGCTCGGGGTCGATCCGAAGCTGCGTTGCCGCCACATCGTCGAGCAGCAGCCCACCGCGCATCGCCAGCGCCAGCGCGTCCTCGCCGCGGGCCAGCACCGAGGCAATGCAGTCGCGCGCCCGCGCCGCGTCGACGACCTCGGCGCTGTCGCGGTAGCGGCTGAACAGCAGGCCGCAGAGGAACACCGTCTCGTTGCCGGCAATGCTGGGGTTGTCCTCCAGCCACTTGTAGGCGTCGAAAAACAGCGGCCCGCGGTGCGAACCGAGCTGCGCCGCAAACGCCTGCGAGATATCGTCGATGCTGCCCTGCAATTGATCCGCCCGAACCGTCTGCGTCAAACTCCACAGGGCCGTATCCGAGCCGCGGCGCCGGAGGCTGGCGGTAACCTGCACGAGGCCCGCCTCCTGCCGCGCAATCCCGGTCAGCTGGTAGTCCGGATCGTCGTCCTCGGGCGGGCCGCCCTGCGTGTAGGTCGGCTGGACGTCGTCGAACAGCTGCAGGTCGGTCACCAGTTCGATGGCGAGGCCGGAAATGTTCAATGCCGGCGCTTCCCTCGCCCCAGGCGAGATTACGGTGAACTCGGCGATGCCGATCGTCGGGTAGCCGGGCACTTCGATACGCGTCGGACGGGGCATCAGCACCTGGGTCAGGGCGAAGACGATCCCGGTTCCGATGAGCAGGAGAATGCCGTAGAGCAGCCAGTCGGCGCCCCCGCTGATCCGGCGCCGGGAGCGCTGGAGCTGCAGTTGTGGAACCGGTTCCCGTGGCGGCTCCGGAATCGGCACTTCGGGCGCTGCAGCGTCGTCACGCCCACGGAATTCCGGGATATATCGTCCCACGGGGAGGTAGATTCTGACCGGGCTGTCGCTCCCTTCGCCCGCGTAATACTCCGCAAGCGCGGCACGCAGGCGGCGCGCCTGCACGCGGACAATGGGATCGCTCTGCGGATCGAAGGTAGGGGGCCGGCCGAAGACGTCCACGGCGATGGAATAGGCCTTGATCGAGGCCTCGTCGCCACCAAGCTTAGCCCGCACTATGTAGTTGAGAAACTTGGCAAGTTGCGGCGACCGCGACAGACCCGGCCAGTTCAGCAATTGCTCGAGCGCTGCCGTTACTGGCGCGTCGGGCTGTGCGGGGTCTGTCAGGGTGTTCTCCCGTCCATGAGACGTTCCAAGATGTTCCTGATTTACATGTAAAACGCAAGTCACGTTACGCGACCGTTACCCCGGTGTTCCTTTCAACTTCGTCATGTGATCGTCATATCAGGCCCGTCGCTGCATGGTGCCGGTGACCGGATCGATCCCGGTGACCCACGACGCGGGTTCGTCCCCGGTGCGCGACGGGTTCTACGTATCAGTCGGTTCGCCCATTGCCGCGCGGCGCGGCAAGAAGGAAGCTTTATGAACTCGCATGGTGCCGCCCAGCCCTTCATGGCGCTGGTCGATGACGACTCTCATTCGGCCCGGCTGATGATCCGGATGTTGCTCGCCCATGGCGCGCCGTCGGTCAACTGGCTTGACGGCGAGACCGTTGCGAGCACCGAACTGGACCGGCTGCTGGATGACCCCAAGGCCACGCTGCCGGGCCTGGTGATCGTGGACCTCAAGTCCTCGAGCACCGCCACCGCCGACTTCATCCGCAAGCTGCGGGGGATGCGCGATGGCACCGCCCTGCTGATTGCCGCCATGGCACCGACGCTCGACCGCGAGGTTCGCGACGTGCTGATCGAGGCGGGCGCCGATGCGGTGTTCGAGCGTCAGGCGGATATCGATTTCTATCGTCGCGAAGCTGCGGCGATCGTGAGTTTCTGGGTGCGTCATCAGCGCCTTGAAGCGGTTGGCACGTAACTACTGCGTCCACAGGTTACGTGCCGACGGGGAGCGCGTTGCTCTAGGCAGGCCACTGCCGATTGCATTCCCAAGCGCGCTCCTCGTTTCTCCCGCCGGAGGCTGTCCCAAGCGGCCTCCGGCGATCATTTTCGAAGAATTCCGCCTCGCGCCGACTCCCTGCGGCAAGCTGAGGCGGGACGGCGGATCGGCCACCCCAAGTACGCCGATCCGATGCCTGGCCGGCCGCCGCGTTCCCTCCCGCGGCGGCCGATCCAGTGCCACTCTTTCTGGAATCCATCCGGTGCCGACTCCCTGCGGCTCCCGGATGGCCGGGCCGGTCACCCCAAGTTTGCCGGCCCCCTGCGGACTGCCCCCGTGTTCCCTCCCCACGGGCGGTGGTCCAGACTGCCGAGGCGGAGCGCGCCCTGTCGCTGCTCCGCCCCGCTAGACTGACGGCTCGCGTGTCTGGACCCGAGCAAGCGAGCAAAGCGCGGTTGCGGCCACCTCCCGGGCCGCGGCCGCGCTCGTCAGCCCGAAGACAATTCTCTTTTGCCAATCGCTAGTCGCCGCCCGGCGGGGCATCGTTCTTGCTGACCACCTTGTGCGAGAACCCCCGCATGGCGGCCAGCACCAGCACGGCCAGCAGGGCGGCTGCTGCGGCGATGATGTAGAAGCCCAGCGCCGCCGACAGGCCGACGGCGCCCGCCAGCCACATCCCCGCCCCCGTGGTCAGCCCCTGCACGCTGCCACGCTGCTGGAAGATGGCGCCGGCGCCGAGGAAGGCGATGCCGGCCGTCACCGCCTCGACAGCGCGGATCGGATCGGGCCCCTGCTGCGGGCTGAACTCCAGCGAGGCGTGGTAGATTTCGAAGGTGAGGGTCGTGAAGAGCGCCGCCGCAAGGGCGATCAGGATATGGGTGCGGAGGCCCGCCACCCCCGAGGTGGACCCACGCTCGAGGCCGATCAGCGCGCCGAGGGCCGCGGCGATCACCAGGCGGATCAGGATGATGTGGAGCGGTGTGTGGGTTTCCTCGAGGCCAATCGTGGCGAGCAGGTCCATGGGGAGTTCCGGTGTTGACGCTTTGCCCCAGAACGGCGGAGCGCGCGCGGCGGTTCCGGGCTCCTAGCTCTGGTAGGTGTCCCCGCCTTCCCGCAGCAGCCGGCGCGGGCCGGGGCCTTCGTCGGCCAGCCGGTCGCCGGCATTCATCAATGGACAACTGGTGGTGGACAGGCAGCCGCAGCCGATGCAGCCGTTGAGCTCATCGCGCATGCGGATGAGCATGGTGACGCGGCGATCGAGCTTTTCGTACCAGACCGCCGACATGCCTCGCCAATCCTCGGCGCTCGGGATATGACCGAGCGGCACGCGCGACAGCGCTTCGGCAACTTCGCTCAACGGGATTCCCAGTTCCTGCGCCATTCGGATGATGGCGAGGCGCCGCAGCACGTCGCGATCGTAGCGCCGCTGGTTGCCGGACGTGCGGTGCGAGCGGATAAGCCCCTTCTTCTCGTAAAAGTGCAGCGCCGAAACGGCGAGGCCGCTGCGCTCGGCCACCTGTCCCACAGTCAGTTCGCGCGACATTTGATGAATTTGCCCCTTTACCTGAAGTGCAGTTGAGGTTGTAGAGCATGCCCCACGATCTGGATAGCGAGGACGACATGGCAGCGGCGGTAGCAGCTCCGGCCGACAATTCCTGGGGCGCGATGTTCCAGGGTGCGCGTGGGCTCGCCGCCATCACGCTTGCCTCCGGTGTCGGCCTGCAGGCGATGGAGACGTTCATCGTCTCGACGCTGCTGCCCTCGGTGGTGGGCGAGATCGGCGGGCTCGAGCTGTTCGCCTGGAACACCACGGTGTTCATCGTCGCCTCGATCATGGCCTCGGTCTTTGCGGCGGTGCGGCCGTTCAACCTCGGGCCGCGTGGCATTTACCTCGTGGCGGCCTTCGGCTTCGGGCTCGGCAGCCTGATCTGCGGGCTGGCGCCGAACATGCCGGTGATGCTGGCCGGCCGGGCCATCCAGGGCCTCGGAGCCGGGCTCTTGACGGCGATGAGCTATTCGATGATCCGGGTGATTTTCCCACAGGAACTGTGGGGCCGGGCCTTCGCGCTGATTTCGTCGGTGTGGGGAGTGTCGACGGTGATCGGTCCGGCGATCGGTGGGGTATTCGCGGCGTTCGATGCCTGGCGGCTGGCCTTCTTCGTCATCGTGCCCTGCTCCGCGCTGCTCGGGCTGTTGGCGCTGCGGGTCATTCCGCGCTCGAGCGGCGAGACCGGGATGGCGCGCGTCCCGGTGCTGCAGATCATGCTGCTGATCAGCGCCGTGGCGCTGATCTCGGTGGCTTCCATCCTGACCGGAGGCGTGGTGCTGCCTGCGCTTCTGGTCGGGCTCGCGGTGCTGGCGATCCTCGCGCTGGGCGTGATCGACCAGCACCGCGAAAACCATCTGTTCCCGCGCGGCACCTTCAGGCTGCGCGGACCGCTGCCGGCACTGTTCCTCGCCATGCTGCTGCTGAACCTCGCCATCGTCAGCGACATGTTCGTGCCGCTGTTCGTGCAGAACCTGCATGGTCAGGCGCCACTGATCGCCGGCTACATGGTGGCGCTGGTGGCGGTGGGCTGGAGCGCCGGATCGATCGTCGTCGCCAACTGGACGGGGGCGCGCGAGCGGCTGGTGCTGGTGCTCGGGCCGACGCTGCAGCTGCTCGGTCTCGTAGGGCTGGCGCTGTTCATCGGTGTCGACAACACGGCGGGCGCGATCCTGCCGCTGGTGCCGGTGGGTGTAGCGCTGCTGTTGCTCGGCACCGGCATCGGCATCTCCTGGCCGCATGTCTCGGCCCGCCTGCTGCACTCGGCCCCAGCCGGCGAAGGTGACCTGACCTCGGCGGCGATTTCGATGGTGCAACTGTTCGCCTCGGGTTTTGGCGCGGCAGTGGCGGGGGTGATCGTCAATGCGGCGGGACTCGCCGCGAGCGAGTCGGTGCCGGTGACGATCAGTGCCGCCGGCTGGCTCTACTGGCTGTTCGCGCTGGCCCCGCTGATTGCCATCCCGGTGATCTGGGGGATTGCGCGGAATGGACGGGCCGGGGCGCCGGTGGTGGAGCAGCCGGCGGAGTAGCATGCCCTGGGCCGCTAACCGGCAACCTCACTGAGGTGTCATCCCTGCGAACGCAGGGACCCAAACCAGGACCTGCGCAGGTGGTGAGGTGGGTCCCTGCGTTCGCAGGGATGACACGTTGGGAGCGTTCTGCCCTCAGTGTGCCGCTGGCACGGCCCGCTGACCGTCACACCGTTCTCAACCACCCGCCATCGACGAAGTACGTGCTGCCGGTCGAGTAGCTCGCCTTGTCGGAGCTCATGAAGACGAAGAAGTTGGCGAGTTCTTCGGGGGTGGCGAAGCGCTTCATGCCGCCGGCTTCGTTGGCGACGCCCTGCAGGTGCGCTTCCCAGCCGTCTTCGCCGGCGATCTGCCTCGCCGTCTTGATCCAGTCGGGGGTGAGGACGAGTCCCGGGTTCACCGTGTTGACGCGGATATTGTCGCCGACCACCTCGTTGGCGAGGGTCTTGGAGAACATCATCAGCGCCGCCTTGGTGGTGTTGTAGATCGGCTCGTACCACAGCGGCTGCACGGCGCAGATCGAGGCGTTGTGGAGGATGACGCCGCCGCCATGCGCCTTCATCTGCGGCACCAGCCCGCGGCCGAGCCGGACGGCGGCCATGACATGCAGGTCCCAGTAATACTGCCACTTGGCGTCGTCGGCTTCGGCGATGGTTTCGTTGCTGCCGGTGCCGGCATTGTTGATGAGGATGTCGGCGCCGCCCATCGCGGCGGCAGCCGCGATGACCGCGTTGCAGCCTTCGGCGGTGGCGACATCGGCGGCGACACCGCGGGTTTCGACGCCGTAGTTGGCACGGATCTGGGCGACTTCGGCCTCGACCCGGTCACGGCCGCGGGCGGTTATGAGGATGCGGGCGCCCTCGGCAGCAAAGCCCTTT
Source organism: uncultured Hyphomicrobiales bacterium (assembly GCA_903842455.1). Lineage (GTDB taxonomy): Bacteria > Pseudomonadota > Alphaproteobacteria > Rhizobiales > Devosiaceae > Devosia_A. The sequence goes on along the minus strand of CAIMLX010000205.1, from coordinate 163,538 downwards.
GCCACCGCGAGGCCAATGCCGACGCTACCGCCGGTGATGACGGCGAGCTTCGATTTGAGATTCAGGTCCATCGGTTTGCCCCTTGAGCTAAACCTCCCCTCACCCGAGGCGGGTAAGAGGAAGCATCATGCGTCATCCATCACAATCTGCAGCTTCACGTCCGTCGGCCGCGCCTCGACGGCACGGTCGAAGGCCTTGATCGAATCGGCGAAAGAGAAGGTCTCGGAGATCAGCGGCTTCAGATCCACGCGGCCCGAGGCCATCAGCGCGATGGCGCGGTCGTATTGGTGGGCGTAGCGGAACACCGAGGTGATGGTGACTTCCTTGACGCTCAGCGTGGCGATGTCGAAGTTCACCGGCTCTACCGGCAGGCCGACGACTACGATGGTGCCGCCGGGGCGGACGACATCGGTAATGCCGGCCCAGGCGCGCGGCGAGCCGGAGCACTCGAACACCACGTCGGCGCCCCAGCCACCGGTGAGGGCGTTGACCTCGTCGACCAGCTTCCTGTCGCGGATATTGACCGGGATGATGCCCTGGTACTGTGCGGCGATATCGAGCTTGGGCTGCGCCAGGTCGGTGATGATGACGCGCGAGCAGCCGCCGGCGAGCGCCGCCAGCGCCACCATGGTGCCGATCGGCCCGGCGCCCATGACGATGGCGGTATCGCCGGGGGTGATCTTCGCCTTGGTCGCGGCCTGCATGCCGACGGCGAAGGGTTCGACCATGGCCCCTTCGGCGAAGCTGACGTTGTCGGGCAACTTGAAGGTGTAGTTGGCCGGGTGGACGACGAACGGCGTCAGCACGCCGTGGATCGGCGGGGTGGCCCAGAAGGTGACCGCCGGATCGATATTGTACATGCCGAGGCGCGCCGCCCTGCTGCCGGGGTCGGGGACGCCCGGCTCCATGCAGACACGGTCGCCCACCTTGAGACTTGTCACCCCTGCCCCCAGTTCGACCACCGTGCCGGCGGCCTCGTGGCCCAGCACCATCGGCGCGTTGACGACGAACGGGCCGATGCGGCCGTGGGTATAGTAGTGCACATCCGACCCGCAGACACCGACCGTGTGGAGCTTGATCTTCACCTCGCCGGGACCGGGATCGGCCGGCAGGTCGATCTCGCGGAGGGTCAGTTCGTGCTGCTTTTCCAGCACCAGGGCACGCTGCAGGGTCATGGTGGTCTCGGTGGATCAGGCCGCCACGGGCTGCGGCGGTTTCATCGCGCCCGTCATGATGGCGACGGCGTCGCTCATCGAATAATCCTTGGGATTGATGACGGCAATGCGCTTGCCCAGCCGGTGGATGTGGATGCGGTCGGCCACCTCGAACACATGTGGCATGTTGTGCGAGATGAGGATGATGGGAATGCCGCGCGCCCGGACATCCAGGATCAGTTCGAGCACCCGGCGCGATTCCTTGACGCCAAGCGCCGCAGTCGGCTCGTCGAGGATGATGATCTTGGAGCCGAACGCCGCCGCCCGCGCCACCGCCACGCCCTGCCGCTGGCCGCCCGAGAGCGTTTCGACCGGCTGGTTGATGTTCTGGATGGTCATCAGGCCAAGCTCGCTGAGCTTGTCGCGCGAGAATTTCTGCATGGCTGCCCGGTCCATCAACCGGAAGACCGATCCCAGCAGCCCCGGTTTGCGCAGTTCGCGCCCGAGGAACATGTTGTCGGCGATCGAGAGTGCGGGCGACAGGGCGAGGTTCTGGTAGACCGTCTCGATACCCGCCTTCCGCGCATCGTCCGGCGAGCGGAAGTGGACCGCCTGGCCCTCGAGTTCGATGGTGCCATGGTCGGGGATGATGGCGCCGCTGATCGCCTTGATCAGGGTGGACTTGCCAGCGCCGTTGTCCCCGATGACGGCGAGGATCTCGCCCGGATAGAGGTCGAAGTCCGCGCCGTTGAGCGCCACCACGGTGCCGTAGCGCTTGAGGAGCCCGCGCGCCTGCAGGATTGGCTGAATGGTCATTGCGTGGCCCTCCGCAGCCACTGGTCGAGAGCGACCGCGATGATCACCAGCGTACCGGCGGCAAACATCTGCCAGTAGTCGTCGACGCCGGCCAGCGACAGGCCGGTATTGAATACGCCCACGATCAGCGCTCCGAGCACGGAGCCTACGATCGAGGCCCGGCCACCGAACAGCGATGTTCCGCCAATCACCACGGCAGTGATCGAGCCGAGGTTCACCGTGTCGAAGGCGATCGGCGAGATCGACCCGACGCGGCCGATCGCCACCCAGGCAGCAAAACCGCAGATCACGCCGGCCGCGACATAAACGGAAATCAGTATCCGGCGCGTGGGAATACCGGACAGACGCGCCGCGTCCGGATCATCACCCACCGCATGAACATGCCGGCCCCACGCAGTCCGATTGAGTGCGTACCAGACCACGATGGCCACCACGACCAGCGAGATCGAGCCGTAGGTCAGCTTGAAGCCGCCGAAGCGGATGGCTTCGCCGAACCACAGCAGCTCCGGCGCCTTCTCCACAATGTCGACGTTGCGGATCGATTCCGACCCGGAGTACCAGAGCTTGAGCGCCGTAAAGACCGACAGCGTTCCGAGCGTCACGATGAATGGCGGCAGCTTGATCACCGCGACCAGCACGCCGTTCAGCCAGCCCATGAAGCCGCCGACCGCAATCGAAAGCGGGACCGCAAGCCAGACCGGCAGGCCCAGGTTGACGGCCAGGTTGCCCATCACCAGCGAGGTAACGACGAGAATGGCGCCAACCGACAGATCGATGCCCGCCGTGAGGATGACCAGGGTCTGCGCCACCGCGATGATGCCCACCACGGTCACCTGCTGCAGCACGGTCGAGAGCGCACCCGGACCGAGGAAGCGCGGCGCGATCAGCCCGAAGGCCAGGATGCTGATCACCAGCACGAGAGTCGGGATGGTGGTCGGATTGGCCCGGAGGAAGGTCTGCACCACGCGGTACAGGCTCTTGTCGTCCTCGGCGAAGCTGGCGACGCTGGTATCTGCTTCGGCCAGCCGCTTCTCGAAGTCTGCGCCCGCTTGGCCGGGCGGCCCTGAACTGCTCATCACTCCCCCTCGAAAAAGTCGATCCCCGGTCCCTGCCCTGCGCAGATTAACGCGGTCAGGGGGCGACTTGCGCCGCCCCCGTCGCTGTCATTCAGGCTGGATCAGCCCCAGCAGAGCTCGGTGCCCTTGGTGGTGTCAATCGACGGCACGCCCTCGACCGGCTGGTCGGTCACCAGGTTCACGCCGGTGTTGAAGAAGCTCAGGCCTTCGGTGACGGCCGGACGGGTGCCGTCCTTGGCGAAGGCCACGATGGCTTCGATGCCCTTGGAGGCCATCTGCAGCGGGTACTGCTGCGAGGTCGCGCCGATTACGCCCGACTTGACCGAGGCAACGCCCGGGCAGCCGCCGTCGACGGACACGATGATCGCCTGGCCTTCCTTGCCGGCAGCCTTGAGGGCCTGGTAGGCGCCTTCAGCTGCGGGCTCGTTAATGGTGTAGACGACGTTGATGTCGGGGTCCTTGGCGAGCAGGGTTTCCATGCCGCGCAGGCCGCCTTCGGGGTTCGCATCGGTTGTTTCATGGCCGATGACGCGCGGGTCGGTTTCCGAACCGAGCACCTTGAGGTCCGGCACTTCGATACCGAAGCCGACGAGGAACCCGGTGTCGCGCTGGACGTCGACCGAGATGTTGTCCTTGTTGATGTCGAGCATGGCGATCTTGGCGTTGGCGGCAGCCTCAGGCCCCAGCTTCGCCGCGGCCCACTTGCCGATCAGCAGGCCGGCTTCGAAGTTGTCGGTCGCAAACGTGATGTCCTGTGCATCGGCATCGGCGAGCGGCGTATCGAGCGCGATCACCAGGATGCCGGCGGCGCGGGCGTCCTTGAGGGCCGGGCCGACGGAGTCGTTCGACGGGGTGATCAGGATACCCTTGGCACCGGCGGCAACGCAGTTTTCGATGGCGGTGATCTGCGGGGCGGCGTCGCCGTCCTTCTCACCGGCAAAGGCCTGGAAATCGAGGCCGGCGGTCTTTGCGGCGGCTTCGGCGCCTTCCTTCATCTTCACGAAGAACGGGTTGGTGTTGTTTTTGGTGATCAGGCACGCCAGGTCGGCGGCGGCGGCCGGCACGGCCATGAACGCGAACACGGCGGCGCCCAGGATCAGGGATGTCTTCAGATGCTTCACGAGTGGTCCTCCCATTGGATTGCGACGCAGGCGATGCCGCGCTGCGCTGAACTTCCTGGGTGGCAATCTGACGTTCCTCCCCAGGCCGTCTGGCGCTATCAACCTCATTTCCGGGCGACATGTCAATTAATATATCAACCTTATTTAGTTATTGACAGGGGTGCCGGCTACCCGCAATCTCCGGCACAGGGAGCACGGAAAAAAACATGAAACTGACCCTGTTTCGTGGGCGGGAACGTTGGCCCGACCCTCGCCTAACATGCTGATCGGCATACCGAAAATTCTCGGCCCAGACTTGCTGTACACACTGCGGGCAATGGGGCATGGCGACGAGATCGCCCTGGTGGACGGGAACTATCCCGCCCAGGAGCATGCGCGTCGGTTGGTACGGGCCGACGGCCTGGGCCTGTTGCCGCTGCTCGAGGCCATCCTTACCGTGACTCCGCTCGATCGCGACAGCCACCCGGTCTTTCGCGCCGCCCCTTCAAACGATCCGATGCGAACCAGTCCGTTCCACCAGTCCGTCGATGAGCTGTGCTTCCGGCTGGGTCATGGCGCCGTCGCCCGACCGCTGCCGGCGGACGAGCTCTACCCTCGGATTCGGGCCGCCCACACAATCGTGGCGACGTCCGAGGGTGCCCTGTTTGCCAATGTGATCCTGCGCAAGGGTGTGGTAGGGGCGTAGCGTATCGCTGACTTGCCGCAAGGCCTTTGACGAGCACACGGATGTCGACTTTCGCAAGCGCAACACCTTCGACGACACTTCGAGGGTCAAACCAATCCGGCCTGCGCGCCCACCACGAGCGGCTCGTCCTGTCGCTGATCCGGTTGCACAAGCAGTTGCACAAGGCCGAACTTGTGCGTCTCAGCGGCCTGTCGATGCAGACCATCTCGATCATCGTCAATCAACTGACGGACGAGGAGCTGCTGCTGAAGGGGCAGCCTCAGCGTGGACGGGTCGGACAGCCATCCGCCCCCTACTCGCTCAACCCCGAAGGTGCGCTTTCGTTCGGGCTGAAGATCGGGCGCCGAAGCGTCGACCTGTATCTCATCGACTTCGTCGGAAAAGTCCTCGCGCTCCGCCACGAGGTCTATCCCTATCCAACCCCGCAAGGCGTCACCGAGTTCGCGCGCCAGGGCATTGCCGCCATGCGGGCCAAACTGCCATCGCGTCTGGACAAGCGCATCGCCGGCCTCGGCATAGCGGCACCGTACGAGATGTGGACCTGGCACGAGGAGATCGGCGCACCCAAGGCGGAAATCGACGCATGGCGCGACATCGACATGCGCGAGCTGCTGGCACGCGATTCCGAGTGGCCGGTGTATTTCGCCAACGACATCACCGCCGCCTGCGCTGCCGAACTGATGTTCGGCCAGGGGGCGAGCTATCCGGACTACCTGTACATCTTCATCGGCTCCTTCATCGGCGGCGGGCTGGTCCTCGATGGCCACCTCTTCCCGGGACGGACCAGCAATGCTGGAGCGCTCGGTTCGATGCCGGCGCCCCAGAGGGCCGGAAGCGGGATCGGAACGGGCTCCCAACTGGTGCACGTCGCCTCCATCTACGTGCTCGAGCGCAAGCTTATGGACATCGGTCGCTCACCGGCCGTGCTGTGGCAGTCACCAGACGACTGGGGCGATGACCTCGGCGCCCTGCTCGAAGACTGGGTCGACGAGGTTGCCGAGAGCCTTGCCTACGCGATCGTTGCCGCCATCGCGGTGATCGATGTCGAAACGGTGCTGATCGATGGCGCCTTCCCCCCACACGTTCGGGAAAAAGTCATCGCGCGAACCGAGGCGGCCATCGGCCGGGTGAACCGGCAGGGACTGTCGAACTTTCGCCTGCTGCCCGGGAGTATCGGCAATGCGGCGCGCGCCATGGGTGGCGCCTGCCTGCCGCTCCTTGCCAACTTCACCCAGGATCGCGAAGTCCTGTTCAAGGACAATGCGTGACCCCGCACAGTTGCGGGGAGAAATCCGGGCAAGTGGGCGCGCCCTCAGGAGGCACCAACTCCCATTTCAGTCAATTCTTCTGATATTTCACGTTTGACCGCAGGCGGGTAACGACTTGGCAAAGCTTGGCTGAGAACAGTGTCCGGCGCGTCACTCCTTGGCAGAAGCCAATGCAATCGACTGGAATAAGGTCAGGCAGCTCATTCTCGCTGGTCGTTCTCGGCTCGGTGTTGGTCGTGTTCGTTGCCACCGCGGCGCTGCTGGGTTTCTTCGTATTTTGGTCGGGTGCCCAGGTCGACAAGGTTGGCATCGACCGGCAGGCCACCCGAATCATCAGCTCGCTGAGCCAGCAGCTGCGTCAGATCGCCAAGGACCAGGAAAGCGTCGGCGTCTGGGACAATACGCTGTCCGCCATTTCACACCGCGACTTCACCTGGCTCAACCACAATGTCGCGCGCCAGATGTCGAGCTATTTCCAGCACGATGCGTCCTACATCCTCGAGGGCGACGACACCCCCATCTTCGCCGCCCAGGCGGGAAGAAGAGTCGCCAGCAGCGCGTACGACGACGTGGCACCGGTGGTGGCTCCAATGGTGGCCGAACTGCGCGCCAGGACCAGACTCGGCTACCTCGACATCCCCCCGTCGATCGCCGACTTCGCGGTTGTCGGCGGCGCCCCTGCCATTGTCGGGGTATTCCCGGTGGTCTCGGCGAACGGCGAGGACGAGCGGCGACCGGGAGAAGAGCCGATCCTGGTCAGCGTGGTGAAGCTCGACCTGCGCTACGAGCTGGGGATCATCGACCGGTACATGCTCGAGGCCGGGCGCTTTACCATCAACCCCAGCGACACCGGGTTGTCGGTCTTCCCGGTCACCAACCGCTACGGCAGGATCGTCGCTTTCTACGAGTGGCAACCTTACCTGCCCGGCACCGAACTGCTGGCCCAGACGGTCCCGGCCTTTGCTTCCGGCTTCGGCGTTCTCGGCCTCGTGGTCGCCCTGCTGCTGCACCGGCTGTGGCGCTCGTCGCGCGCGCTCGAAAACAAGCGTATCGACGCCGAGCGTCAGGCCACCGAGGACCCCCTCACCCATCTGCCAAACCGGCTGATGTTCGAGCAGCAGTTCGACCGCATCCTGCGCGATCCTGACACGACGCGGGAGCTCCCTGCCCTGCTGATGCTCGATCTGGACCGCTTCAAGCAGGTCAACGATACGCTCGGCCACCACGCTGGTGATGACCTTATCCGCGCCGTCGGCGACAGGTTGCGCCACATCGTCGGGCCCGATGAGATCCTGGCGCGCCTGGGTGGGGACGAGTTTGGAATTCTCTGCATCAACGACCTGAATGAGCCGGAGGTGATGGCAATGTGCCGCAGCATCATCGAGGCGATCGGCCGGCCGTTCCGCATTGGCGGCAACGAGGCCTTCGTCGGTGTCTCGATCGGCGTGGTGATGGCACGGCCACAGGACCGCAACCGGCATGAGCTCACCCGCCGGGCGGATATCGCGCTGTATGAAGCCAAGTCGTCCGGCCGCAACCGCGCTGCCGTCTACGTCGAATCGATGAACGAGCTCGTGCAGACACGCCACTCGATGGAAGCTGAATTGCGCGAGGCGCTGAAGGTCGGCGACCAGCTCTGGGTGGCGTTCCAGCCCCTGTTCGGTCGGCGCGATGGCGAGATCGTCGGCGCCGAGGCCCTGGTGCGCTGGACCCATCCGCGCCGCGGCCCGATCGCGCCCATGGACTTCGTTCCCATTGCCGAGGGCTCGGGACTGATCGAGGCGCTGGGCGACGTGGTGCTGCGCCGCGCCTGCCAGATCGGCGCCCGCTGGCCGGGCCTGACCATGGCGGTGAATATTTCGCCCGCGCAGCTGCGTAACCCGACCTTCACCGAACGCATCTTCGCGGTGCTGCAGGAAACCGGCATGCGGCCGCAGGACCTCGAGATCGAGATTACCGAGTCGATCCTGCTGGACGACGAGCTTGTCGCGTTCGACGCCATCCGCGCCTTCCGCCGCGCCGGCATCAAGATCGCCCTCGACGATTTCGGCACCGGATACTCGTCGCTCAACTACCTCAAGCGGTACCCGGTCGATCGCATCAAGATCGACCGTTCCTTCATCAGCCAGCTGTCCACGGCAGCTGCCTCGGTTGCTATCGTGCAGGCCCTGGTGACGCTGGCGCACGCCCTCGACATCGAGGTGACGGCGGAGGGCGTCGAGACCGACGAGCAGTTCCGCATCCTTGCATCGATGGGTTGCAACACCTTCCAGGGCTTCCTGTTCTCGAAGCCGCTCGAGGCCCCGGCGCTCGAGCGCCTGCTGGACGTGCCGACACCATTGCCCGCCGCGCGGGTTGCCTGACGCCCTACCCAGCGGCCGCGAGGACGCCACTCAGTCGCGCCTCGCGCTGCCGCAGTCCGCGCGTCTCGGTGACGCCTGCCCACAGGGGGGCGAGTTTGCCCTTGTCGAACAGCGCATAGAGGCAAGGCGCAATGTAGCTGGCTCGGCAGATCGCCGGGGTGTTCTGGAGGAACGTCGCGACCTGCTTGGTCACCGCCGCCATCTGGCGCTTGCGGGCGGAGGGCGACTCGGCCGGCTCGAGCTTCGCCAGTGCCTCGGCGGCAAGCGCGCTGGCGTGCAGGGTGCGGAAGTCCTTGGCGGTCACCGGGACGCCGGCGATCTCACGAAGGTAGCGGCAGAGGTCGTCGGTGCGGATCGCCTTCGGGACACCCTCGGCGTTGCGATACATCAGCAGCCGCGCTCCAGGCACGGTCTTCACCTTGCGGACGGCGCTGGCGACATGGGCGTCCGCGAGTTCGTAGGTAGCCGTCTTGCCGCTCTTGGCCGGGAAGCGGATGCTTACCGTATCGCCCGAGATCGTGATGTCGCGGGTAAAGAGAGTTCCGGCCCCCCGCGTGCCGTTGGTCTCGAGATAGCGCTCGCGACCGACGCGCATGGCAGTACGGTCGATGAGCGCGACACCGAGCGCCAGCGCCAGTTGCCGGCTGCCCGGCTCGGCCTCAAGGTCCTCTCGGACCCGGCGACGGATACGCGGCAGCGACTCGGATAGCAGCGCCAGTTGCAGCTGCTTGCGCCGGCTGCGGCGAACTTCCCAGTCGGCGTGATAGATGTATTGCAGCCGGCCCGCCGCATCTTGGCCGAGGGCCTGGATATGGTGCCGGGGATCAAGAGCGACCCGCACCTCGGTCCATGCCGGCGGAATGCCGAGTGCCCGGACGCGCGCGACCAGATCCGGATCGCGCAGCGTCAGGCCCGTGGCATCGACATATCCGAACCCGCGACCACGCCGGACGCGACGCACCGTGAGGTCCTCGCGCCCAGCCCGCTTGAGCCGTGCCATCGCGATCAGGACGCCGGGGTGGGCGTCGTGATGCTGTCGTCGGCGGGAACCGCGGACGGGGTCGGCTGCACGCCGGGCTGGGTGACGGACCCTTCGCCACCCGGCTGGATCGCCGTCGAAATGGCGAACAGGATGCCGAACGCCACAACGATGCCCACAAGCGACAGGATCAGCACGCGAAAGTTGCCCATCCGGCGGCTACCCTGGCGAACCTCGGGCGTCGTCTTGTTGGCGTCGTAGGTTTCCATGGCCATTTCCCTTTAAGATCAATCGTAAAAAGGAACGCCATACTCATGCCTGCGGTTCCGTGCCCCCTTGACCGGGGCCCGGTGGCGCGGGACGTTCAGGCTCATGTGGATGGCGCCAAGATGATCACAGCTGAACTCCTCACCCGCATGATCAAGGCCGGGGCCGGCGAAGTGCCCGCCGACGTGGTGATCAAGAATGTCCGGCTGCTCGACGTCATTTCGGGCTCGGTCATCCATACCGATATCGCCATCGTCGCCGACCGGATCGTCGGCACCTACGGCTACTACAACGGCAAGCGGCTGATCGAAGGCGAGAACCGCTATGCGGTGCCGGGCTTCATCGATACGCACCTGCACATCGAATCCTCGCTGGTGACGCCGCTGGAATTCGACCGCTGCGTGCTGCCGCACGGCGTCACCACGGTGATCTGCGACCCGCACGAGATCGCCAACGTGCTGGGCGCCGAAGGCATCCGCTACTTCCTCGAAAGCGCCGAGCGCGCGATCATGGATATCCGCGTCAACCTCTCGTCCTGCGTGCCGGCGACCGCGCACGAGACCTCGGGCGCGCGACTCGAAATCGCCGACCTCGAGAAGTTCCGGCACCACAAGCAGGTGATCGGCCTCGCCGAGATGATGAACTTCCCCGGCGTGCTGGCGGGCGACAAGGGGATCATCGACAAGCTGGTCGCCTTCCAGGGTGCCCATATCGATGGCCACGCGCCGCTGCTCACCGACCTGCCGCTCAACGGTTATCTCGCCGCCGGCATCCGCACCGACCATGAGGCGACGACGGCGACCGAAGCGCGGGAGAAGCTGCGCAAGGGCATGGCGATCCTGATCCGCGAGGGGTCGGTATCGAAGGACCTCGATGCGCTGGCCGAAGTGCTCGACGCCAATACGTCGGCCTATGTCGCGCTGTGCACCGACGATCGCAACCCGCTCGACATCACCGAGGAGGGGCACCTCGACAGCTCCATCCGCCGGCTGATCGCCCGCGGGCGCCCGCTGCACCACGTCTACCGGGCCGCCTCGCACTCGGCCGCCCGCATCTTCGGGCTCAAGGATCGCGGCCTGGTGGCCCCAGGCTATCGCGCCGATATCGCGCTGCTCGACAGCCTCGAGGATTGCCGCGTCGGCGAGGTGATCTCCGCCGGCCGGCTGGTGCGGCCGGAACTGTTCAAGGACCGCAAGCCGGTGCCGCCGGTGGGTCTCGCCTCGATGAAGGCGAAGCCGGTGAAGCCAAGCACGTTCATCGTGCCGCCCGACCCCAGCCGCAACCAGACGCCGGTGATCGCGGTGCGGCCCGGGCTGATCCTGACCTATCGCGAGAACGCGACGCTCGAAGTGAGCGACAAGGGCACCCTGCCCGATCTCGAGAACGACGTGATCAAGATCGCGGTGATCGAGCGGCACGGCAAGAACGGCAATATCGCGCGCAGCTTTGCCAAGGGGTTTGGCCTGAAGCGCGGCGCCATTGCCTCGTCGGTTGGGCACGACAGTCACAATATCACCGTCGTCGGCGCCACCGACGAGGACATGGCGACGGCGGTGAACCGGTTGATCGAGCTTGGTGGCGGCTTCGTCGTCGCCGATGGTGGACGGCCGGTCGCCGAACTGGCGCTGCCGATCGCCGGATTGATGAGTCTCCTGAGCTTCGAGGCGGTCGCCGACAAGCTGCACATCCTGCGCGAGGCGGCCTATGCGCTCGGCTGCACCCTGCCCGAGCCGTTCCTGCAGGTGTCGTTCCTCGCCCTGCCGGTGATCCCGCATGTGAAGCTGACAGACAAGGGCCTGTTCGACGTCGACAAGTTCGACTTCATCAAATGAGCCTGACCAGCCGTTTTGTTGCCGACCGCATGCGGCTGGGCAAGGGTCGCTGCCGTGCCCGGACCACCAAGGGCATCATGGTGGCGATGCCCGACGGCGTCGAACTCGCCACCATGCTGTTCGAGCCGGTGATGCCCGGTCCGCACCCGACCATCCTGATGCGCGAGCCCTACGGCCTCTCCGGGTTCTCTTCGATCGGCGAGATCTATGCCGAGCGCGGCTACAACGTGGTGCTGCAGGCCTGCCGCGGCACCGACAAGTCCGGCGGCGAGTTCGATCCGCTGAGCCACGAGCGCGATGACGGCCTCGCGACGCTCGACTGGATCAAGCGCCAGCCCTGGTACGATGGGCGGCTCGGGACCTCGGGCCCGAGCTATCTCGGCTACACGCAGTGGGCGATCTGCGATGCCCTGCCCAAGCAGTCGGCCATGGCGGTGAAGGTGACGAGCGCCGAGTTCAAGTCGATCGTCTTCCCCGGTGGCAGCTTTGCGGTGGGGCTGTGGCTCAGCTGGCTGCAGACGGTGGAGGGCATACGCTCCAACCCGCTCGGGCTGGTGCAGCGCATGTTCACCGGGGGTATCGACAAGACGAGCCTGCGGGCCAGCATGAAACTGCCGCTGAGGGACGCCGACAGGCGGGTCGCGGGCCACGAGGTGCCGTTCTGGCAGCGGTGGATGACCGACGCGGTGGGCAACGACGCGTTCTGGGAGCCGATTGACCATACCCACCGGATCGGCAGCCGCACGCCGCCGGTGAGCTTCACCTCGGGCTGGTACGACTTCATGCTCGACCAGTTGCTGCGCGACTATGCGCTGCTGGCGGACGCGCGGCAGAGGCCGCAGCTGACCATCGGGCCGTGGTTCCACGTCTCGCCCGAACTGCAGGCCGAAAGCGCCCGGCAGACGCTGCTATGGATGAACGAGAAGCTGCTCGGCGAACCGGCGCCCGACCGCAAGGCGGTGCGTATCCATGTCTCCGGGCGCAACGAGTGGCACGACTTCGACGCCTGGCCGCCGGGGCCGACCGAGACACAGATCTGGCACTTGCACCCCGGCAGCGTGCTGTCGCCGCGCCCGGTCGTGGCGTCCGAGTCAGACACCTATCTCTACGACCCCCGCCACCCCACCCCGGCGGTGGGCGGCGCAATGTTCGCGTTCACCGGCGCCGGCCCGGTGGACCAGACGCCGCTCGAGACGCGCAAGGACGTGCTGGTCTACACCTCGGAGCCGCTGTTCACCGACGTAACCGTGATGGGCCAGGTGCGGGTGATCCTTCACGCCCGCTCCAGCCTCGTGAATACCGATTTCTTCGTGCGGCTGTCGGATGTCGACGAGAAGGGCGTATCGACAAATATCTGCGACGGGTTGGTGCGGAAGACCTCGGCCGACCCGGCCATGCCCGACGATATCTGGAAGATCACGCTGCGGATGCACGCCACGGCCCACACCTTCAAGCGCGACCATCGCCTGCGCGTGGTGGTGGCATCGGGAGCGCACCCCCGCTATGCGCGCAATACCGGTACGGACGAGAAGCTCGGCGATGCGGTGACGCTGGTGGCGGCCGACATCGAGGTGTTCCACGATCCGCAGCGCCCCAGCACCATCCACCTGCCGGTGTATGAGCTGGGTGACGGCAGCCGGGTCGATCCTCAGTTGTCGTAGAACCCGGCGGCGCGGCAATCGCGCACCGTGATCGTGTCGAGGTTCACACTCTTGACCAGGGCAGCGTCGCTCACATCGGCATTCTCGGCCCAGTAGCTGGACGGATCGGAGACGATGGTGCCGGCCAGCGGCTCAGGCGGCGGGCTGTCCATCAGCGATCCGGAGGTGCGGAAGCGCAGCGAGTCGCACTGTCGATCGACCCTCGCCGCATCGGTGGGAGAAAGCTCGACGCCCTTTATCGACCACGCGGCGGCGGGCGCCACGAGGCCGAGTGTTACGAGCAGTGCCAGTGAGAACGTGCGCATCGAAACCTCCGTGTGGGTCGGGAGTAGCCCTGCGGTTACCCAGGATCAATGGGGCACACATGACAAAAGCGCGATGCCGGAGCATCGCGCTTTCATCAATTTCGGCTAATGCCGGGCTTACTGGGCGAGGCCAGCAGCCTTGCACTCTTCGATGGTGATCAGCGACAGGTCGACGGTGGTCACAGCCTGGTCGGTGCCGTTCGGAACTTCGCTATCGGTGCCGAGATCACCGGCGCCATCCGGCTCGTCCGAACCTTCGGTAGCGGTCGTCTCGGTAGCCATCGACTCCATGTCGACGCTGGCGAGCGTGTTGCACTGGGCCTGGACCTTCGGCAGGTCGTCGGCCGACAGGGCCTGGCCACCGATCATGGTCGGCTCGGCAACAGTCGTCTCCTGAGCGAAGGCGGCGGTCGAGAACAGCATGGCGGTCGACAGGGCGATCGACGAGATCAGGGAAAGCTTCATTGGTTCACTCCAGTACGAATTGTTTCGTTGAGGCCGTGGGGCGGGGCCTGCCGAATAAACACTGGGAGTGAGCGATGGTTGCAGACTTAATCTGACGACGACGATGGAACCTTTCGCAACCTAACTAATTGCGGCGACTACGTAATTAGCCAGCCCGGGCTTTGATTTGTTCGCGCGCAGCGTGCAGGATCGGCTCGGTGTAGCCCGAGGGCTGCGTCGCCCCTTCGAGGGCGAGGGCCAGTGCGGCCTGGTAGGCGATGGAGCGGTGAAAGCTCCCCGCCATCGGCTGGTAGAGCGGATCGCCCGAGTTCTGGCCGTCCACTACGGCCGCCATCTTCTCGAACGAGGCCTGCACCTCGGCTTCGGACACGAGGCCGTGCTTCAGCCAGTTGGCAACCGCCTGCGAGGAGATACGGCAGGTGGCGCGATCTTCCATCAGGCCGACATCGTTGATGTCGGGCACCTTGGAGCAGCCTACGCCCTGATCGACCCAACGCACGACGTAACCGAGAATGCCCTGCGCATTGTTGTCGAGTTCGCGGAGGATGGTCGGCCTGTCGAGGGTGGAAGCATCGAGCACCGGCATCGAGAACAGCGCATCGAGGCTCGGCGTGGGCTGGTTGTGGCGGCGCTTCTGCGCCTCGAACACGTCGATCTGATGGTAGTGCAGCGCGTGGAGGGTCGCGGCGGTCGGCGACGGTACCCAGGCGGTATTGGCGCCGGCGTTCGGGTGACCCGACTTCGCCGCCATCATCGCCGCCATGTCATCGGGGCGGGCCCACATGCCCTTGCCGATCTGCGCGCGGCCCGAGAAGCCGGCAGCGAGGCCGATCAGGACGTTCCGGTCCTCGTAGGACTGGATCCACTTTTCGGCCTTCACGTCGTCCTTACGGAGCACGGGGCCTGATAGCATCGAGGTGTGGATCTCGTCGCCGGTGCGATCGAGGAAGCCGGTATTGATGAAGAACACCCGGGCGCGGGCGGCATGGATGGCGGCCTTGAGGTTGGCGGAGGTTCGCCGCTCCTCGTCCATGATGCCGATCTTGATGCTGTTGGGCGCGAGCCCCAGCATCGTCTCGACCGCACCGAAAATCTCGCAGGCGAAGGCGACTTCCTCCGGCCCGTGCATCTTGGGCTTCACGATGTAGATGGCGCCGGTGGTTGAGTTCACCTTGTCCGACAGGGCGCAGAGCACGGTGATCGCGGCATCCATCAGGCCTTCGCCGATGGCGTTGCCCTCGGCATCGAGCACAGCCTTGGTGGTCATCAGGTGGCCGACATTGCGGACGAGCAGCAGCGCCCTGCCCTTCAGCGTAAGCGGCTGGCCGTGGATATCCTTGTAAGTGCGGTCGGCGTTGAGCTTGCGGGTGACCGGCTTGCCACCCTTCTCGAAGGTATCCTCGAGCGTGCCGTTCATCAGCCCGAGCCAGTTGCGGTAGACGCCGACCTTGTCCTCGGCATCGACGGCAGCGACGGAGTCCTCGCAGTCCTGGATGGTGGTGAGGGCGGACTCGACGATGACGTCCGCGAGACCGGCTGGGTGCAGTTTGCCGATCGGGCTTGATGGATCGATGACGAGGATGATGTGGAGGCCGTTGTGCCGAAGCACCAGCTCGCCACGCTCCTCGTTGCCGCCATAGCCGACGAAGGTGTGCCGGACCACGGGCTCGTTGTTCACCCAATCCGGTCGGGGGTTCTTGAAGTGGACGCGGCGGCCCGAGGGCAACTCAGCGACGAGTGCCCGCATCTCCCCTGTCTCGGTGGAATGGTTGCCGAGAATGTCGGACGAGTGCTTCTCGTACGCGCCCTTTTCGACATGGTAGGCAGTGACATAGGCGTGGCTGCCCGAGTCAAGCGGAACGGCGCTGTCCAGGAACTCCGCCGCCCGCGTCACCACCGCCGCAGCACGGGCTGGGTTCAGGCCCTTGCCAGGCGCCAACTCGCCATCGCGCGGGATCACGTCAGTGCCATAGAGAGCGTCGTAGAGGCTGCCCCATCGGGCGTTGGCGGCGTTGAGGGCGTAGCGGGCGTTCGAGACTGGCACGACGAGTTGCGGGCCGCAGATCGACGAAATCTCGGGGTCGAGGCCATCAGTCTCGATGGTGAAATCGGCCGGCTCGGGCACGAGGTAGCCGATTTCGCGCAGGAAGGCCTCGTAGCCGCCGGGGTTGGCGCTGATCGGGCCGTTGGCGGTGTGCCACTCGTCGATCTGGTGCTGCATCTGGTCGCGCAGCGCGAGGAGCTGCCGGTTCTTCGGGGCGAACTCGGCCACCAGCCCGGCGAAGCCGTCCCAGAACTGCGCGGGGGAAACGCTGGTGCCGGGGATGGCTTCCTGCTCGACGAAATCCACCAGCAGCTGATCGACCTTCAGGCCGGATTTTTCGACGTAGGCCATGTGCAAATCCCTCAAGCTGCCAATTTCGACTTCTGCGGCTCGCCCATCACGTAGGTTTCCACCACCGCGCGATCGTCGCCGCAGGTCTGCAGCAGGAACAGTTCCTGCTCCAGTGAATCCACGGTTTCCATACGCAGTTTCATCTGCGGTGTCGCGCCGGAATTGAGGACGACGATGTCGGCTTCCTTGCCCGGCTCGAGCGTGCCGATGCGGCCATCGAGGCTCATCGCCCGGGCGTTGCCGAGGGTCATGTGGTAGAACGAGCGGAAGGGCGTGAGGCGCTGGCCGCGCAGCTGCATCACCTTGTAGCCCTCGTCCATGGTCCGCAGCATCGAGTAGGAACTGCCACCGCCCACATCGGTGGCGGTGGCGATGCGGACGCCGTGCTGGTGCTGGCGCTCGTAGTCGAACAGACCCGAACCGATGAACAGGTTCGAGGTCGGGCAGAACACCGCGACCGACCGCGTCTCGGCGATCACCTGGGTCTCGCGGTGGCTGAGGTGGATGCAGTGGCCGAGCAGCGTCCTCGGGCCGAGCAGGTGGAACTTCTCGTAGATGCCGACATAGTCGCCGTAGTTCGGATAGAGCTCGTTGGCGAAGGCGATCTCGGCGAGGTTCTCGCTGACATGGGTCTGGATGTGGAGGTCGGGGAACTCCCGCGCCAACGCCTCGGCCATCGCCATCTGCTCATGCGTCGAGGTGATGGCGAAGCGGGGGGTGATGGCGTAGTGGGCGCGGCCCTTGCCGTGCCACTTGGCGATGCCGGCTTTGGTGTCATCGTAGCCCGATTGCGGCGTGTCGCAGAGGCCCGGCGGTGCGTTGCGATCCATCATCACCTTGCCGCCGACCATCAGCATGTTGCGCTTCTCGGCCTCCGAGAAGAACGCATCGACCGATTGCGGGTGCACCGAGCAGTAGGCGGCAGCCGTGGTGGTGCCGTGGCGGACCAGTTCGTCGAAGAAGCGGCTGGCGATGCGGGTGGCGTGGTCGAGATCGCCGAACTTCTGCTCCTCGACGAAGGTGTAGGTGTTGAGCCACTCGAGCAGCGCCCCGGCATAGGCGCCGATCACCTGCATCTGCGGAAAGTGGATGTGGGGGTCGATGAAGCCGGCCATGATGAGGTTTGGCCGGTGGTCGATGATCTGGGCATCCGGCGCGTGGGCGCCCTCGAACGCCCCCATTCGGACGATGATGCCGTTCTCGACTTCCACCGCGCCATCTTCGATGTAGCGGTACGAGCCGTGGTCGTCGCGCCCCTGCGGCTCGCTGACGAAGCTCAGGACGCGGCCGCGCAGGATGCTTCGGCTCAATTGCTGCCGTCCCGGAACCAGGCGACCAGCAGCGCCCGCTCGTCGGGGGTCATCTCGGTGACGTTGCCGGGCGGCATGGCGTGGCTGTAGCCGGCCTGGATCGCTACCTGCTCGCCGTGGTTGGCGACGGCGACGGGGTTGTCGAGGATGACGTTCTTGGGCGGCTGCAGCACGCCCATGAAATCGGGCTCGGCCATGTGGCACATCGAGCAGCGGGAGATCACCGTGTTCGCGGCTTCCTCGAAATGCGGCGACTGCATCAGCAGGCTCGCCTGCGGCGACGGCAGGGTCTCGGCGCCGGTCGGCAGCTTCGGGCCGCTCGACAGCCAGGCGCAGAGGACGAAGATCACCACCACCAGCGGCCATACCCAGTGTGGGTTGCCCTTGCGGCCATGGCGGCTGTTGAAGAAGTGCCGGATCAGCACGCCTTCGAGGAAGATCAGGCAGGCGATGACCCAGTTCCACTCCGTGGCGAAGGCCAGCGGGTAGTGGCTCGACAGCATGAAGAAGATGACGGGCAGCGTCAGGTAGTTGTTGTGCAGGCTGCGCTGCTTGGCGATCTTGCCGTACTTGGCATCGGGCGTGCGGCCCGCCTTGAGATCGGCGACGACGATCTTCTGGTTGGGGATGATGATCATCGCCACGTTCGCCGCCATGATGGTCGCCGTAAACGCGCCCATGTGGAGCATCGCGGCGCGGCCGGTGAAGAGCTGCGTGTAGATCCAGCTCATCGCCACCAGCACGGCGAACAGCACCAGCATCAGGCCGGTGGTCGAGTTGCCGATGGGGCTCTTGCAGAGCGTGTCGTAGATCAGCCAGCCGAGCACGATCGACCCCATCGACAGGGCGATGGCGCCCCAGGCGGGGATGTCGAGCACGTGGCGGTCGATCAGGAACAGGTCGGCGCCGAAATAGTAGACGACGATCAGCAGCATGACGCCGCTGAGCCAGGTGGCGTAGCTCTCCCACTTGAACCACGTCAGGTGCTCGGGGAGGAAGTCGGGCGCCACGAGGTATTTCTGGATGTGGTAGAAGCCGCCGCCATGCACCTGCCACTCCTCGCCATGCGCGAGCGGCGGCAGGCTGGGCGTCTTGCGCAGGCCGAGGTCGAGCGCGATGAAGTAGAAGCTCGAACCGATCCAGGCGATGGCGGTGATCACGTGCGTCCAGCGCACCGCGAAACTCAGCCACTCCCAGAAGATCGCATAATCGGTCATTCGGCTGCCCCTGCCGCATTGGTGTTCGTCCCCTCACCCGCCTCGCGTCGCGAGGCACCCTCTCCCTCAAGGGGAGAGGGGCAGAGGTGGCCCACTTCTCCCCTCTCCCCTTGAGGGAGAAGGTGGCGCGCAGCGCCGGGTGAGGGGAAGGTCAGTCAGAGTAAGGGAGCGGACTTGCGCCCGCTCCCTTGATCCATACGCTCGTTATGCGGCGCTTTCGACGCCCTTGACGAACCAGTCCATCACCGCGAGTTCTTCGAGGGTCAGGGTCTTGCCCTCTTCGACCTTCAGGTTGCCGTCCTGGTCGTAGATCGGGCCGGTGAAGATGTCGAAGGTGCCATCCATGTAGCCGGCCTTGATCTTGTCGGCTTCGGCAGCGACGTCGGCCGGCACGGCGGCGTTATAGGGCGACACCACCACGGTGCCGTCGACCATTCCGTCCCAGGTGTTGGACGAGGTCCAGGTCCCGTCGATGATCGCCTGGGCGCGGAGGATATAGTACGGGCCCCAGATGTCCTCGATGGCGCTGAGGTGGGCGTTCGGTGCGAAGGCCGACATGTCGGCGCCCTGGCCGAAGCCGTAGAGGCCGCGTTGCTCGAGAATCTGCAGGGCAGCCGGGCTGTCGGTGTGGGTGGTGACGATATCGGCGCCGAGGTTCAGCAGCGTCTCGGTGGCGGCGGCTTCCTTCGGGGGATCGAACCAGCTGTCGATGAACACCACCTTCAGCGTCGCGTCGGGGTTCTTCTTCTGCGCGGCGAGGAGGAACGAGTTCACCCCGAGCACGACTTCAGGCACCTTGTAGGAGCCGAGGTAGCCCAGCGTGCCGGTCTTGGTCATCATGCCCGAGATCGTGCCGAGCACGGCACGGCCTTCATGGAAGCGCGAGTTGTAGACCGAGACGTTGTCGGCCAGCTTGAAGCCGGTGCAGTGCTCGAACTTGACGTCCGGGAACTCCTTGGCGACTTCGATGGTCTGGTCCATGTAGCCGTAGGACGTGGTGAAGATCAGCTTGCAGCCCTGCTGGGCGAGGTCGCGGATCACCGGGATGGCCGAGGCGTCTTCGGCGACGTTCTCGACGTAGACGGTCTCGACCTTGTCGCCGAGCGCGGCTTCCAGCGCCTCGCGGCCCTTGTTGTGGGCCCAGGTCCAGCCGAAGTCACCGATCGGGCCGAGATAGACGAAGCCGATCTTCACCTTCTCCTGCGCCAAGGCGGGGCCGACGAGCGGCAGCGCCGCTGCGGCGGCACCGGCGGTAGCGAGGAAGTGGCGGCGGTTGAAAATTGCCATGTGGACGTCTCCTGTTGTCGTTGTTGTCTAGGTTGCGGGGAGGAAGGGCTTGCCGAGGCAAGCTGGCGCGTTGAGGCCTATCCGATCGCGCATCGAGATCAGCGTGAGGACGACAACGGTCATGAGATAGGGCATGGCGGCCCAGAACTGGCTCGGCAGGATCGACAGGCCCGAAGCCTTGGCGAACAGCTCGAGATAGACGAGCACGCCGAAGAAATACGCGCCGACCAGCAGCCGGGGCGCCCGCCACGAGGCGAACACCACCAGCGCCAGCGCGATCCAGCCGCGCCCGGCGGTCATGCGTTCGGCCCACATCGGGGTGATGACGAGCGAGAAATACGCCCCGCCGATCCCCGCCATGGCGCCGCCGAAGGCTACCGCGAGGTAGCGGACGCCGATCACCGAATAGCCGATCGAATGGGCAGAGAGATCGTTCTCGCCCACCGCGCGGAGGATCAGCCCGGCGCGGGTCGAGGTGAGGAACCACCAGACCAGCACGACCATGATGATGCTGAAATAGACGATCGGCGAATAGCCGAAGAGCACTTTCAGTATCGGGTCGCGGGCCAGCTCGGGCGGGAAGATCGAGCCGAACTGCGGCACGATGCGGCCGACGAAGGCCGTGCCGATCAGCGACGACACGCCGGTGCCGAAGATGGTCAGCGCCAGCCCGGTCGCCACCTGGTTGGAGTTCAGCGACAGGGTCAGGAAGCCGAAGATCAGCGATGACGTGGCGCCGGCCGCGGCGGCGGCGAGCACGCCGACCCAGGGGTTGCCGGTGAACACCGTGGTGGCGAAGCCCGCGATGGCGCCGACCAGCATCATGCCCTCGACGCCGAGGTTCAGCACGCCGGCCTTTTCGACCACCAGTTCGCCGAGCGCGGCGAGCAGGATCGGCGTCGAGATGCCGACGATGGTGACGATGGCGAGGATGAAGAATTCCGGTGTCATCTGCATCGCCCTACTCCCCCCGAACCGCGGCCGCAGCCGATTTGCGCGACGGGATGATGCGGATGCGGTTGCGCACCAGCACGTCGCTCGCGAGGATGAAGAACAGCATCAGCGCCTGGAAGATACCCGCCGTGGCGTTGGGGATCTTCACTGTGGTCTGCGCCACCTGCCCGCCGACATAGGTGATGGCGAGCACGATGCCGGCGATCAGCACGCCAATCGGGTGGAGCCGGCCGAGGAAGGCGACGATGATCGCGGTGAAGCCGTAGCCCGACGGGAAGCCGAGGTTGAGCGCCTTCAGCGCCCCGGCAAATTCCAGCGCACCGGCCAGCCCGGCCATGCAGCCGCCGATCAGCATCGACAGCCACACGGTCTGGTTGCTGTCGAAGCCGCCATGCCGCGCCGCATTGGGGGCCGAACCGACGACGCGGATCTGGTAGCCGAACACCGAGCGCGACATCAGCAGCCAGAAGGCGAAGGGCAGCACGAGGGCGATGGCGATGCCGAGATGCACCGTGGTGCCGGGGAACAGGATCGGCAGGGTCTGGTCGGGTTGCAGCGGCGCCGTGGCCGGGAAGTTGCGGCCCTCGGGGTTTTTCCACGGGCCGCTGAGCAGGTAGCCGAGCACCTGGGTGGCGACATAGGTCAGCATCAGGCTCGTGAGGATTTCGTTGACGCCGAAGCGGGTCTTGAGCGCCGCCGGCACCGTGGCCCAGGCCGTGCCGCCCACCATGCCGGCCAGCAGCATGACGAGGATGATGAGCGGTCCGCCGGTCGTTCCGGCGGCAATGCCGATGCCCGCCGCGCACACGGCGCCGATGATGTATTGCCCCTCGGCGCCGATGTTCCAGACATTGGCCCGGTTGCCGACCGACAGGCCGAGCGCGATGATGATCAGCGGCGCCGCCTTCACCGCCACGTCCTGCCATTTGTACGACAGCAGGATCGGCGAGATGAAGATGTCGACCACGGCGCGGAAGCCGTCGATGCCGAGCAGGTCGAACACCACCACGCCGATCGCCATGGTGAGCAGCACCGAGGCGATGGGGGTGACGACCAGCATCAGCCGGCTGGGTTCGGGGCGCTTCTCGAGCTTAATGCGCATGGGCGGGCTCCGGTGCAGCGTGATCGCCGTGGATGCCGCCCATGAGGAGGCCGATCTCGTGGATGTCGGCCCCGGCGACCTGCATCGGCTTCGACAGGCGCCCGCCATTGATCACCGCCAGCGTGTCGCAGAGCGACAGCAGCTCGTCGAGGTCCTGGCTGATGACGACGATGGCGGAACCCTGCCCCGCCAGGTCGACAAGCGCCTGGTGGATGGCGGCTGCGGCACCCGCGTCGACGCCCCAGGTCGGCTGGCTGACCACCAGAACGCCGGGCTTCTGCATGATTTCGCGGCCCATGATGTATTTCTGCAGGTTGCCGCCCGACAGCGAGCCCGCCAGCGAACCCGGCCCCTGCGCCTTGACCGCAAACGAGGTGATGACCTCGCCGGCATAGGTCCTGGCGGCGCCCGAGTTGATCAATCCGCCCTGCACCATGCCGAGCCGGTCGCGGGCGGTGAGGATGGTGTTGTCGCTGAGGCTGAAGTCGGGCACGGCCGCGTGGCCGTTCCGCTCCTCGGGGACGCTCGCCATGCCCTTCATCCGGCGCTGCTTGGCGGTGAGGCGTCCGACGCGCGCGCCATCGACGGAGATGGCATCGGCATCCTCCGACGGGGCTTCGCCCGAAAGCGCCAGCAGCAGTGCGTTCTGGCCGTTGCCGGCGACCCCGGCGATGCCGAAGATTTCGCCCGCCCGCGCCGTGAAGGTGATGTCGCTGAGGGTGATGCCGAACGGCCCCACGCCGGGCAGGTTCAGCCGGTTGACGATCAGCCGCTCCTGCCCGAACGAGCGGCCGGCGGGCTTCCTGATCTCCTTGAGACCGGCGCCGATCATCTTTTCGGCCATCGAGCGGCTGGTCTCGACCTTGGGGTCACACGTATCGACCAGCTTGCCGCCGCGGAGGATGGTCGCGGTGTCGCACAGCGCCTTGATCTCGTGCAGCTTGTGCGAAATGTAGAGGATCGAGCAGCCTTCGGATGCCAGCTTCCGCAGCACCACGAACAGTTGCTCCACCTCCTGCGGGGTGAGTACCGACGTCGGCTCGTCCATGATCAGCAGCTCAGGGTCGAGCAGCAGGGCGCGCACGATCTCGATGCGCTGCCGCTCGCCCACCGACAGGGTGGAGACGGTGCGGTGCGGATCGAGCAGCAGGCCATATTGCTGCATCACGGCGCGAATTTTCGCTTCGAGCTCGCGCTGCGGCACCCGGGTATCGAGGCCGAGGGCGATGTTTTCGAGCACCGTCATGGCGTCGAACAGGGAAAAATGCTGGAACACCATGCCGATGCCGAGCTTCCGCGCCGCCTTGGGGTTGGAAACGGTGATGGCCTGGCCGTTCCAGCGGATCTGGCCCGCGTCCGGCTGCATGATGCCGTAGATCATCTTGACGAGGGTGGACTTGCCCGCCCCGTTTTCGCCGAGCAAGGCGTGGATTTCGCCCGGCTTGACGGCAAAACCGACATTGTCGTTGGCCAGCACGCCTGGAAAGCGCTTGGTGATGCCGGTCAGTTCGAGGCGGGGAACTGGGCTAGTCTGCAACAACGGCTCCCGACTGCGTCGTGACCGGCCGCGTGTTCACAATGACTTCCCGCCGGCCAACATGGACCATAATTTCAGCCGCCGCCAGCGCCGCAATCACCTCGGGACGCTTGTCTCCCATGCCATCCGGGAAGGCCTTGCCGCCGATCGGCAGCACCAGCCTGTCGAGAGCGGCGGCCGGGTAGCCCTCTTCGAGGTACCAGGAGCGGAAGCGGGCGCGCTTCGTTTTCGAGCCGACCATGCCGACATACGGGGCGTCGGCCCGCTGCAGCGCCTCGGCGCCGATGAGGAAATCGAGCGCGTGGTCGTGGGTGAGGATGACGTAGGACGAGCCAACGGGTGCCGCGCGCACCAGGGCTTCGGGCATCGGGACCGCGTGGGTGGTGATGTTCGCCGGCAGGTCGGTGAGTTCGTCGGGACGGGTATCGACGACGTGGACATGCAGCGGCAGGGCCGACAGGGCGCGGGCGAGGGCGTGGCCGACATGGCCGGAGCCGAAGAGATAAATGTGCGGGCGGGCCGCGAGTTCGTTCGCGATCCGCGCCTTCAGCCGCGTGACTATGTCGTCGGAGAGCCGCCGGAGCGCCACATCGACGCGACCGCCGCAGCACTGACCGATCTCCGGGCCGAGCGGGATGTCGAGGTCGTCGGAATGCTCGCCGTTCCGCAGCACCTGGCGGGCGCGGTCGATGACCATGTATTCGAGCGCCCCACCGCCGATGGTGCCGGTTTGGCCGGTTGCCGAGACGAGCATGAAGGCGCCGGCCTCGCGGGGCGAGGAGCCGCGAACGGCGGATAGCTCGGCGATGATGACAGATGTGACACTGCCGGCGCGTGCGAGGAAACTGTCGATGGCGGCGGCGGTGAGGGTCATGGGTGGGAGTGCCATTGGGCCGACGGTACTGCGTACCCCCTCCCTACCTTCGCTAGGCGCTGAAGCGCCAAGCTGCGGTACCCTCCCCGCAAGGGGGAGGGTAGGCGTTTGTTGATAGAGCGGTGATCAAGCGACATCGTCACCGCCCCCCTTCGGGGGAGGTAGCGCAGCTAGTCGCAAAGCGACGTAGCGAAGCTAGGAGGGGGGTGCGCGCCCACGTCACTTGTTGAGTACCCGCATCCGCTCCACCGCCATCAGCACGCGTTCTGGCGTGGCCGGCATGTCGAGGGCGGGGTCGGCCTTGTAGTCGGCGACCGAGGCCACGGCCATCGCCAGCGCTTCGACCACCGAATAGCCGAGCACCAGCGGCGGTTCGCCGACGGCCTTGGAGCGGCCGATCGCCGGCTCCTGGTTCACCGACCATTCGGCGAGGGTGACGTTGAAGATCGGCGGCACGTCGGAGGCGAGCGGGATCTTGTAGGTCGAGGGGGCGTGGGTGCGGAGCTGGCCTTTCTGGTCCCACCACAGTTCCTCGGTGGTGAGCCAGCCCATGCCCTGCACGAAGCCGCCTTCCACCTGCCCGATGTCGATCGCGGGGTTGAGCGAGCGGCCGACATCCTCGTGCACGTCGGCACGCTCGACCTGGTACTCGCCGGTGAGCGTGTCGATGGTCACCTCGGAGCACGCCGCGCCATAGGCGAAGTAGTAGAATGGCCGGCCGGTGCCGTTGGCGCGGTTCCAGTGAATCTTCGGCGTCATGTAGAAGCCGGCGGCCGAGAGCTGCACGCGGTTCATCCAGCAGCTGGTCGCCAGTTCGCCGAACTCGACGAACTGCTGGCCGCAGCGGATGCCGCCGAACTCCCACGCCACTTCGTGCGGCTCGACCTCGTACATTTTCGCGGCGTGCGCGGCCATCCGCGCCTTGATCTGGTTGCAGCCATCGAGCGCCGCCATGCCGTTAAGGTCGGTGCCCGACGACGCAGCGGTCGCCGAGGTGTTCGGCACCTTGCCGGTGTTCGATGCAGTGATCTTCACCTTGTCGAGCGGGATGCCGAACGCGTCGGCCACCACCTGCGCCACCTTGATGTGGAGCCCCTGCCCCATCTCGGTGCCGCCATGGCTCAGATGCACCGAGCCATCGCGATAGACATGGATCAGCGCGCCGGCCTGGTTGTGCCAGGTTGCGGTGAAGGAGATGCCGAACTTCACCGGGATGAGCGCGATGCCCTTCTTCAACACCCGGCTGGTCTTGTTGAAGGCGAGGACCGCGGCGCGGCGGGCCTGGTAGTCCGACGACTTTTCGAGGTCGTCGACGACGCGGTGGATGACGTTGTCCTCCACCGTCTGGTGGTAGGGCGTGATGTTGTCGGTGTCGGTGCCGTAGAAATTGCGCTTCCGCACTTCGAGCGGATCGAGCCCGAGATCGTAGGCGATGTGCGCGATCCAGCGCTCCGCCGCGACGATGCCCTGCGGGCCGCCGAAGCCGCGGAAGGCAGTGTTCGACACTGTATTGGTGTAGAGCGGCAGCGAGTTCACCCGCACTGCCGGATACCAGTAGGCATTGTCGGCGTGGAACAGCGCGCGGTCGGTGACCGGGCCAGAGAGGTCGGCCGAGTAGCCGGCGCGGGCCGCGTAGGTGGCGGTCACCGCCTGGATCCTGCCGTCGGCATTGTAGCCGACATCGTAGTCGACGACGAAATCGTGGCGCTTGCCGGTGATCTGGAAATCGTCGTCGCGGTCCGGGCGGATCTTCACCGCCTTGTTGAATTTCTTGGCCGCAACCGCTGCCACGGCAGCGAAAAGGTTGCCCTGCGTTTCCTTGCCGCCGAAGCCACCGCCCATGCGGCGCATGTTCACGGTGACCGAGGCGTGCGGGATGCCGAGCACCTGCGCCACCATCACCTGGATTTCGGTCGGGTGCTGGGATGAGACCTGCAGGGTGAGTTCATCGTCCTCGCCGGGAATGGCGAGGGCGATCTGGCTTTCGAGGTAGAAATGCTCCTGCCCGCCGATCACCACCTTGCCTTTGGCCCGGCGTTCGGACTTCGCCAGCCCAGCCTCGACATCGCCGCGCTCGAGCTTCAGCGGCTCGGTGACGAGCTTGCCGCCGGCGATCATCGCCGCTTCGACATCGGTGACGTGCGGCAGGTCGCGGTACTCGATCCGCGCCAGCTTGCCGGCCCGGCGGGCGGCCTCGCGCGTCTCGCCGATCACGGCAAAGATGGGCTGGCCCCAGTAGTGCACCTTGGTTTCGGCAAACACCGGCTCGTCGTGCTTGTGCACGGAGCTGACGTCGTTCTCGGCCGGGATATCGGCGTGGGTGAGTACGCCGACGACGCCGGGAGCGGAGCGGACCGCATCGAGATCGACCGAGGCGAGTTCGGCATGGGCGCGAGTGGAGAGGCCGAGATAGGCGTGCAGCAGGCCCTCGGGCTCGGCGAGGTCATCGATATAGTCGGCCCGGCCCGCCACCTGCTTGATGGCGGAATCGTGCGGGGTGGAAACGTGCAGCGGCGAGCCGGTGACGATGGGGGTCAGCTTGTTCATGCCACCTCCCGCTTCAGCCGTTCGCCTTCGCCCGTCGTTTCGAAGAAGAAGCGGCGGAGGAGGTTTTGGGCGGCCAGCAGGCGGTATTCGGCGCTGGCGCGCATGTCGGTGAGCGGCTGGTAGTCGGTGGCGAAGAAGGGGATGGCGGCTTCGATGGTGGCGGTTGTCCATGGCTTGCCGACCAGCGCCGCCTCGACGGCCGCGGCGCGCTTCGGCGTTGCCGCCATGCCGCCGAAGGCGACGATGGCGCTCTCGACGACGTCCGCCACGATCTTCACCCGGAAGGCGCCGCAAAGCGCCGAGATATCCTCGTCCTTGCGCTTGCTGATCTTGTAGCAGGCCAGCAGTTCATCGGCCGGCAGCACCGGAACCGTGACGCTCTCGACGAACTCGCCGGGCTGCCGGTCCTGCTTGCCGTAGGCGATGAAGTAGTTTTCGAGCGGCACCGTGCGCCGCACCCCGCCCTTGTTGAGCGTCACCGTCGCGCCGAGCGCGATGAAGGGCGGCGGCGTGTCACCGATCGGCGAGCCGTTGGCGATGTTGGCGCCGATGGTGCCGGCATTGCGCACCTGGTCGCCGCCGATGCGGTCCCAAAGTTCAAGCAGTTGCGGGTAGCGTGCCGCAATCGTCGGCCGGGCCGCGGTGTAGGTGACGCCGGCGCCGAAGGTGACCGTTTCACCGGCGTCGACGATCCGATCAAGCCCCGGCACCTCGCCGATGAAGATCATCGGCCCGATATCGCGCATGAACTTGGTGACCCAGAGGCCGACATCCGTGGCACCTGACACGAGCGTGCCGGTGGGATGCTCGGCATAGACGGCCGCGAGATCGTCGACCGAGGCGGGGATGATCACCCGGTCCTTGCCGGTGCCGATGTCGACGCGGCTTCCGTCGCGCAGGGCCTTGACCCGCGCCGTGATGCTCTCGCGCTCGGCGACCAGCGGATCGTTCGCCGCCTCGCCGTAGGAGGAGATCGCCTTGGCCGCCCGGACGATCGGCGAATAGCCGGTGCAGCGGCAGAGGTTGCCCTGCAGCGCCTTCTCGATGGCATAGCCGTTGGGCTGCGGCTGCTGCATCCACAAGCCATAGAGCGACATCACGATGCCCGGCGTGCAGAAGCCGCACTGGCTGCCGTGGAAATCCACCATCGCCTGCTGTACCGGATGCAGCGGACCGTTGGCGGCGCTCAGATGCTCCACCGTCACCACATGCGCCCCATCGAGCGAGCCGACGAAGGCGATGCAGGCGTTGATCGATTCGTAGACCAGTTCATCGCCGCTGAGGCGGCCGACCAGCACCGTGCAGGCGCCGCAATCGCCCTCGGCGCAGCCCTCTTTCGAGCCCTTGAGCCGTTTGTCGAGGCGGAGATAGTCGAGCAGCGTCCGCGTCGCCGAAATCTCGGTCAGCGCGATATCCTCGCCGTTGAGGATAAAGCGGAGCGCGTTGCGGGAGGCGGTCATTCAGCTGCCCCGGTAGGTCGAGTAGCCGAAGGGCGAGCAGAGCAGCGGCACATGGTAGTGCGAATTTTCGCTGATGACGAAGCGCACCGGCACGGTGTCGAGGAACTGCCGGCTCATGTCGACGCCCATGCGCTCGAAATACTGCCCGACATGGAAGGTGAGTTCGAAGCTGCCCGGATGGAAACGGTCGCCTTCGAGCAGCGGCTGGTCGACGCGGCCATCGGCATTGGTCAGTCCGCTCCAGACGTGGTGGGTATGGTCGCCATGCACCATCAGCAGATCGATCCGCATCCCCGCGGCCGGCTTGCCGTGAGTCGTGTCGAGCACGTGCGTCGTCAGGCGTCCAGCACCCGCCATAGTTTTCGTCCTTTTGCCCGCCCCGTCGAGTCGCGCCACTGAGACAGGCACGTCCTCAAGATTGCCCGACTATTGAGCAAATCCGTGTTGGGCGAAAGAGGGTTCGCAACGGATTTTTACCAACTGGTCCACTTTTGCGCACCTTGCCCCAGCGGTGCGCGGTCGGCCATAACCTTTGACAACCGATCCCGGAGTGCACCCATGCGATACCCCCGCAACATGCAGGGCTACGGCCCCAATCCGCCCCACGCCCAATGGCCGGGCGGCGCCAACGTGGCGGTGCAGTTCGTCCTCAACTACGAGGAGGGCGGCGAGAACAATGTGCTCCACGGCGACGCCGCCTCGGAGGCTTTCCTGGTCGACGTGATCGGCGCGGTGCCGTGGCAGGGCAAGCGGCACTGGAACGTCGAGTCGATGTACGAGTATGGGGCCCGCGCCGGCTTCTGGCGGCTGCACCGGCTGTTCACCGGCCTCAACCTGCCGGTCACCGTCTACGGCGTCGCCACCGCGCTGCAGCGCGCACCGGAGCAGACCAGGGCGATGCTCGATGCCGGCTGGGAAATCGCCAGCCACGGGCTCAGGTGGATCGACTATCGCGACCACGATATCGAGCACGAGCGGCAGGACCTGCACGCGGCGATCAAGCTGCATACCGAAGTGGTCGGCACCCGCCCCACCGGCTGGTATTGCGGCCGTACCTCGATCAACACGGTCGACCTCGCGTCCGAGGAAGGCGGCTTCACTTACGTCTCCGACACCTATGACGACGACCTGCCCTACTACCGCGAGCACATGGGTGCGCCGCAGTTGATCATCCCCTACTCGCTCGCCACCAACGACATGCGCTTCACCACCGCGTCGGGCTTCGCCAATGGCGAGGAGTATTTCCAGCTGCTCAAGGACACGTTCGACGTGCTGTGGGACGAGGGCGAGGCCGGTTCCCCAAAGATGATGTCGATCGGGCTCCACTGCCGCCTCGTCGGCATGCCCGGCCGCTTCGCCGGGCTGAAGCGCTTCGTCGACTACATCCTGTCGAAGGAAAAGGTGTGGGTGGCCAAGCGTATCGACATCGCCGAGCACTGGATCGCCACCAACCCCTGGGTGAAGCCGGCAATCGAACCGTCGAAGCTCGCCTACGACGATTTCAGCCAGCTGTTCGGCAACGTGTTCGAGCACTCCGAATGGATCGCCGAGCGCGCCTTCAAGCGTGAGATGGGGCCGGTACACGACACGGCAACCGGGCTGCATGCCCTGATGACCCAAGTGTTCCGCGCCGCCTCCGATGAGGAAAAGCTCGGTGTGCTGAATGCGCACCCGGATCTTGCCGGAAAGCTCGCGGCGGCGAAGCGGCTTACGGCGGCTTCGGAGGCCGAGCAGCACAGCGCCGGGCTGGATGCGCTGACCGACGCCGAGCGGGCGAGGTTCGGGGAGCTGAACGGCGCCTATGTGGAGAAGCATGGCTTCCCCTTCATCATCGCCGTGCGGGACAACACCAAGGCGCAGATCATGGCGGCGATGGAAAAGCGCGTCGCCAATGATCGGCAGACCGAGTTCGTCACCGCCTGCAGGCAGGTCGAACGGATCGCCGAGTTGCGGATCCGGACAATTCTGGGCTGAAGCCACTCCTTCACAATGCCCACTATCATCCCGGCGAAGGCCGGGATCCATCCTGACCGCTCTCCACCTGGGTGGGCGTGCGGCCACCTCTCAAACTGGATCCCGGCCTTCGCCGGGATGACGGCATTTCTTGAGCATCCTCCCCCAAGGGCACCCTCCCACAATCCTCTTGACTCTCCGCGCCCTATGCATAACCTTTCAGTTATAGAAACACTGAGTTATGCAATGCCGACTTCCTCGCAGCTCGATCTCACCTTTGCCGCCCTCGCCGACCCGACGCGCCGGGCCATCCTGGCGCGTCTTGCGCAGGGCGATGCCACCGTCAACGAACTGGTCGAACCGTTCGCCATGAGCCAGCCGGCCATCTCGAAGCACCTCAAGGTCCTGGAAGCGGCCGGCCTTGTGTCGCGCCGGCAGGAGGCGCAGCGTCGGCCGGTCCACATCGAGGGCCTGCCCCTCGCCGATGCGGTGGGTTGGCTCGAGACCTACCGGAAGTTCTGGGAGCAGAGTTACAATCGGCTCGATGGTTTGCTTGCCGAGCTCCAGAGCCTCACCCCAAAGTCCGACAGGAAGAACTGAGGAACCCGCCATGCCGCCGCTCAGCATCACCCTGCCCTCCGATCGAGAAATAGCGATCACCCGCTCCTTCGCCGCTCCGGCCGAACTCGTCTTCGATTGCTGGACCATCCCGGCGCTGATCCGCCGCTGGCTCGGCCCGGCCGACTGGGTGTTCGTCACCTGCGAGTTCGACGCCCGCGTCGGCGGCAAATGGCGCTTCGTCACCCGCGGCCCCGACGGCTTCGAGATGGGCTCATCCGGCGAGGTGCTGGAGATCACCCGCCCGGACTGGATCAAGATGACCGAGCTCTACGATATGGACTGGACCGGCGGAGAGACCATCGTCACCAACACCATCACTGAAAAGGACGGGGTCACCACGTCCGTCGTGACCGTTCTTTACTCCAGCAAGGAAGCCCGTGATGGCGCCCGCGCCACCCCGATGGCCGAGGGCATGGAGATGGGCTTCAAGCGGCTCGACGAGCTGCTCGAGCGCCGGCCGTCCGACCGACTGATCGACTGACCGACGACGTCACCTGCGACGACTCTGCCGCCGCCGAAGCGCTCCGCTTCGGGGAGCGGGAATACTCAACCCAACGAGGAGACCAAAATGCCCAAGATGATGCCCTGCCTGTGGATCGACAACCGCATCGAGGAGATGGTCAATTTCTACGTCGCCACCTTCAAGGACGCCGAGATCCATTCGAAGACCCCCGGCCCCGGCGGCAGCGTGCTGACCATGCACTTCCGCCTCAAGGACCAGGAGTTCATGGCGCTGAACGGCGGCCCCGGCCCGCATTTCAAGTTCAACGAGTCGATCTCGTTCACCGTCGACTGCGAGGATCAGGCCGAGATCGACCACTACTGGAATGCGCTCACTGCCGATGGCGGCGAGGAATCGATGTGTGGCTGGCTCAAGGACAAGTACGGGCTGAGCTGGCAGATCGTCCCCAACAACGTCATGAGCGTGGTCTGGGACTCGGCCAACCCCGAGGGCGCCGCGCGGGCGCAGCAGGCGATGTTCAAGATGCACAAGCTGGTGATCGCCGACCTGCAGGCGGCTTACGCCGGCAAGTAGGGCGACGGGGGCGGGTCAGTCGCCGCCCCCGTCTCCACCACCGCCATCACTGTCTCCGCCGTCGCCGGCACCGCCATCCCGGCCACCACGCCGCGAAAACACAGCAACGACGGCGACCAGCAAGATGACCGCGATACCGATCCAGCTAAGCGGGTCCATGAGGGTCAAAGCGCAGGGGGTGGAGCGTCCTCGTCCGGCTCGCCGCTCTCCCAGGCGATAGAGGTATCGCCCTCGGAGCGGGAGCGGCCGAGCAGCCGGTCGAGCCATTCGCGGAAATGCCGGCCGGCTTCCTCGAAGGCCAGGGGATCGATCAGCGGTTGGTGCTCGGGGGCGGGACGTGTGCTCATGCCACCGATGCTGCGCTCCAATTCTAAAGGATTTCTGACACTGACATGTCAGAGCGCAGCTACCTGCAAAAACCTTCCCGCAGGTTGATCCCGGGCTCGCGCAGGCCTCGCAATCCCCTATTGCGGCCGGGTCGTTTCATCATAGGGTGGCTCACTTTTCGAGCAGACCCACGAGTCACATGGCCCCCACCACCTACGCCAGCCCGATTGCCGGGTTGCCGCCGCAGAGCGCGCTCCACACCGGGCGCGCCATCTTCACCGAGGCTTACGCCGTCATTCCGCATGGGGTGATGCGCGACATCGTGACGAGCTACCTGCCGCACTGGAGCGAGACGCGCGCCTGGGTCATCGCCCGGCCGATGAGCGGTTTTTCCGAGACCTTTTCGCAGTACATCATGGAAGTGTTTCCCGGCGGCGGCAGCCAGCGGCCAGAAACCAACCCGGAAGCCGAAGGCATCCTGTTCGTCGTCGAGGGGTTCGCGACGCTCGTCGTCGACGGCAAGTCGCACACGCTCCGGCCCGGCGGGTACGCGTACCTTCCGCCAGCCAGCAACTGGACCCTCAGCAACAAGGGCGAGGTTCCCACCCGCTTCCACTGGGTGCGCAAGCGCTACGAGGTCGTCGACGGCATCGACATCCCGGCCGCGTTCGTTGCCAACGAGCAGGACGAGCCGGTCGTCTGGATGCCCGACACCAACAGGACCTGGGGCACCACCCGCTTCGTCGACCCCACCGACCTGCGCCACGACATGCACGTCAATATCGTGACGCTCGAACCAGGCGCCGTCATCCCGTTCGAGGAGACGCACGTCATGGAGCACGGCCTCTACGTGCTCGAGGGCAAGGCGGTCTACCGGCTCAACCGCGACTGGGTGGAGGTGGAGGCTGGCGACTTCATGTGGCTGCGCGCCTTCTGCCCGCAGGCCTGCTATGCCGGCCCCAACCGCTTCCGCTACCTGCTCTACAAGGACGTCAACCGTCACATGAAGCTGGGGTTGTGAGCATGAGCCGCGCCATTTCCATCGAGCCG
The DNA here is from genome assembly GCA_903842455.1 of uncultured Hyphomicrobiales bacterium. Classification (GTDB taxonomy): domain Bacteria; phylum Pseudomonadota; class Alphaproteobacteria; order Rhizobiales; family Devosiaceae; genus Devosia_A. The sequence continues at coordinate 129,876 of CAIMLX010000205.1, read as the reverse complement.
TTGACCCGTGAGGCCTACGCCCCGTTTGGACAGGTCATCGAAATCGAGGGCGCGCACCACTATCCGATCAATGGCGGCATGACGGAGCGCTACCATGACCTTGCGCGGGTCGAACTGGGCGGTGTGCACGCTCGCCCGCTCATTTCCATCGCCCGCGGCCAGCCTTACTCCCTGCCCCTGACGCTGAAGATGGTGGAACGGCATCCGTTCGGCAGCCAGGCTTTCTACCCTCTGGCGCCGCGGCCGTTCCTGTCGATCGTCTGCCCCGACGAAGGCGGCATCCCCGGCACGCCGCGCGCCTTCATGTGCTCGCCCGGCCAGGGCATCAACATGGCGATGAACACCTGGCACGGCGTGCTGACGCCGCTTGGCGAGGTCACCGACTTCCTGATCATCGACCGGGGCGGCGACGGCAACAACCTCGAGGAATACTTCTTCGACCAGCCCTGGATCATCGTCGGACCGCACTGAGACTGGGCAACCGTTGTATTTCGTCCACATTCCTGAGCCATGCTGGCGCAAAGGGAATGGAGGGCTCTTGCATGCGTATCCTCGATCTCGTTGCCATGGCAGCAACGCTGCTGCTGCTCACCGTCGCGCCAGCGATGGCTGAACGCGTGACGCTCACCGGCGACGTCACCTACCGGGAGCGGATCGCGCTGCCGGAAGCCGGCACCCTGACCGTGGCGTTGATCGATCTGGCGCAGCCCGAAAAGCCCGGCCTCGCCGCCACCGCCGCGATTGCGACGCCCGGCCAGGTGCCTCTGACCTTCACGCTCAACCTCGACACAAACACGCTTGATCTCACGCACGACTACGCGCTGGTGGCCCAGATTGCCGGGGCGGACGGCGCGGTGTGGTTCCGCAACGTCGAGCCCTACCCCATCGACCCGCTGGCGCCAACCGAACCCATCCTCATCGTCGTGAATTTCCAGGGCGGGGCCGACGCGCCCCTCGCCGATGCGCCGGTGGCTCCGCCTGTACCGCCCGCCATACTCGGGACTACGTGGAACGCCGCCAGCATCGGAGGAACGCCGGTCGCGCGCGGCTCGGTGTCGTCGCTGTCGATCGGCTCGGACATGCGTGCCGGCGGGCGCGGCGGCTGCAATTCGTGGTTCGCACAGGCTCAGGTCGGCGAGCAGACGCTGGCGCTGTCCGCCGTCGCCGCCACGCGCATGGCCTGCATCGACGACACGTTGTCGGCGCAGGAGACGGCGTTCTTCGACGTCCTGGCGCGCACGCGCTTCTGGCGGGTCGATGGGAGCAGCCTGACGCTGCTGGATGTCGCCGGCGCCGAACTCGCGGTGCTGGAGAAGTCGCGGTACTAGGTGACGCCGACGCCTTGACCCCGGGCACCGGCTCCGCCAACGTCCTGCGGCAATCCGGAGCGCCCATGGACACCCCTGCCCTCATCTCTCGCCTGCTCGACGTCATCGAAACCGACATCGTCGCCCGCACCAAGGGCGGCGTCGGCGGCGGCAACAAGCTGTTCGGCGCGGCGATCCTGAGGAAATCCGATCTCTCGGTGGTGGTGGCCGAAACCAACAACGAGACCGAAAGCCCGATCTGGCACGGCGAGATGCACGCCATCCGCCGCTTCTTCGAGCTGCCGGCCGAGGGGCGTCCCGACCCGAAGGACTGCATCTTCCTCGCCACGCATGAGCCATGCTCGCTCTGCCTGAGCGGCATCACGTGGTCGGGCTTCGACAATTTCTACTATCTGTTCAGCTACGAGCAGACGCGCGATAGCTTCGGCATTCCGCACGACATCCGCATCCTGCGCGAGGTGTACGCCGTGCCCGACCCGGACCGGGGCTTCGTCCCAGAGGACCGGCCGCTCTACAATCGGAAGAATGCGTTCTTCACCGCCCACGACATCCAGCAGATGATCGCCGGGCAGGACCGCTCGTCGAAGGAGCGGCTGGTGGAACGCGTCGACAACCTCAACGCCGTCTACAACGACCTTTCGGCAACCTATCAGGCAGACAAGGGGAAAAAGGGCATCCCGCTCAGCTGAGGCGTCAGCCGAGGTTGACGACCGCGGCAGCAGCGAATGTCAGCACCGCCAGGGCGGCGGCGAACAGGACGATCAGCAGGATCCGCAAGGAGATGTTCATCGGCGAAGGCCCTCGCCGGCCCTTCGGGACGGCGCCTCGTGCGAAGGGGTGCAGGCTCAGCGCAGCTCGGCTGCAACGGCATTCGGCACCGGCAGGCCGGACGCGGCAATCCCGAGTGTCCCCATCGACATCACGAACAGTGCGAAAAGCGCGACCTTGATCATTTGCGTCCCTTGGGTGCCGGGGACTTTGCCCCGTGGTGTTCATCTTGAGGGCGACAATGCGGCGCGCGCCTTGAACGTTCCCGGAATTATCCGTTTATCTGCCGTTCAGGAAGATATTAAATCGTGGGGCCGGCCAATGGGTTGGCCGGAACGAAACAAAACGGCCCGTGGAGCTCTCCACGGGCCGTTGAACTTGTCGAGTGGGCCGCGTCAGTCGAGCGGCGGCACTTCCCGCGGCGCGGGCCGGGGCTGCGGCTGCAGCAGCGGGTCACTACCGATCGGCAGCCCGGGAATCTGCCCTGCTGGCAACACGCGGTTGCGCTGTTCCGCTTCGGGAATATCCGACGGAACTTCGCTGGGCTGCGGAACGCTCGGGCGCTTCTGTTCACTCATGGCGGCCTCCTTTGGTTTCAGGGACTCAACGGTGCCCGCCCATCATCGTTCCGTCAGAGCCTTCCCGGCATTTCCAATTCGTAACCCCGCCGACCAACTTGTAACGTGGCCTTTGTCGCCGCCGTCCCTACATCGACTATCGCTGATAACGACAGGAGACCAACGTGACCGAATCTGGCCTGAGCCGCCGCAACGCCCTCAAGCTCGTAGCCGTGACCGCCGCTGGCGGCGCGCTGATGAGCCGAGCCGCCTTCGCACAGGAAGCGGCGACCATTGCCGCCGAGAGCACGCTGATGCCGGGCGCCGATGTCTGCGTGCTCACGCCCGAGGTCACCGAGGGTCCGTATTATTTCGACCCGGCGCTGGAGCGATCGGATATCACCGAAGGCACGCAGACCGGCGTTCCGACCAATGTTCGGCTGCAGATCGTCGATGGCACCTGCAAGCCGATCGCCGGCGCGCGCGTCGATATCTGGCACTGCAACGCCGTCGGCCTCTATTCGGGCTATCCCAACCAGACGGGCGGTGTCGACACCACCGGGGAGACCTTCCTGCGCGGTACCCAGTTCGCGGGGGAGAGCGGCATCGTCGAATTCCAGACCATCTACCCGGGCTGGTATGCCGGCCGCACCACGCACATCCACTTCAAGGTCTTCCTCGACGAGCAGACCGTGCTCACGGGACAGATCTTCTTTCCCGACGCGCTGAGCCAGTTCATCTACCAGAACGTGCCGCCCTACACTGAACACGGCCATGACCGTGATGTGCTGAACGGCAACGACAACATTGCCGCCCAGGCGACCCGAGCCTCGTTCGCCTATGTGAAGGAGCTCGAGGAGCGCTACCTCGTCGCCATGATCGTCGGCGTCGATCCGACCGCCCAGGGGGCTGCGGGGTTCGAAGGTGTCGGCGGTGGCGCCCCGATGGGCGATCCCCCGAGCGGCCGGCGTCCGGACGGTGGCGCCATGGGCGAGGCATCGGCCACGACCGATAGCGTGAGCCTTGTGCCCGGGGTTGCGGGCATTCGCTGAGGAGCGTTCCGCCGACCGTTGTCTTTCGACGGGATGACGAACAATGACAAGGGGAGGCCAGCGGCCTCCCCTTTTCTTCTCATTCAGTGCCTCTCGGCCCTCATCCTGCAGGTGTTGCAGGACGGAGGGCCGGGCAGGACATCAGCTCGCTGCGGACTCGCGGCGCACCTTGCCGGCGTCCTTCTGCTTCTTGTCCCAGCGCGGCTTGTTGCCATTGGGAGCGGCCGGACCCGAACCCGTCGGCTTTTCCCACCATGCCGACGCCGTCGGCGGCGCGCCGCCATTGCGCGACACGTTGCTGGCGGTGCTGGCACCGCCACGGACCTGCTGGGCGTTGCCGCCTTCGACACGCGCCGGACGGGCGCTGACGCCAGCCTCTGGGGTACGCGTCCGCTGCACCTGGCCACCGGCGCCCGGACCGCCATGGTCGCGACGTTCGCCCATGATCGCGGCCTTCTTGGCGCCGGAGAAATGACGGCCGGCATTGGCCTGCTTGCGCTGGCCGTTCGGCCGGGCCGGCTGGGCCTTCGGCGGGGCGCGACGGAGCCGCGCGTCTGCCGCGGGAATAGCCTCGCCGCCTGCGCCCTTCAACTCACCGGAAACCGGCAGCGTCTTGCGGATCAGCTTTTCGACGTCACGCAGCTTGTCGGTCTCGGTGCCGTCGACCAGCGAGATGGCAAAGCCCGAAGCGCCGTTGCGCGCGGTGCGGCCGATGCGGTGCACGTAGTTCTCGGCATCGTCCGGCAGTTCGAAATTGATGACGTGCGTGATGTTGGGCACGTCGATGCCGCGCGCCGCGATATCGGTGGCGACCAGCAGGCGAACCTGACCGGAGGCAAAGCCCTTGAGCGCCGCCTGGCGGGCGTTCTGGCTCTTGTTGCCGTGGATCGCCGCCGCGACATGCCCGTCGGCCGCAAGGTTCTTGGCCACGCGATCGGCGCCGTGCTTGGTGCGCGAGAAGATGATGACGCGCTCGAGCGACTTGTCGGCGAGCAGGGTGTTCAGCACCGCACGCTTTTCCTTCGAGCCCGAGAAGATCACGCGCTGCTCGATGGTGCCGACGGTCGTCGCTGCCGGATTGGCCTCGACGCGGACCGGATCGTTCAGCAGGCCCTTGGCCAGCTCGGCGATCTCGGGGGCCATGGTGGCCGAGAACATCGCTGTCTGCCGGCGCGGGCCGATCTGGGCGGCGATCTGCTTGACCGCACCGATGAAGCCCATGTCGAGCATGCGGTCGGCTTCGTCGAGCACCAGCCAGCGGGTCTGGTCGAGCTTGAGCTTGCGGTCGTCGATGAGGTCCTTGAGGCGGCCCGGAGTGGCAACCACCACATCGACGCCACGGGCGATCTTGGTCACCTGCGCGTGGCGCGAGGTGCCACCGAGCACCAGCACGGTCGAGAGGCGCTTGGAGCCGTCGAGCTTGTGCAGCACTTCATCGATCTGCACCGCGAGTTCGCGGGTCGGAGCGAGGATCAGGGCGCGGGTCGTCATCGGCGCGGCGCGGCCGGTGAGCTCGGCAATGCCGGCGAGGATCGGCAGGCCGAACGCCGCGGTCTTACCCGAGCCGGTCTGGGCGATGCCCATGATGTCACGGCGCTGCAGCTGCGGCGGGATGGCCTTGGCCTGGATCGGCGTCGGCGTATCGAACCCGGCAGCGGTGAGGGCAGCCACGATGGGCGCCGGCAGGCCGAGTGCGGTAAAGGTATTGGTCAAAGGTAAGTCCTTTTTGGCGCGCCGGGCCAATCGGAGCGCTTGAGGGCCCGCGCGAATAATCGCGGCGGAGCCGGTTCATCAAAGCAATGGCGACAGGGATTGCCGCGCGGTTGCGATTTACCCGGGGATCGATCCCTCGGGGCACTTCGCCGCTCACCGCATTGGCCAGTAAGAAGAGAAGTCCATCACCGCTGAGGGCGAATGGCGCTCATATGAGCCATAACCCACGATAACGCAAGCGGAATGCCCGCATGGGAGGCATGCGAGCCGTATCCCTGGCGTTCGGTTGGCAGCCTCAGATGCCGCCGTACCAGTCGTAGCCGTTGTCTTCCCAGTAGCCGCCCTGCCCCCGGCCGACGGTCGAGAAGCCATCGACCAGCTCGATCGTGTGGACGTATTTGGGCTGCTTGTAGCCAAGCGCCCGTTCGATCCGCACCCGTACCGGCGCGCCGTTGGCGACAGGCAGGGCCGCGCCGTTCAGTCCGTACGAGCAGATCGTCTGCGGGTGGAAGGCGTCGATGAGGTCGGAGCTGGTGTAGTAGTTCACCGCCGCCGATAGCCCGCCGCCATACTGGTCGTAGCAGTGGTAGAGCACGAATTTCGCCTGCGGCTTCACCTTCGCCTCGTCGAGCAGCCGGCTAAGCGGCACGCCGGTCCACTTGGCGATGCAGCTCCAGCCCTCGACGCAGTCGTGCCGGGTGATCTGCGTGCGGCTTGGCATGTTCTGCAGTTCGGCGAGGGTATATTCCTTCGGCGTTTCCACCAGCCCGGTGATCCGCAGGCGGTAGGCCGCGAAGTTGGTTTCGACGAGTTGGCTGTATTCCGCCACGTTGGTCCGCGGATCGGTGGTGCCGTTCGGCCGCTGGCCCTGCCGGATCTCGCTCTCGGAAAACTCCCGCGCCAGCGCCTGGTCGCCCACCAGCGCCCGCTGCGCCGCGTAGGTCAGCCCGTTGGCGCGCTCGAGAAAGTCGCGCACCGGATGGTTGCGCTGGCCGAGGAAATCGAAGCTGTCGCAGCCGGCGAGCAACATGGACCCCGCCCCGGCAGCGCCCAGTCCCAGCAGTCGCCTGCGATTGTAGATCAAGTTAGCCATTGGACTTGTCCTTCGCATCGGGTTCGGTCCCGGGGCTCGTGCGGTAGTAGCCGGTGATCATCGAGCGCAGTTCGTTGATCGGCCCGGCGAGCACCACCATGGCGACATGCACCACAAAGAACAGCACCAGCAGCACCATGACGACGAAGTGTATGGTGCGCGCCGTCTGCCGTCCGCCGAAGATGTCGACCAGCCAGGGCCAACCGGCATTCATTGCCGGCGACATGGTGAGCCCGGTGAGGATGATGAGCGGAAAGAGGATCGCGAACACCCCGAAATACGCCACCTTCTGCAGCGGCGTGTAGCTGCGCCGGTGGTGGAAGCGGAAGGTGATGTGGTCCCAGATGTCCTTGGGCAGGTCGCGGATGTCGCGGGGCTTCAGGATGATGTCACGCCACAGGTGCCGGTTCAGCAGCGAGGCCACGAACCACACCGCCAGCGCAGCGACGAACACCCAGGCGAAGAAGAAGTGTACCACGCGTCCCGTCGCGAGGTCGCGGACGCTGGGAATTGTCGCCCAACTGGGGAAGCCGATGAAGTTCGTATTGCCACGCAACTCGCTCATCCCGAGCACGCCGGTCGTGTCGAACTTCTGGCCAAAGATCGTGGTGAAGCCGCGCGGGCCCTCCGGGGTGTTCTCCGCGCCGATCCGCAGCACAGCATTGTCGAACTCGAAGCCCGACTGCTCGCCGATGTAGAGCGTCGGGTGAGCGTTGTAGATCTGGAGGCCCGTCAGCAACAGGAAGAACATCGCGATCGCCCACACCCAGTGGGTCACCCGCGTGAAGATCGATTGCCGGTAGATCAGCGGACCTTTCGGCTTGGCGGGCTTTTCAGCCACCGTCGCCGAGTCCATCGCCTGGTCCGTCATGTTTACCCCTCTTGCCGCGCCCCGAGTGCAGTCCCATTAAGGAACGGCCGTTCGGGGCGCGATGTCAGTGTTTCACGGAGAGTTGTATTACATCGCCGGTGCCGTTGCAGCGGGGTCGGCGGCCATGCTGTCGGTGGCCATCGGCGCAGCCATGCTGTCGGTTGCCATCGGAGCGGCCATGTTGTGGGCGTCGTGGCAGGCCTTGCCGGCCTCGTCCTTCTTCATGGCGTCCATTTCCATGCCGGCCTTTTCGAGGCAGGCGGCCAGCATCTCGTCCGGCGTCATCGCCGCCATGGCATCGTCTGCCATTGGGGCCATCGCGTCGCTCGCCATCGCATCGGTGGCAGGCGCCATTGCGTCCTGGGCCAGCGCGGTGCCGGTGAAACCAAGGCATGCCACGAGGGCGAGGGTGGAAATCAGCGTCTTCATGTTCAGTCTCCCGTAAGCCGCCCAACGCGGCATGCAGGGGAGTTCGGCGCAGGTCGCAGGTCGGTTACCCGATCACAGCCAAGTGATGAGGGCCGGTCTTTGCGCCCCCGCGAGACAGCGGGCTGATCTGCGTGTAACCTTGTGCCGGCCTCACCCGTATAGAGCACAGATGAACCCGACGGCGGACAACGAAGCGCGGCTCAAGCCCCTGATGCTCGCTGCGCTCGCCGGTGATCAACGCGCCTATCGCGCGCTGCTGGCCGAACTGCGCACGCATCTCGTCCGGTATTACGCGCGGCGGCTGACCAATCCGGCCGCCGCCGACGACCTGGTGCAGGAAACCCTGATGGCAATTCACACCCGAAGGCTGACCTACGACGTGACCCAGCCGTTCACGGCCTGGCTGCATGCCATTGCCCGCTACAAGCTGATCGACCATTTCCGCCGCTCGAAGCTGCGCCAGACCCTGCCGCTCGAAGACGACGCCGCCATCTTCGCCGCCGACGATGCCGGTGATGCGACCGCCCGCATGGATGTCGATACTGTGCTCGCCACCCTCCCCGACCGCCCCGCGGCGCTGATCCGGCAGGTGAAGCTCGAGGGCTCGTCGATCGCCGAGGCCGCCGGTCGCGCCGGCATGACTGAAACGGCGGCCAAGGTAGCCATCCACCGCGGCCTCAAGGCGCTGGCCGCCCGTTTCACAGGAGGCGCCCGATGAGCGACGACCTGCTCGATCGCCTCGCCGCCGAAGCGACACCGGTTCCCCGCGCCCGGCTGCCGATGCTGCTCGGCCTCGCCGTTGCCATCGGGTCGGCCGTCGCCATGCTGGTCATGATTGCGTGGCTGGGCCTGCGACCCGACCTGATGGAAGCCACCGGGACGATGATCTTCTGGTGGAAGTTTACCTACACCGCGATCTTCAGCGCCATTGCCCTGTGGGCCACGATCCGCCTGGCCCGCCCCGGCGGCAGCATGCGCCGCCCTATGGTCGGGCTGTTTGCCCTGATCGCCTTCGCCGGGGTGCTGGGCATCGCGCAGTTGGTCATCATGCCGCCGGGCATGTCGTACGAACTGGTGATGGGCGGAACGGCCCTGCTCTGCCCGTTCTACATCGTCGGGCTGGCCGTCCCGGTCTATGCCGCGACAGCCCTCATGATGCGCCGACTGGCCCCCACCAACCTTGCAGCCGCCGGATTCGCGGCAGGGCTGCTCGCCGGCAGCGCCGCCGCCTGGGTCTATGCGTTCCACTGCGGCGAAAACGGCATGCCGTTCCTCGCCATCTGGTACACGACGGGCATCCTGATCGCGGCGGGGATCGGCGCGATCCTCGGGAGATGGGCGCTGCGCTGGTAGCGCCTACTCCGCCCGCGCTGCCCAGTTGATACCGCGGCGAAGGATGGTCGCCATGTTGGAGTTCTCGAACTCAGTGGCGCGGTGGCCAAGCGTCGAGTGGAACACCCGGCCGGCACCGTACATCCGCTTCCACACCACCGGCATCACCACGCCCTTGGTCCACGCGGCGTGCAGACCCGAGAACGTGGTCGTCGCCAGCACGTCGACCGACGGGTCCATGTGCATGTAGTATTGCTCGGAGGTGTAGGGGAAGGACGCGGCGATCCCCTGCATAATCGGGTCTTCGGGCTTCGTCACGTCGACCGTGTAGTCGATGATGTTGCCGGGGTGCGCCACCCACTGGCCGCCGACGACGAACTGATAGTCCACGGCATCGCGGAACGCATCGCTCATGCCGCCATGGTGACCGGCGAGGCCAACGCCGCCTTCGATCGCCTTGACGAGGTTGGCGAGCGGCTCCTTCTCGATCTTGCTCATAGTGTAGATCGGGATGATCAGGCTGAGGTCGTGGATCGCCGGGTCGGCAAATACCGCGGTGTCGGTCTCGACGCGCACCGAGAAACCGTCCTCGTGCAGCCAGCGCCGGTAGATGGCCGCGCATTCCTCGGGGTCATGCCCGCTCCACCCACCCCAGACGATCAAAGCACTGCGCATCGGAATAACTCCCGCCTAAAACGGCGCGGAGAGTAGCCGAAACGAATCCATAGTCCAGTCCGGAAGTCGGCATTCAGGCGGTGGTGTGCGTGGCAAAGGCGCAGCGCCTGCGAATGGATTCGCCGCAGCCTCGAGCCCCTGCACGACGACAACTGAAGATGACCCCCTTCCCGTCGCGCGTGAACTTGCTAAGCTCCCCCTTCCACTGGAAGTGCGCCCTCGTCGCATGGCGATGACGGGCGGATGTTACGGCAACGTAGCAATCCGGTGCGAGAAGCATCCGGGCCAATCGGATTCAAAAGCAAAGGACAGGGACATGAAACGACTTCTGCTGGGCGCCTCGGCGCTGGCACTAACCGTCGGCTTTACCGGCGCGGCGCAGGCCGAGTTCTCGCTCAGGATCCTGCACATCAACGATTTCCATTCACGCTTTGAATCCATCACCGGCTCCGATTCCACCTGCGACGCCGAAGGCGAGCAGAAGGGTGAGTGCTTTGGTGGCGTGGCGCGGCTGAAGACGGCGATCGACCAGGAGCGCAAGGCTTCGCAGGACGCCGGTGACAATGTCGTCGTCGTCTCGGCAGGCGACAACTTCCAGGGCTCGCTGTTTTACACCCAGTACAAGAGCCAGATCGTCGCCGAATTCATGAATGGCATCGGCTTCGACGTGGTCGCTACCGGCAACCATGAATTCGACGACGGCCCGGCCGAATACGCCCGCTTCCTCGCCGCGGCCGAATTCCCGATCATCGGCGGCAACTTCGACACCTCGGCCGACCCCGACCTGCAGGGCCGCCCGCGCGGCGTCATCGTGCTCAACATCGGCGGCGAAAAGGTCGCGGTAGTCGGCGCCACAACTGAGGATACCCCGGAGATCGCGTCAGTCGGTGACGTGAAGTTCCAGAGCGTCAGCGAGTACGTGCGCGGCGCCATCGGCGCCCTCGAGACGGCCGGCATCAACAAGATCATCGTGCTCTCGCACATCGGCTACAACGTCGACCAGCAGCTCGCTGCCGAGGTGTCCGGCATCGACCTGATCATCGGTGGCCACACCCACACCTTCCTCGGCACCGGCGAAGGCGAGGGCGGTCCCTACCCGACCTTCGTGAAGAACCCCGACGGCATCGACGTTCCTGTCGTGCAGGCAGGCCAGTACGCCAAGGTGCTGGGCGACCTGAAGGTTACCTGGGACGACGAAGGCAAGGTGACCCTCGCCAGCGGTGGCCCGATCCTGCTCGACGCCTCGATCACGCCCGATCAGGCCTTTGTCGAGCGCCTGGCCGAACTCGGCGAGCCGCTTGAGGAACTCAAGTCGCAAGTCGTCGGCAGCGCCACGGAGATGATCGTCGGTGACCGCAATGTCTGCCGCGTGCAGGAATGCGGCATGGGCAACCTCGTGGCCGATGCCCAGCTCGACCGTGTCGCCGACCAGGGCGTCACCATCTCGTTCGCCAACTCGGGCGGCCTGCGCGCCTCGATCGATGCCGGCGACATCACGATGGGTGAAGTGCTGACGGTGCTGCCGTTCTCCAACACCCTCGCAACCTTCAAGATCAGCGGTGCGGGCGTCATTGCGGCGCTCGAGAACGGCCTCAGCCAGATCGAGGACGTCGCCGGCCGCTTCCCGCAGGTCGCCGGCCTCAAGTACAGCTTCGACAAGACCGCAGCTGCGGGCTCGCGCCTCGTCGGCGACGTGCTGGTCAAGGACGGTGACAACTGGGTGCCGATCGACCCGGCAGCCGAGTATGGCGTCGTGACCAACAACTATGTCCGTGGCGGCGGAGACGGCTACGACATCTTCGCCACCGATGCGATCGACGCCTACGACTTCGGCCCGCCGCTCGAGCAGGTGCTGGCCGACTACATCGCCAAGCAGGGCGGCACCTACACGCCCTACACCGACGGCCGCATCACCGACGCCTCGCCGGCAGCTCCGGCCGAGCCCGAGGCCCCGGCTGAGCCCGTGGCCCCGGCTGAGGCTCCGGCCGCCGAGACCCCGACCGCGCCGCCGGCCGAGGCTCCTGCCGCTCCCGCGACCGAAGCTCCGGCCGCAGCCCCTGCTCCGGAAGCCGCTCCGGCTATGGAAGCTCCCGCAATGGAGGCCCCGGCAATGGAGGCTCCCGCCATGGAAGCTCCGGCCATGTCCGCACCGGAGGCCGCTCCTGCGGCTCCCGCGGCGAACTGACCGCAACGTTTCCGCTGAGACGAAGAGGGCGCCCCGGTGGCGCCCTCTTTGCGTCCGGCATCTCTGCGCTCAATCTCCACCTTTCGCCCAACTTGCCTCTGGCCCGCGCCGTTGCGAAGGTCAGGCCTGCAGCGATCCGATAAGGCCGACTCCAAGCGGCCAACAATCATGCTTCAAGGGATGAGATGACCAAGATCACCGGGATCGAGACCATTCGCACGCGCGCCAACGGCACCTGGCTGTTCGTGAAGGTCCTGACCGACCAGCCGGGCCTCTACGGCATCGGCTCGGCTTCCGACCACTACCGCTGCAAGGTCATCCAGACGGCCATCGAGACCATCGCGCCGCTCATCATCGGCCGCGATGTCAGCCGCATCGAGGACATCTGGCAGTCGGTCTACACCTGCGGCTACTGGCGCAACGATTCCACCCTCAACACCGTGCAGGCCGGCATCGACATGGCGCTGTGGGACATCAAGGGCAAGGAAGCCGGCATGCCGGTCTACCAGTTGCTCGGCGGCAAGACCCGCAGCGCGGTGGCCGCCTACGCCCACGCTGGCGGCAACTCGATCACGGAACTCGAGGACGACGTGCGCCGCTACTGGGAGGAAGGCTACACTGTCATCCGCTGCCAGTTGGGCAATTACGGCGGCGGCGGGTTCCTCGATCGCGAGAACGCCCGCGGCCCGAAGAACCACTGGCCGCAGGACAAGGCCTTCGACGACGACGCCTACCTGCAGGCCATCCCTGCCATGTTCGCTCACCTGCGCGAAAAACTCGGCTGGGGTCCGAAATTCACCCACGACGTGCACGAGCACCTCGCGCCGCACAACGCCGTGCAACTGGCGAAGCTGCTCGAGCCCTATCGGCTGTATTTCCTCGAGGACCTGCTCTCCCCCGAGCAGGTGCAGTGGTATCGGCTCGTGCGGCAGCAATGCGCCACCCCGCAGGCGATGGGCGAGCTGTTCATCAACCCGCACGAATACCTGCCGCTAGTTACCGAGCGGCTCATCGACTTCGTCCGCATCCGCATCTCCAAAGGCGGCGGCATCACCCCCGCCCGCAAGGTTGCGACGCTGTGCGAATGGTTCGGTGTCCAGACCGCTTGGCAGGAGGGCGGCGACAACGATCCGGTGAACCAGATGGCCGCCATGCATGTCGACCTCGCATCGACCGCCTTCGGCATCCAGGAGGAGAACCACTTCGCCCCCGAGGAATACGACCTGTTCCCCGGCCACGCGATCCTTGAGGGCGGCTACCTCTACGGCAACGAGCAGCCCGGCCTCGGCATCGATATCGATGTCGCCAAGGCCGAGGCACTGCTCGATCCCGAGAAGGCCGCAAAGTCCTATTTCATGGCGGAAGACCGGCGCCGCGACGGCGCCATCGTCCGGCCCTAAGCAATCAAGAGTCTCTGGAGGACCAATCACATGACCCGCACACTGCAGGTACTGTCCGAAGCCGACGCGCAGCATTTCATTGAGAAGGGCTATGTCCGCGTCAAGAACTGCGTCGATCCCGACCTGGCGAAGAAATGGACCGACGAGGCCTATGCCCGCCTCGGCTACGACCCCGCCGACCGCTCCACCTGGACCAAGGACATCGTCTGGATGGACCGCCACAACAAGGCGGCGATCAAAAACATTTCCCCCCGCGGCTGGGCCGCGCTCTGTGACGTGACGGGCGGTGAAGACCGCATCGAGCACAAGATCATGGAGATCGAGTCCCAGCACTTCACCACGATCGACTCCACCGAGTGGTCCGATGCGTTCGTCGTCAACTTCAAGCGCGGCGCCGACAAGCCGTGGGATCCGCCGTCGCCTGCATCGGGCGGCTGGCACAAGGATGGCAGCTTCTTTCGCCACTTCCTCGACAGCCGCGAGCAGGGCCTGCTCACCATCGTTTACTGGAGTGACGTCGTCCACAAAGGCGGCGGCACCTTCGTTGCGCCGGACTCGATCAAGGTGGTGGCCGAATACCTCGCCGCCCACCCCGAAGGCGTCGATGACGGCGACGCGTTCGGCAACCTGGTCAACGAGTGCAAGGAGTTCGAGGAAATCACCGGCGAAGTCGGCGACTTCATCATCCTCCACCCCTTCATGCTGCACGCCTCGAGTAACAACCACTCCGGCAACGTGCGCTTCATGACCAACCCGCCGGTGGTGCTGAAAGAGCCGATGAACCTCAACCGCGAAGACCCGGCCGAGTTCTCGCTCATCGAGCGCGCCACGCTGCACGCGCTGGGCAAGGAGCGCTACGATTTCCGCCCCACCATGCCCCGCGAGGAGCGCTGGAGCGTCATCGGCCACAGCACCGCCTGAAACATCGGGGCGGCCTTCGGGCCGCCTCCTCCACCGCGGTTCGAGGGGACCACAATGCGATTTGGTATGAGCGGGTGTTTCCTTCCCGCCAACATGAACGACGTCGACTCCGCGATGTGCAGGCGCGTCCGCGACGCCGGCTTTTCCGGCATCTTCACCCGCTTCCGCGACAACGACCCGCACACCACCCCGCGCGCCGATGCCGAGCGACTGAAGGCGCTGCTCGCGGACGAGGGCGTGTCCTTCTTCCAGTGCACCGGCTACTGGCAGAACCTCATCACCTCCGACGAGACGGCTCGCGCCCAGTCGGTCCGCACCCTGCAGGCGGCGCTGAAACTCGCCGGCTGGATGGGCGCGCGCGGCATCGACACCGGCCCCGGCTCGATGAACCCCGCCGGCCCGTGGTTCCCGCACCCCGACAACTGGACGGCCAAGGCCGAGGCGCAGTTGATTCTGTCACTCAGGGAATGCGCCAAGGCCGCTGAAGACGCTGGAGTTTTCTTGAGCCTCGAGTGCCACTCACTGGTCACCCCGCGTACCCCCGAAATCGCGCTGCGCATCCTCGACGCGGTGGATTCCCCCTGGGTCCGCTGCGACTACGACAGCGCCAACTGGATCACGCTCGACACGATTTACGACACCAACGGCGCCCTGAACGACCACTTCGACGTGCTCGGCAACCACATCTGCAGCGCCCACGCCAAGGATATCTGGGTCGAAAACCGCCTCGCCATCCACTTACAGGACGGCTGCCCCGGCAAGGGCCTGATGGATTTCGGCACCCTGTTCCAGCGGCTCGAAGCCCTCGATCCGGACTACCCGATCATCGCCGAGGGCAACTCGTCGGAGGAACTCCCGGAGGTCGGCGCCCTGTTCCACGCCACCGCGAAGCGGCTTGGCATGCGTGTCCTCGATACGGGCGAGAAGGCGTAAGATGAAACTCCTCCTCGTCGGCGGCGCCGGCCATGTCGGCAAGCTCATAACGCCTTACCTGAAGCAGCAGCACAGCCTGCGGGTGCTCGACCTTGCCCCACCTGCCGAACCCGATGTCGAGTTCGTGCAGGGCTCCGCGATGGACCCGGAGGCGATCCGCAAGGCCCTCGTCGGCGTCGATGCCTTCGTCTGGCTCGCCATGCGCAGCGGCCAGGGCGGCATGTCCACGCACCAGGACGTGGAGGCCATCCTCAACAACTACGACCTCAACACCAAGGCCCTGCACCTGTTCCTCTATCTGGCGCAGGAGGCGGGGGTGAAGCGAGGCGTCTACACCACGTCGATGAGCGTGCATTTCCGCGGCCGCGATTTCTATCCTGCCGAAGAGACCGTGCCGCTCGATTCTCCCTCGGTCTACGGGCTCACCAAGGGCCTCGGCGAACAGATCTGCGCCTACTTCGCCCGCTGGTTCGGCATGGATATCCTCGGGCTGCGCATCAGCGGCCCACGCAAGCGCGCCGACTTCCTGGCCCAGCGCGCCGACCCCAAGCGCGCCGGCGACGGCAGCTTCGTCCACCCGCTCGACGAGGAAGACATGGCAAACGCGTACTTGGGCGCCGTCAACGCGCTGGGCAACGAGCCGCGCTACGAGTCGATCTACATCGTCGGCGACGAGAAGGGTGTCGAGCACGACTTGAGCAAAGCCGAACGCCTCATCGGCTGGCGCCCGCAGGCGCACCGGCTGCTGGCGGATTGAGCGGATCCGCAACTGTTCAAGGAGCACCACCGCCTCCGGCGCGCGGGGCAATCGCCTATGACGATATTGGCCGCTGCCCACCTCCCAACTTGCGGGGGAGGTAGCGCCGCTAGGAGCGTCAGCGACGTAGCAGAGCTAGGAGGGGGGTATGGCCCGGGGGTGGCCGAATCCTAGCTCGGTAGAACCCCCTCCCTACCTCTCGCTAAGGCGCTTCCGCGCCTAAGCTTCGGTACCCTCCCCGCAAGGGGGAGGGTGGCCAGTGGTCTGAACCGGCGGTCCGTACGGGATCCTCACCCAGCGACGATCAGAACGCTACCAGTTCGCTATCCGCCCATCCTTCAGCACCGACTCCGTCGCGGGGATCACTTCCTGTGCGAACGGGTATTTCGCCGCGGCCTTCTCGTCGATCTCGATGCCCAGCCCCGGTGTCTCCGGGATCAGCCACGAGCCCTGGTCGAGCTGCAGCGGATAGACCGAGCAGATTTCCTCGAACCACGGCACGATGCCGACGGCCTCTTCCTGGATCACGAAGTTCGTCGTCGCCGCATCGAATTGCAGCGCCACGGCGCCGGCCACCGGTCCCATCGGGTTGTGCGGGCAGACGCCCTGATGCGCCGCCTCGGCAATCGCCGCGATCTTCCGCCCGCCCGAAATCCCCATGCAATGCGCGAGGTCGGGCTGGATGTAGGCCACTGCCCGGAGTTCGGCGATTTCGGCGAACTCGCGCGGCGTGAATAGCCGCTCGCCCGTCGCCAGCGGGCAATCGACCCGCCGTGCGATATCGGCCATCGCAGCCGCGTCGCCGGGCTGGATCACTTCCTCGCAGAACAGCGGCTTGATCGGCTCTATCGCCTTGATGTAGGCGATCGCCGCCTCGAGCGAATCCGGCCGGCCGTGGAAGTCGGTCATGATGTCGACGCCGTCGCCGACCCGTTCGCGCACCGCTGCGGCGAGCTTTTCGACATGCCGCACCGATGGCAGTGGCGCGTCGTAGCCGGTATAGGGCACGAAGCCGAGCTTGATGGCGTCATAGCCCATCTCCACCGTCTCCTGCACCGCATCGACGAAGGCCGGGATGTCGAGGTTCGACACCCGCGCCGAGGACGAACCGCGCTTCAGGTGGGTGTAGACCCGCACCCGGTCGCGCACCTTGCCGCCGAGCAGCTGCCACACCGGCACGCCGAGCGCCTTGCCCTTGATGTCCCACAGCGCATGCTCGATGCCCGATACGGCGGTGAGCCCGATCGAGCCGAGCGGCCAGAAGCTGAACCGGGTCATGGTGTTGACGAGGTGCTCGATCCGCATCGGGTCCTGCCCGATCAGGAACGGCGCGAGGTCCTCGATGGTGCCCTTGATGGCGCGGGTCTTCCACTCCAGCGTCGCCTCGCCCCAGCCCCACAACCCGGGCTGGTCGGTCAGCACCTTCACGAAAATCCAGTTGCGGTGCACCGCGTTGACGACGACGGTTTCGATGCCGGTGATCTTCATGGTCGCCCCCTCAGGCCGTTTCGATCTTGTTGTTTTCGAGGTAGTCGCGGTCGAGCTCGATGCCGAGGCCGGGCACCTTGGGCAGCTTCAGCTCACCGTTCGAGTTGTCGAACCGCGTATGCATCAGCTCGTTGTAGCAGTTGAGGTTCCAGCGCGAGGTCTCGAGCCGGTAGAAGTTCGGCACGGTCATCATCACGTGGGCGCCGGCAAGGATGTTGATCGGGCCGCCCGCGTCATGCGGCGAGATTGGCACGTAGAACGCCTCCGCCAGCGTCGCGATCTTCTTCATCTCGGTGATGCCGCCGGTCCAGGTGACGTCCGGCATGATGTAGTCGGTGAGCTTGTCCTCGAGGATGCGGACGAAATCCCACTTGGTGTGCGCCCGCTCGCCGACCGAAATCGCCGCATTCACCTTCTCGCGCACCTGCTTCAGCGCTCCGTAGCTCTCGGGCGGCACCGGCTCCTCGAACCAGTCGATCTGCCCGGCCTCCTCGAGCGAGCGGCAGAGCCGGATCGCCGTCGGCACGTCGAAGCGGCCATGCGCGTCGATCAGCACCTCGATCTCCGGCCCGGCCGTCTTGCGGATCAGCGCGGTGAGGTCCGCGGCCTTCCTCTCGTCCGCCCGGCTCATCATGCCGTCGAGATAGCCGTCCCGCTGCTCGCGACTTCCCTGGTAGGGAAACGGATCGAACTTCAGCGCCTTGTGGCCCGACTTCACGATGTCGGTGATCTCGTCGATCACCCCCTGCTCCGAGGTGAACTTGGATTGATCCGGGTGGGTGTAGAGCGAAATCTCGTCGCGCACCGCGCCGCCCAGCAGTTCGTAGACCGGCAGGCCCAGCACCTTGCCGCGGATGTCCCAGAGCGCGATGTCGATCGCCGAGACGCATTCGCAGGCCGCGCCGCGGCTGCCCATGTAGGTGAAGCTGCGGAACATCTTGTGCCACAGCCGCTCGATCTTGCTGGGGTCCTCCCCCGCGATCTGGCCGCCCATCTGCTTGAGGATGGCGCAGAGCGCCCGGTTGGCGATCTTGGTGGTCGAGGTGATCTCGCCCCAGCCCGAGATGCCGGCGTCGGTCTTCACCTCGACGAACAGATACTCGCCCCAATAGGAGCTGGAGGCTTTCACCAGCCAAGGCTCTACGCTCGTGATCTTCATGAAATTCCTCCCCAAAGTGTTCTTGAAACTGCCTCAGCTGGCCCGCGCCGAACTGGCCGCCCGCATCTGCTCCAGCACGTGCCGCCCTGCCCCTTCGACATGCGCCGAAATCAGTGTAGCGGCACTTGCCGCGTCGCCTTCCTTGACCATGCGGATGAGATCGCGGTGGTCGCGGATCACCTGCGCGCGGCGCGACAGGGTGTAGCTGTAGCGGCGCGCCAGCGCCCGCAGCAGTTCGCGATGCTTCCACCAGAGTTCCGCCGCGAGGTGGTTGTAGTGCCGGTCGTACATCAGCGTATGAAACTGCGTGTCGAGCTCGCTGTGCAGGATCGGGTCGTCGAAATTGTTGGCCTCGATCTGCCCCTGGATATCCTCGAGCTGGGCGATGTCGCCGGCCGTGGCCATGTCGACGAACCAGCGCACCATCGAGGGCTCGATCAGCACGCCGATCTCGTACACGTCGCGCACCAGTTCCTGATCGATGGGACGCACCCGGGCGCTCTTGTTGTGCACCAGCAGCACGAAGCCCTGCGAGCGCAGCAGCTGCAGCGCCTCGCGCACCGCGTTCGCCGGCGACCGATGACGCTCCGACAGCTCCGCCACCACCAGCCGGGAATTGGCTTCGAGACGGCCGGAAATGATGTCGTCGCGGATGAGCTCGTAGACCACGCCCCCCTCCTCGGACACACCGGTCGGATCGATCCCCACGGGCGGCCGGGCCTTGAACGCGCTCATCAATCCCCCATCCGTGGTCACTGCGTCAGCAAGCTTTGCCGGTTTCCGCGCAGGAATTCCAGACAGGCAGACCAGATTTTGCAAAATTTCGATTGCCTGTTCTAAAATGTGGGGGATAATCATTCGACCGGCTACATGCCGGACGAGAGTTCCCGATCGAACGCGGAGGGCGTCGGATCGCGGAAACGTGGAGGGAATCTGAATGTCTAAACACGGACTTGGCCGTGCGCTTGCGCATGGCTTGACGGCCGCAGCACTCGCCGCTTCACTGCCGGCGACGACTGTATTCGCCGCCGGAGTCGATATCTCCAAGTGGTCGCCCGAGTATGTGCTCTCGATCGCCGGCACCGAGGAATTCGACACTGTCGGCCACTGCAACTCGATCACGCCCACCGACTACAAGGGCAAGCTGACCTTCTGGTACCAGGGGATGTTCGAGGCCGATCCGCAGATCGCCCGCGACAACTACCGCGACTTCTTCCTGGCTTTCCGCGCCGCCTACCCCGGCATTGAGCTGGTCGAGCAGGGCATCACCTACAACGAGCTGCTGGACAAGTTCCGCACTGCGCTGCTCGGCAATGCCGCTCCGATGGCCATCCGCCTGCAGATCCTCGGCGGCACCGAATTTGCGGCCAAGGGCTATCTCGAAGAACTGGAACCGGCCGACGTCGGCTACGCCACCGAAGACTTCTGGCCCGGCGCCATGAAGGCCGTGACCTGGGAAGGCAAGACCTACGGCATTCCGACCAACAACGAGACGATGGCGCTCATCTGGAACGCCGATATCTTCAAGCGCGCAGGTCTCGATCCCGAGAGCCCGCCCGCGACATGGGACGACGTGGTCGCCTACTCCAAGAAGATCCACGACACGCTCGGCATCTCCGGCTACGGCATGGTCGCCAAGCAGAACGCCGGCAACACACCCTACCGCTATATGCCGCAGCTGTGGGGCTATGGTGGTGGCGTCTTTGACGAGGCCGACGCGAACCCCACCTATGGTGAGGTCCGCCTCGACAGCCCGGAGAGCATCCGCTCGCTGCAGGCGTCCTACGACATGTACGTCAAGGACAAGTCGGTGCCCGTCTCGGCACTGACCAACACGCAGGGCGAGAACCAGGCGCCGTTCATCTCCGGGCAGCTCGCCATGATGATCTCGCACCCATCCGAGTACGCCCGCATGGTCGAACTCTCGGGGCAGGCCACCGGTGCCGACAAGGTCGTCGCCGACACCGTTCTCGAGAACATGCGCTACGGCCTGATCCCGACCGGTCCTGACGGCAAGCGTGCGGTGGTGTTCGGCGGTTCCAACATCCACATCGTCAAGTCCGAGTTCGTCGAAGGCGGCAAGGTCGACGAGCCCGCTGCCAAGGCGCTGATCTGCATGTGGACCAGCCCCGAATGGTCGCTGAAGCTCGCGTGGGCCGGCTCCAACCCCGGCAACGTCAACGGCTTCAAGACCAAGTGGATGAAGGAACGCCTCGATACCATCAAGTTCCTCGATGTCACGACCTCGATGCTGCCTAACGGCATCCCGTTCCCGGCCCTGCCCGAAGCGCCCGAGATCATGAACATCATCGTTCCCGACATGATGCAGAACGCTCTCACCGGCGCCATGACCGTCGAGGAAGCGGCCAAGGACGCGGCAGAAAAGGTCCGCAACATGCGGGCCGGCGGCGGCCTCTGATCGAACCCTGCGGGGCCGCTCCGGCGGCCCCGTCCCGTTGATCGAGCGGTGTCTGCTACACCCGCAAACGCGAAGGGCGCCCATGAGGTGCCCTTTTTGCTGTCAGGCGGTCCCCCGGCGATGCATCCGGGCGTAGGCTCCATCTGAGGCAAGCAGTTGGGCATGCGATCCGCGCTCGACGATCCGCCCGCGCTCCAGCATGACCACCCGATCCGCTCGCTCCACCGCCGATAGCCGGTGCGCCACCACCAGCACCGCGCGGTCGCGCGCAATGGCCTCGATCGCATCCAGCACGCTCTCTTCGCGTTCGGTATCGAGGTGCGAGGTCGCTTCATCCAGAATGAGCAGCGGCCGGTCGCGCAGGATGGCCCGTGCAATGGCGATGCGTTGCCTCTCGCCGCCCGAGAAGCGCTTGCCGCGCTGCCCGACATTGGTGTCCAGCTTTTCTGGAAGCTGCGCCAGCAACGCGCCGAGCCCGGCCCGCTCGAGGGCCTCCGTCAGTTGCGCGTCAGTCGCCTCGTCGAGACCGTATCTCAGGTTGTCCCGCAGCGACGCGTCGCGCAGGTAGACGTCCTGGCTCACCAGCGACACCGAACGCCAGACATCTTCCTCGGCCAGTTCCCGCGTATCGTTCCCCGCCACCAGCACGCGGCCGGCGCGCGGCCGCACGATGCCGCAGGCGAGGCTGATGATCGTCGATTTGCCCGAGCCCGATTGCCCGGCAATCGCGACCGTCTCGCCGCGCCGCACCTCGAACGACACATCCTCGATAATCGCCGAGGGCGCGTCGCCCTGGGCCTCCACCGCCGACTGCTCGAGGCCGGTCAGCGACACCCCAGCGAGGAACCCGCTCATGCTCGCATTGGCGGCAGCGACGTCGGACAGGCTCTTGACCGCGATCTGCGCCCGCAACGGATAGGCATAGCTCACGCCCTCGAACGCCAGCACGACGTCCGTCGCCTGCGGCGCCGGTGCCTTGGCCGTGGCGGCAACGCTGCCCAGCCCCGCATTGGGCGATTGCAGCACGTCCTCGATCCGCCCCAGCCCCATCCCCGCCCGCACCAGCGGATAACGCTGCCCCACTACCTCGCCCAGCGGTTGCCGCACGAGGCCAACGAAGAACAGCGCGGATACCACGCTGCCGATCGACACCTGCCCTACCGAGGCCAACGATACGCCGATACCGAGAAATACCACGGTGATGAGGTCGAAGCAGAGGCGATAGGCCACCACGATCACCGCGCGCCAGTTGTCCATCGCGGCCGCGATCTTCACCGACTGGTCGGCGATCTCGGCAAACCGCGCCTCCTCCGCCGCCGTCGCCCGGGCCTGCCGCACGAGGCTCACCGCATCGCCGGTGGTGGTGCTCTCGATCTGCAGCGCTGCCCGGGCATTCACCTCGTAGGATTCGCGGATGGTGGCGTTGATCCGCCCCTCGGCGAACCGCACCGCCAGCAGCGCCAGCGGCACCAGCACGAAGGCGGCAAGGAACCACAGGTTGATCAGCCCCAGCCCTACGGCGACCGCTGCAAGACCAACCCACCCATGCACCGTTGCCATTGGCACGGTGGCGAACAGCGGATCGATCAGCCGCATGTCATTGGTCAGCCGGCTGCCGAGCACGCCCGGGTTGATGGTGAAGTAGCTGAGCAACGGCAGGCGCAGCAGCGCGCCGTAGAGCCGCCTCGCCAGTTGCCACGACAGCGCATAGCCCACCCAAGCGCCGAGGGCATTGGCAAGCAGCTCGGCCACCGCCCCGGCCACGGCGATCAGCGCCACCAGTCCAAGCAGGGGCAGCAACTGGCCGAACTCGGCCCCCTGCAGGGCCGCGTCAATGGCCCGGCCGAGCAGTATCGGCAGCCCTACGGGCAGGATCGCGGCGAGCGCCGTCAACAGCAGCACCGGCGTGCCCCGTCGCCAGTCGATCTCGAGCCCGAGTTGCAGAGCCCTGCGCAGCATGACGATCCCCCTTGCCGGTTATCGAGCATGCACCCGGGTCAAGATCAACTGCCGGGGGACTATCCCCGCTCGAACACCACGATGGGTGTGTTGGCGTAAGTGGTTCGCGCCACTTCCGCGAAGCCAAGCTTTTTCGCGACGCGCACCGATGTCTGGTTGTCCGGGTCGATGATTGCCGTCATCTTTTGCCCGCCGAATGCGGTTTCGGCCCAGCCGATGGCCGCCGTCATGGCTTCGGTCGCGTAGCCCCAGCCCTGCCCGGCGGTGTTGAGGGCCCAGCCCGCCTCCAGCGTTCCCTCGATCGACGGCGTGATGGCGCGGCGCGCCTCGTGAAACCCCGCCTCGCCGACGAACTGGCCCGTTGCCTTCTCCTCGATGGCGAAGAACCCGAACCCCATATACGTCCACATGCCCTGCTGGCGCACGAAGCGGCTCCAGCTGGCTTCGCGCTCGAACGGCTTGCCGCCGATGAAGCGGACCACATCGGGGTCCGACCACATCTGCACATACGGCTCGAAGTCGCTCAGCGCATACGGCCTGAGCCGCAGTCGCTCGGTTTCAAGGGTTGGAATCATGGGTTGGAGCTTAGCGCGGCCGCGCCAGTTGCCGCCAGATCAGCAGCACGATCACCGCGCCGATGACCGCCCCGAGGAAGCCGGCCGGCTCGCCCGGCTGGAACCAGCCGACGGCCTGCCCGAGGAACTGCGCCACCACCGCGCCGACGATGCCCAGCACCGCTGCCAGGATGAAGCCGCGCGGCTTCGGCCCGCCCGGCGTGATCAGCTTGGCGATGAACCCGACGATCAGCCCGATGATGATGGCACCGATCACACTCATGACGCTTCTCCTGCAAATGCTCGCGCAGTAAATGGCTACCGCGCGAGCCGGTTGCAACGCCGCGCTCAGGCGGCGAGGGCATTGGCTCACATCCTGCTGCAGCCGGGCAAAGCCGCCACGATAGCCGCCGACGCTGGTCGGACCTCAACCGTGCGTCGGGAGTTCGCGGCGTTCGAGTTCGGTGACCAGCGCCAGGTCGAGCACCGTCTGCAACTCGGCGGCATGGCGGAAACTCGGCTCCTGCATATTGCCGGTCTTCACCGCCTCGGCAAAGCGCTGGTAGTTGGTCGGCACCGGCGGCACTTCCATCTCCTGCCAGCTCCCCGTCTCGACATCGTCGCCCAGCGAGACGCGCAACCGCGAACCGTCATGCCGGTGCTGCACTTCGACGGCGCCCTTGTCGCCATAGACCCGCAGCCGCAGCTCGTTCATGTGGCCGGTGGCCCAGCGCGTGGCGTGGATCACACCGAGCGCGCCGTTGTTGAAATCGACGCTCATCGTGAAGCTGTCGTTCGCATCGAGATCGTACTCGCCGATCTTGTTGCCGGGCGCCTTGTCGAATGTCTTTAGCCGCGCGAACACGTGGTCGATCTCGAGTCCCGAACCGAACGAGGCGAAGTCGAGGATGTGCACGCCGATATCGCCCAGCACTCCGTTCGACCCATGCTTGCGCGACAGCCGCCACAGCCACTGCGACTCCGTGCGCCAGTCGCCCCAGGCCTTGCTCACCAGCCAGCTCTGCAGGTAGCTCGACTCGACATGCCGCACCGAGCCGATCTGTCCCGACATCACGATCTCGCGCGCTTTCTGCAGCTGCGCCACGTTGCGATAGGTCAGGTTGACCATGTTGATCAGCCCCGAGGCCTCGGCCACCTCGACCATCTCAAACGCCTTGATCGCGTCCGTGGCGAGCGGCTTCTCGCAAAACACGTGCTTGCCCGCCTTCAACGCCGCAATGGAGGTCGCGTGATGGATCGAATCCGGCGTCACGTTGGCCACCGCATCGAACTGGCCCCAGGCGATCGCGGCGTCGAGCGACGCGAAGCCGTTCGGAATGTTGTGCGCTGTGTTGAACTTCTCGAGCCGGTTGGGGTCAACGTCCACGCCGGCCACCACCGTCACGCCATCGATAGCGGCGAAATGGGTGGCATGCTGCTTGGCCATGCCGCCGGTCCCGAGGATGAGCATGCGCATGTGTTAGTCCTGTCCTTTGTCTGGGCGATGCCGCCCGTGAAAACAGCCGCGCCCTCGCGGCTAAACCCTGTGTTCGTTGCGGTCTAGATCGGCGACAAGCGCCAGATCCAGCACCCTCTGCAGCCCCGCCGCGTGGCGGAAGTCGGGGTCGTCCTGCCGGCCCGTTCGCACCGCCTCGGCAAAGCGCTCGTAGTTGGTCTTCACCGGCTCTGCGGTGATTTCGCGCCAGGTCGAGGTCCCGACATCCTCGCCCGCGCAGACCTTTAGAAGCGAGCCCCAGTGCCCATGGCTGAGCTCGAGGCCGCCCTTGTTGCCGTAGATGCGGAGCTTCTGGTCGTTCGAGTGCCCCGAGGCCCAGCGCGACGAATGGATCGTCCCGATAGCGCCATTGGCGAACTCGGCCGAGATGATGAAGCTGTCATTGGCGTCGAAGACGTATTCCCCGATCCTGTCGCCCGGGACCTTCTGGAAGGTCTGCAGTCGGCAGTTCATCGAGCGGATCGGCTGGTTGATCGCGAAGGTGGTGAAATCGAGAATGTGGATGCCGATATCGCCCAGCGTGCCGTTCGAGCCATGCCCCTTGCTCAGCCGCCACAGCCAGCGTCCGTCGAGGCCGGCCTCGTCGGTAAAGTCGCGCTGCGCCAGCCAGTGCTGCAGGTAGCTGGCCTCGACATGCCTCACCTCGCCGAGCGCCCCCGAGGCGACCAGTTCCCGCGCCGCGTGCAGTTCGGCGACATTGCGATAGGTGAGGTTGACCATGTTGATGAGACCGGCTGCTTCCACCGCCTCCACCATCTCCATCGCCAGCGGATAGTTGGTGGCGAGCGGCTTTTCGCAGAAGACCGCCTTGTTCGCCGCGATCAGCTGCATCACCAGCGGATGGTGCCAGGCATCCGATGCGACGACCGTCGCCGCATCGAACTCGCCCCAGGCGATGGCCGCTTCGAGCGTGCCGAATGTTCTCGGCACGCCATAGGTCGCTGCAAACGCCTCGAGGTTGGCCGATACCGGATCGACGGCGCCCGCCAGCGTCACCCCTTCGATCTTGCTCCAGCCGCGCTCCACCTGAAGCCCGGCCATGTTGCCCGTTCCAACCACGAGAAGCCGCATTGGGAGCCCCCTTACTTCGGGTGATGCGACAGCTTGGCGCCGCGCTCGACAATGTGCTCGATCGCCTTGTCCACCGGGGTGTTCGGCGCCTTCATCAGCTCGGCGTGCCGGTCGGCGTTGAACGCCCAGTTCACGGCGTTGCGCAGCACCTTGCCCACATTGGCGTCGTGATAGGTCGGATAGGTCTCGTGGCCGGGACGGAAGTAGAAGATGTTGCCGGCGCCGCGACGATAGGTGAGGCCCGAGCGGAACACCTCGCCGCCCTGGAACCACGACACGAACACCGTCTCGAGCGGCTCGGGCACCGAGAAGGGCTCGCCGTACATCTCTTCGAACTCGAGCTCGAAATACTCGCCGAGGCCCTTGGCGATCGGGTGACCCGGGTTCACCACCCAGATGCGCTCGCGCTCGCCGGCTTCGCGCCAGTGCAGGTTCGCCGGGGTGCCCATCAGGCGCTTGAAAACCTTCGAGTGGTGGCCCGAGTGGAGCACGATCAGCCCCATGCCCTGCCACACGCGCTCGACCACGCGCTCGACGATGGCGTCATCGACGTCCTTGTGCGCGGCATGGCCCCACCAGAGCAGCACGTCGGTCTCGTCGAGCTTGGCCACGGTCATGCCGTGCTCGGGATCCTGCAACGTCACGGTGGAGGCGACGATGTTGCTGTCCTCGCCGAGCAGCTTGGCGATCTGCCCGTGCATGCCGATCGGGTAGTTGTCGGCAACGGCCTTGTTCTTCTGCTCGTGGACGTTTTCGCCCCATACGGTGGCTCTGATCGGCATTCGGGCACTCCTTGGCTAGAGCGTTTTCTGGAGGGTGCCGGCTGTTCCGGCTCGAAAACGCGATAATCGGATAGGTGAAGCATTCGACCGCATCAATGAGACGGTAAAGTGCCGGTCGTGGAAAAGGCCGGCGTGACTGCCGGCCTTGAAACGGTGGTAATTGCTGAAACCGGCGCTTCGGCTATCCCTTGATCGGCTTCCCAGCCTTGTCGAAACGGTACGTCTTGTTGGCCATCGGCGCGATCGAAATCGGTGCCCCGGTCGTATAGTGCGAAGCACCGTCGGCCCTTACCACTACCGGCTCCTCGCCACCCATGTCGATATAGATGAAATTGTCGGAACCGAGGTTTTCCTGGTGGATCACCTTGCCCGACCATGACCCTTCGCGATCGGAGATTTCAAGGTGCTCGGGCCGGACGCCCAGCGTCTCGGCGCCGTACTTACCGGCGATCGCCCCGTTGAAGAAGTTCATCTTCGGCGATCCGATGAAGCCGGCAACGAACAGCGACTGCGGGTTCTCGTAGAGTTCCATCGGCGTGCCGACCTGCTCCAGCATGCCGTCGCGCAGCACGCAGATGCGGTCGGCCAGCGTCATCGCTTCCACCTGGTCGTGGGTCACGTAGATCATCGTCGACTTCGACATTTCCTGGTGCAGCTTGGCGATCTGCAGCCGGGTCGCGACGCGCAGCGCCGCATCGAGGTTACTCAGCGGCTCGTCGAACAGGAACACCTTCGGATCGCGCACGATAGCGCGGCCGATGGCGACGCGCTGGCGCTGGCCGCCCGACAGCTGGCCGGGAAGCCGCTTCAGGTACTTCGACAGCTGCAGCGTCTCGGCCGCGGCCTCGACCTTGCGCTTGATCTCGTCCTTGCTCTCGTTGGCGATCTTGAGCGCATAGGCCATGTTGTCGAAGACGTTCATGTGCGGATAGAGCGCATAGCTCTGGAACACCATGGCGATGCCGCGCTTCGAGGGCGCCCGGTGGTTCACTACCTCGCCGTCGATCTCCAGCGTGCCGCCGGTGATGGTCTCGAGGCCGGCAATGGTCCGCAGCAGCGTGGATTTGCCGCTGCCCGACGGGCCGACGAACACCATGAACTCGCCCGACACGATATCGAGGTTGATGTGCTTGAGCACCTGGACGTGCCCGTAGTCCTTGGAAACGTCGGTGAGCTTGAGGTGTGACATCCGAGCTTCTCTCTTCTTGCACCCCTCCCCGGGGCGCAGTGTTGTTCGACGTCGCCGCGCCGCGGCCTATTTCACCGAGCCGGCCAGGAGGCCACGCACGAAGTAGCGTTGCAGGGCGAAGAACACGATCAGCGGCACCACGATGGTGACGAACGCGCCGGCCGTCAGGATTTCCCAGTTGTTGCCGCGCGAACCGAGCAGGCTTACCAGCTTGCCGGTCAGCACCAGCTTGTCCTGCTGCGCCCCGAGGAACACCATCGCCACCAGCAGGTCGTTCCAGACCCACAGGAACTGGAAGATCGAGAACGAGGCCAGCGCCGGAAAACTCAGCGGCAGCACCATGGTGGTGAAGATCTTGAAGTGGCTGGCGCCATCGATGCGGGCCGACTCCATGATCTCGCGCGGCAGCCCGGCCATGTAGTTGCGGAGCAGGTAGATGGCGAGCGGCAGGCCGAACGCCGTGTGCGCGAGCCAGACGCCGAGATAGGTCTTGCCGTCAGTTGCCCCGAACAGCTTGGCGATGTCGTTGTAGAGGCTGAGCAGCGGGATCAGCGACATCTGCAGCGGCACGACCAGCAGGCCGACGACCAGCGCCACGATCAGCCCGCGGAACGGGAAGCGCATCCAGGCGAGCGCATAGGCTGCGAACGCCGCGATCAGGATCGGGATGATCGTTGCCGGGATCGTCACCGTGAACGAGTTGATGAACGACCGCCCGACGCCGCTCGCCGTCAGCACCTCGATGTAGTTGTCGATGGTGAAGCGCGGGGCGATGGCCGAGACATAGAATATGCGCGGACCACGCGTATGGGCGAACGGCGCATCGGAGGCCCATTCGAAAGCCCCGTCAGCCTGGACGGTGATGGCGCCGCCATCCGTCATTTCCACACTGCCACCCGCCGGCTCCGCACCCGGAGCCGCGTTGGAAAGTCCGAAGGCGGTAACCGTCTTGTTGGTATCGGTGCCGAAGACGTTGCCGCGGATGAAGTAGCGGCCGCCCTCCTCCACCTGTGCTTCGGCTGTACCGATGCGGGTGACGCCCTGCGTCTCCGACGTGGTCAGCGCGGTCCACCAGCCGGACACCGCCAGCTGGTCCTTGTCGCGCAGCGACGAGATCAGGAGGCCGGCGGTCGGCAGGGTCCAGATCAGCACCAGCACCAGCAGTGCCAGGTGCGTCAGGGCGCGGCCGAGGGTCAGCCCGGCCAGCCAGCTCGGCCGCCCTGTAGAGGCGCGGGGAATGGCCGGAGCCTGTTCGACAGCAGTGGTCATCAGCGTGTCCCCTGTTCGGCGTTGGCCCGGCGGATGTTCCAGATCATGATCGGCAGTACCGCCAGCATGATCACCACGGCGATCGCCGAGCCGCGGCCATAGTCGAAGTTCACGAACATCCACTTGAACATCAGGTTGGCGAGCACCTCGGTGTCCCACTGCCCGTTGGTCATCGCGAAGATGATGTCGAACACCTTGAGCACCACGATGGTGATCGTCGTCCACACCACGACGATGGTGCCCCAGATCTGCGGGATCATGATGTCGAAGAAGATGCGGAAATCATTGGCGCCGTCGATCCGCGCCGCCTCCAGCGTTTCCTCAGGAATGCCCCGCAGCGCCGCCGACAGGATCACCATGGCGAAGCCGGTCTGGATCCAGATCAGGATCACCATCAGGAAGATCGAGTTCCAGAACGGCATGGTGATCCAGGCCTGCGGCGGGAAGCCGAGGCCGGTGACGATGGCGTTGAGCAGGCCGATCTGCAGGTCGCCCTCGCCGCGATAGTCATAGACGAAGCGCCAGATCACCGAAGCGCCCACGAAGCTGATCGCCATCGGCATGAACACCAGCGATTTGGCGATGTTGCCCCACCACAACCGGTCCGCGAGCACCGCGATCACCAGCCCGAAGCCCGTCGCCATGGACGGCACGATGATCAGCCACAGCACATTGTTGAGCACCGAGCGCTGAAAGTTCGGATCGCCCAGCGCCCAGGCATAGTTGCCGAAACCCACGAAGGTCCGACCCGAGCCGTCGAAGAGGCTGAGCCGCACGGTCTCGAACACCGGGTAGATGAGGTAGACGGAGAGAAACAGCAGAGCGGGGAACAGGAACAGCCAGGGCCGGATGCTGCTGCGCAGGTTGTCGCGCTTGGTCATCGCATCGCCGCTGGAACTGCCGCTCGACAGTACGCGGTCGAGCAGCCAGTTGGTGCCCCAGAAATAAGCGACGCAGGCCGCGAGCGCGATGACGATCGCGAGTATGGCGCCTACCAGTTGCTGCAGGACATCGTCCACGCGCCGGCCTCCCCTATGCCGCTTGATCGCAGAAACGGAACCGGCACACTAGCGCCGGCCCCGATTTCGTAAAGCGGATTTGCCGCTTACTGGATGGCGTCCCAGCTGGCCTGGATTTCGTCGCCGACCTGCTGGGCAGACTTGCTGCCGACGAAATCCACCATGCCGGTCCAGAAGCTGCCGGCGCCGATGGCACCGGGCATCAGGTCGGACGCGTCGAAGCGGAAGGTGGTGGCGTTGAGCAGGATTTCGCCCTCGCCGCGCAGCGTGTCATTGCCGTAGGTCTCGACATTGGCCGCCTTGAGCGTCGACAGGAAGCCCGACTGCGCCATCCAGATCTCGTTGGAGATCGGGTTCAGCAGGAAGTCGATGAAGGCCTGGGCGGCCGGCGTATCACGGGTGATGGTCGCCAGCGTGCCGGCGCCGAGCACCGGGTTGCCGAGGTCGGCTTCGGTCGAGGCCGGGAAGTAGAAGAAGTCCGCATCCTCACCCAGCACGGTGCCTTCGGGGAAGAAGGACGGGATGAACGAGGCCTGGTGGTGCATGAAGCACGCCGGGGGAACCGAGAACAGGCCCAGCGGGCTCTCGCGGAAATCGGTCGTGCCGACCGCGGCAGTGCCGCCGGCGACATGGGCCTCATTCTTGGCGAACCAGCCGAATTCCTCGATCGCGGCCACGACCTTGGGGTCGTTGAACTTCAGCTCGTTCGACACCCACGCATCGTAATCCTCGGCCGGGTACATGCGCAGCATGATGTCCTCGACCCAGTCGGTCGCCGGCCAGCCGGTCGCACCGCCCGAACCCAGCCCGATGCACCACGGCGTATTGCCGTCGGCCACCATCTGCTCGGTCAGCGCCTTGAGGGCCTCGTAGCTCTGCGGGACTTCGTAGCCGGCATCGGCGAAGTTGTCCGGCGAGTACCAGACCAGGGACTTCAGGTCGGACTTGTAGGGCACCGCGTAGAAGGCTTCGGCGCCATCGGCACCGGCATAGGTGCCCAGGTCGACGAACGAACTGCCGGCGGCGTGTTCGGCCTCGACGCGGGCTGCCATCTCTTCGCCGAGCGGCACGAGATAGCCCTGCGACGCCATGTTGGCGAGCAGGCCCGGCTGCGGCAGGATGGTGATGTTGGCGGACGAGCCGGCCGCGGCGTCGATCTGCGCCTGCTGCTCGTAGTTCTCCGAGGAGGCATACTGGACGTCGACGCCGGTCGCTTCTTCGAAGTAGGCGAGCACGGTCAGGAACTGCTCCTGGTCACCACCCTCGCGCCACGGACCCCAGATCGACAGCGTCTGGCCGGCGAGATCGGTGTGTGCGTCGGCGAATGCCTGCAGCGCGTCCCAGCTGAACGCGCCCTCACCCTTCGGATACTTGAGTTCCTGGGCCTGAGCGGCCACCACACCAAGCGTCGCGCCGGCGAGCAGCGCGGCCATGAAAAACTTCAGTTTCATTGTCTTCCTCCCACGGGAAAGCTGTGACTGGGAGGACTAAGCGTGGCGCCCGACGTCTCGCGACGCCGCCGGTACCGTTACCCCCTCCCGCCAAAACGCTTCGCCCTGACGGATTGCACCGCAGTTCCCAAAGCGCTTTGAACGGAAACCTAGACTTTGGTGGGAAATACTGTCAAGCGGGATTCAGCATTCGTTCATCTCTGGCCGCCGCACGGTCAGAATTATCGCATTAAAAACAGCAACTTGGGTCAGTAACCCTGTCAGACCGGTATTTCCGGGCCGGTTTCGATGTGAGGTACGAACCTCAGCGCAGGGGTGCTTTCCAAACCGCTTGCAACAGTTCTCCAAATCGCTTTGAATGATTGCCTCTGGGAGGAGGCATCTACCGAAGCGGCATCAACGCCGCCGTAGATGTGACGATTTGGTAATGAAACTCAAAGACTTGGCCAACGAGCTGGGGCTCTCGCAGACCACCGTGAGCCGCGCCCTCAATGGCTTTCCCGAGGTCAACGAGGAGACCCGCGCCCGGGTCGCCGAGGCGGCGAGCCGCTTCGGCTATCGCGCCAACGTGTCTGCCCGCCGTCTGGCCACCGGCCGCTCGGGCGCCATCGGCGTTCCCCTGCCCCTGCAGCGCTCACTGCACTTCGGCCCGCACACCTCCGAGTTCCTGTCGGGAATCTCCGAGCGGCTCGCCCACCACGAGATCGATATCGTCGTCACCCCGATCGACGCCGACGACGAGATACCGGTGTTCAAGCGGCTCGCCGCCAGCAAGCGGGTCGATGCCCTGGTGCTCTCTGCCCCCACCCCGAACGACCAGCGCATCGCTGCCCTCACCGAACTGGGCATGCCCTTCCTGCTCCACGGCCGCGCCGAGGAGGTGACCATTCCGCATGCCTGGCTCGATATCGACAACGAGGGCGGCTTCCGCCGGGCGACCAGCCACCTGATCGACCTCGGCCACACCCGCATCGCCATGATCAGCGGCCCGCTCGACCAGACCTTCGCCATCCACCGCGACCGTGGCTACCGCGGCGCGCTCGCCGCCCGCGGCCTGCCCGTCGACCCCGGCCTGATCGGTGGCGGCCGCTTCACCGACGAGAACGGCTTCCGCCTCGCCCAGGCGTTCCTGGAGCGCCGGCCCCGCCCCACGGCCTTCCTCGCCGGCTCGATGATGACCGCGCTCGGCGTCTTCCGCGCCATTCGCGCCGCCGGTCTCGAACTGGGCAAGGACGTCTCGATGATCGCGCACGACGACGTCTTCCCCTATCTCAACGCCGACAACATGGTGCCCTCCATGTCCACCACCCGCTCGTCGATCCGCGCCGCCGGCGCCCGCATCGCCGACCTGCTGCTGCAGATGCAGGAGGGCAAGGACCCGGCGACGATCCACGAACTGTGGCCGGTGGAACTGGTGCTGCGCGAGAGCACGGGGCCGGTCATCGGGTGAGCCGCCAATAACACCAGCCGCCCCGGGTCCGACCGTCCGTCACATCGCCTCCGAGGCCGGTGCGGCGAGTTGTCGCAGCCAACCAACCGAAACCCGGTTACGCAACGCTACGTATCTCCGGCCGATCACTCAGTAGAGCTGGTCTAAAATGGAGGATCCAATGAAGACTCTGAAGGCCCTGGCTCTGGTAGCCGCCCTCTCCCTCGGCTCGTTCGGAGCCACTGTTTCTTATGCCGCGAACATCGTGGAAACCGCGGACTCGGTCGGCACGTTCAAGACCTTGCTGGCTGCCGCCACGGCAGCGGGGCTGGCCGATGCGCTGTCGACTACCGAGAACATCACCGTTTTCGCCCCGACAGACGAAGCCTTCGCGGCTCTGCCCGCCGGCACTGTCGAAGACCTGCTGAAGCCCGAGAACAAGGACAAGCTGGTTGCCATTCTCACCCTGCATGTCCTTCCGCGGGTGCTGACCTCCCATCAGCTCCTCGACAAGCCCTTCCACGTGAAGACGCTCAACACCGCGGAACGCCTCACCATCTCGGCGACAGCCAGCGGCGTTACGGTGTCGGGTTCCAACACCGCCAACGTCGTCAGCGCCGATGTGAAGGCCGACAACGGCGTGATCCACGTCATCGACGCCGTTCTGCTGCCGTGAGGCAATCCTGCCGGGAACACTCGGTTCTCGGCAGGGTCCACCCCTGGGGCTCGGTGGGCAGCTAGGGCACGCGCCGCAAGTGATTGTCGAACAGCACCGGCACACTCAGCCGCTCGGCCGCCGACCCGGCGAACCCGCCGAGCTCGCCGTCGCCCGACGATGCCAGCAGTCCCGCCGCATCCCCGGCGATCCCGCACCCGTTGCGCATCGACAGCGCCTCGATCACCCCGCCCGTCGACGCATCCAGCGCCAGGATGGTGTTCCCCTCGGGCGAGCTGACCCCGATGACCGCCCCATCCGACGAAGCCGCCACTGAACCCACATAGTTGCGCAGGTCTCCGAGCGTCCCCTCCGGCAGCTCGATCAGCCTGATCTCGCCCTCTCGCGTTGCGTAGCCGACCAGTTGCGGCCGGTCGCCCGGATCGCCGCGGAACTGGCAGCCGAACCACACCCGACCCTGACGGTCGAACGCCATGTGCCGGATCGACAGCTTGTGCAGCCCGGCGGCGAGCCGCAACTGCCCGATCAGGTCCCCCGTCCGCCGGTCGATGAACGCCACCGAGGGGTCCATCGTCTCGAGGTTCAGTTCCGCCCGCCCGTAGTCCGGATGCGTCTCGATCCCACCGTTGGCTATGACGAACGTCTCGCCGTCCGGCATCAGCAACATCTCGTGCGGCCCCGTCCCGAAGGTGTCGAACTCGCCGATCCGCCGGAATCCGCCGGCGACGTCGTAGATGCCGATCACCCCGCGTGCGTTCTCGAAATCGTTCTCTGTCGCATAGAGCAGCCTGCCATCCGGCGAGAACGCCCCGTGCCCGAAGAAATGCCGGCCCTCGATGCTGGTGATGGTCTGCGGCGCCACTGCCCCCGCTGGATCGAACACCACCGCGAACGTCCCCGGCTGCCGCGCAAACACCACAGCTTGCCCGGTCACCGGCGAAAAGGTCAGGTCATGCCCGCGCTCCGGCAGGTCGACGCTCGCGATCAGCGTCCCCGCCTCGCTCACCAGCGCCGCCGCATAGCCGCCGGCGGTCTTCTGGATCGACGAGGCGAACAACAGCTCCGCGCGCTCCAGCGCCTCGGCCCGACGCGGCAACAAGCTCGCGACGAACCCAGCCCCCGCCGCCTTCAGGAACGCCCGCCGCTGCCACATATCAGTCTCCGTCGAGCGACGAGAACCCCACCGACAGCCCCAGCGCCGCCGGCAGATCTTCACCCACCAGCTTGCCGATCACCTGGCTCGAGATCACGATGTTTGCCACCTGGTCCACCTGCGCTGGATCGGCCATTGCCTCCTCCACCGTCCCGGTCACGCCGGAGCCGTAGATCGCGACACTGTCGAACTCGGCCATGGCCTGTTCGCCGATCCAGAACTGCTCGGTCGGCGCATATTCCCAGATGTCGGAGTTGACCAGCAGCGCCCGCAGCGCGGCGAAATTGGCAAGGATCGACGGCATCGTCTGGTTCGAACGCCAGAACAGCGCTGACTTCGGCTTCGGCTCCGCCCCGCCACGCCCGAGGAACGGCAGGATACGCTGGTCGCGGATCATCTCCAGCCCATGCGCCATCACCCCGACGAGTTCCTGCAGCACCTCGGCATTGTCGCGATAGTCGAGGTCGGACTCGTCCGGCCGGATCAGTCGCGCCGATATCCCGGCGGGGTCTGCCCACTCGCTGCTCATCTCGGCTGCAGTGCTCGAAAGCAGCGCGGCGATTGCCGACCCATAGCTGCAGCGGAAATCACCCTCTGCCGTCCCGAGTGTTTCCGCCCCCGTGCCGAACAGAACGAACTCCAGCGCGCCCAGCCCCTGCACCGCGACGCTCTTGCCATAAAGCGTCGCCGGATCGGTCGCCGTCTCGTCCTCGGTCGCGAGGATCGCCTGCACCTGCCTGAGCGCGATGCCCTTGCGATCGGGCCAGAACAGGATGCGCTCGGTGCGGTTATCCGTCATCAGCGGCCCGAACCGGTACACTTCGATCCCGGACCACGCCTGCACCACCGCACCGAACTGTCCGCGCACCACCGCAAGGGCATCCGCCGACGGCCCGGCGCAAAGCTCAGCCTGCGCCGCTGCCAGCCGCTCCGTCTCCGTCGCGAACCCGGCAAACCCCGGCCGGATCACATCCTCGACCGCCTGCGTGATTACTGTCCGCGCCGTTGGATGAAGCTGCGCGAAGGCCGGTGTCGCCAGCAACCCGATCAGCAATGCCAGCCAAACCCGCATCACAACGACTCCACGAATTTCAGCAGCGCCTCGCGCTCCAGCTTCGGCATCGCCGCGAACGCATCGCGCGCCGCCTGCGCCTCGCCGCCATGCCACAGGATCGCCTCGGTCAGGTTGCGCGCCCGCCCGTCATGCAAAAACTCGGTGTGCCCGGACACCGTCTCGGTCAGCCCAATCCCCCAGAGCGGCGCCGTCCGCCACTCAAAGCCATCCGCCTGCCCTTCCGGTCGATGGTCGGCGAGCCCATCGCCCATGTCGTGCAGCAGGAAATCCGAGTACGGCCAGATCAGTTGGAACCGCAGCGCCGGATTGTCCCCCGCCCGCGACGTCACGAATTTCGGCACATGGCACGTGGCGCAGCCAGCGCCATAGAACGCCGCCTTGCCGGCCAGCACGGTCGGATCATCCGCCCCGCGCCGTTGCGGCACGCCAAGGTTCTGCGAATAGAAGGTCACGAGGTCGAGCACCGGATCGGGCGCCTCGGATGGCCCAAGCCGCTCCTGCTCGCCGGTCGGCAGTGCCAGGCACTCGGCCTGCGCCGCCATGCAGTCGCCGTGCGGCATCATCGCCGGCGGCGTCGAGATCCCGAGGTCGCCCGCGAACGCATCCGCCGATTGGGCCCGGATCGACGCCGCCCCGGCCTTCCAGCCGAACCGCCCGAGCGCGAGCTCACCCGTCACCGGGTCGAGCACCCTGTTTGCCCGCCCCGATACGCCGTCGCCGTCGGCATCGTCCGGATCGGCGTGCGCCAGGATGTCCTCGGTCGGTATCTGCTCGATCAGCCCCAACCCGATCATCTGCGGCGTGACCCGCGGGCTCAGCATCACGTCGGGCGCCATCGGCCCGTAGCCCAGATCGGCCACCGAGTAACTCGGCTTCCTCAGCGTCACCACGGTGCCATCGCCCAGCGTCACCGGCACGTCGGTGTAGTCGATCACCATCCGCCCCTCGGCCTGCAGCCCCGGCACGGCAAAGTCCTGCAACTGCCCGCCATAGGTCGGCTCGGGGATCACCTTCGCGGAACCGTCCGCCAGCGCCTGTCTCTCGGCGTCGGTGTGTGCCGGCACCGAGAGCCGCAGGAACATCGACACCGCATCGTCGTCGGCGCCCGATGGCGTGTGCCCGCGCCCATCCTTGAGGTGGCAGTTCTGGCAGCCGCGCGCATTGAACAGCGGGCCCAGCCCATCGGACGCCTGCGTCGATGACGGCGAAGAGACCCACAGCTTGCGGAACAGCGCATTGCCGAGCTTGAACTGCTCTTCCTGCTCGAAACTCAGGTTGGCCGACGAGGACGAGAAGATGTCGCCGTTGATGCGCTTCTTCACCGTGGCCTTGCCGCCGGGCAACTGCTCGAAATTCTCGGGCTTTCTGAAATCGGTCGTCGGCGCGGTGACGCGATCTACGCGGGCCAGGTCATCGGCCGAAAGATCGGTGCGGGTCCCGCCTTCATTGCCGAAGGCGAGACCCGCGAGAAGCGTTATGGCCAGGATCGCGGTCAAGCGCATGTGCATGTCAGCACTCTAGGCAAATGCCCGGCCACGCCGGGAGGAAAGACGGCGCCGCGGATTCTTTCAAGCCCGCGGCACGCACAAAGCTCTGGAAAACCTGCGTTACTCGAACACCGCATCCGGATTGGTCAGGCTGTCGGATTGTTCGATCGTCACGGCATCGCCGAGGTCGAGCAGCGCCACCGCCCGCTCCACGCCGCGCGTCTGTGCGATCAGCGCATCGATCGCGGCCTGCACGGTAGCGTTGCCCTCGACATTGCCTTCGCCGATCTGCTGGTCATAGGCCTCGCCGCCAGCGGCCCGGTCGGCCACCGCCTGCAGCTTGGCGACCGAGTCGTCGAGCTGCGACCGGACTTCCGCATCGAGCTTCGCGTCCTTGGCCGCGACCAGCGCCGAGATCGACGGGCCTTCCACCACCGACCCATCCACCCGCACATACCGGCCGAGGTAAACGTTGCGGATGCCGATGCCGTCGTTCAGGTGCGAGGCGTGGGTGTTGTCCGAGAAGCAGTCGTGCTCCTCTTCCGGGTCATGCAGCAGCAGGCCGAGCTTCATCCGCTCGCCCGCCAGTTCGCCGAACGACAGCGAGCCCATGCCGGTGAGGATGGTCGACAGCCCTGACTCGCCAAGCGCCGTCCGCGCCTCGCCGCCCTCGGCCCATGCGGCCACCATCTCCTCGAGATCGGTCACCAGCAGGTCGGTCGCCGCGTCGAGATATTGCCCGCGCCGCGCTGCGTTCGCCTCGGTCGAATAGTCGGTGAACGGCCGCTGCCCGGCCCCCGGCCCCGTGCCGTTCAGGTCTTGCCCCCACAGCAGGAACTCGACGGCGTGATACCCGGTCGCCACGTTGCTCTCGATGCCGCCCGCTTCCTGCAGCGTGCTGGCGAGGAACTCGGGGGTGATCTCGGTCGCGTCGACCTCCTGCCCGTCGATGCTGAGCTTCGGGTTGGCGATCACGTTGGCGGTGTAGAGCCCGTTCGCGTCGCTCTCGGCGCCATAGCTGGCATCCACGTAGTCGATCAGCCCCTCGTCGAGCGGCCAGGCGTTCACCTTGCCCTCCCACGCATCGACAACGGCGTTGCCGAAGCGGAACGCCTCGGTCTGCTGGTAGCTCGGCCGCGAGGCGATCCACGCCGCACGCGCCGCCAAGAGCGTCTCGTCCGACGGATTAGCGATCAGTGCATTGGTTGCCGCGTCGAGCGCCCTGGCGGTCGTCAGCGCGTCCTCGTAGCCGGCCAGCGCAATGTCCGCGTAAGTCCTGAGGATAGCGTCGCTGCTCGCCCCCTGCGCGAAAGCCGCGCCCGCCCCGGCCGCCACCATACCTGCGGCGAGGGCCAGTGTGCTGATCGTCTTCATGTATGGAATCTCCAAGCCGGCCCGTCACAGCCGCAATACCGGGCGGCCTATCAAAGTGGAGTACGGTCATCAAGAAATATCGTCGCAGTCTGGAACCGCTCTAATCTCTGGCAAGCGGCCCATCTCGACTCCCGATGTCAAACCGGGCACTGTCACAATTGTCACAATCGGCTTGGGGGGCCTGACACAGCCGCAACACCGGGTAAAGCCGCGCGCCTGCGCCGCTTTCAGCCTCGTCGCCCGTGGGACGGCGCCGGGGGCTGTCATGTGCCTGTCACATGGCCGAACTAGGTGGAGCGCGGCTTTGGGGCCTCCGCAAGGCGGGACAGAAGCCTAAATCTCCAGGGAGACGCAAATGATCATGAAGAACGCGTTTGCCGCCTCGGTGTCCGTCGTCGCGATGCTCGCTTCGACCGCCTCGATGGCGCAGACCGACCTCGCCGCCCTCTACGAGGCAGCCAAGGCCGAAGGCATGCTGACCACCATCGCCCTGCCCCACAACTGGTGCGGCTACGGCGAAGTCATCGCCGGCTTCAAGGCCAAGTATCCGGGCATCACCGTCAACGAGCTGAACCCCGACGCCGGCTCCGCCGACGAACTCGAGGCCGTGCGCGCCAACAAGGACAATACCGGTCCGCAGGCGCCCGACGTCCTCGACATCGGCCTCAGCTTCGGCCCGCAGGCCAAGGAAGAAGGCCTGCTGCAGGCCTACAAGGTATCGACCTGGGACGAGATCCCGGCCGAGGCCAAGGACGAAGAGGGCTTCTGGTACGGCGACTACTACGGCGTGCTGTCGTTCCTCGTGAACACTGATCTGGTTTCGGCCGTCCCCACCAGCTGGGCCGACCTGCAGAAGCCCGAATACGCCAACTCGGTCGCCCTCGCCGGTGATCCGCGCGCCTCGAACCAGGCCATCCAGGGCGTCTACGGCGCCGGTCTCGCCAATGGCGGTACCGATGCCGAGTCGGCGGCCAATGCCGGCCTCGCCTACTTCAAGGACCTGAACGCCAAGGGCAACTTCGTGCCTGTCATCGGCAAGGCGGCATCCGTCGCCCAGGGTACCACCCCGATCGTCGTCGCCTGGGACTACAACGTCCTCGCCTGGCGCGATGGCTTTGCGGGCAACCCCGCTGCCGAAGTCGTGGTGCCGACCGACAGCGTCGTCGCCGGTGTGTACGTGCAGGCCATCAGCGCCTACGCGCCGCATCCGAACGCCGCCAAGCTGTGGATGGAATACCTCTACTCCGACGAAGGCCAGCTCGGCTGGCTGAAGGGCTACTGCCACCCGATCCGCTTCAACGCGCTCGCCGAGCAGGGCAAGATCCCGCAGGATCTGCTCGACGCCCTGCCGCCCGCCGAGAACTACGCCAAGGCCGTGTTCCCCTCGATCGAGGAACAGAATGCCGCCAAGGCCGTGATCACCGGCCAGTGGGACGCAGTCGTTGGGGCCAACGTTGCCGAATAACGGCTTGACCCAAGCCGCAATGGCCGACCCGGTGCAAACCGGGCCGGCCATGCCATTCTGGCGGCGTGTCCGCTCCGGCCTGTCGGGCGGCACGCTGACGGCGCTGCTGGGCGTTGCGCCCTTTGT
This sequence comes from uncultured Hyphomicrobiales bacterium, assembly GCA_903842455.1. Taxonomy (GTDB): domain Bacteria; phylum Pseudomonadota; class Alphaproteobacteria; order Rhizobiales; family Devosiaceae; genus Devosia_A. Next base: position 89,201 of record CAIMLX010000205.1, on the reverse strand, counting down.
CGCCTTCGCGATCCTGTTCCTGATCCTGCCGACCCTCGGCCTCGTCGTGCAGGCGTTCGTCGGTCCCGACGGCGGCTTCACGCTGCAGAACATCGTCGATCTGAGTCAGCCGCAGATCGTCAGCTCCTTCTCGATTTCGCTGCGCATCTCCGCCGCCTCGGCCGCCATTGGCGCCGTGATCGGGCTGATCATCGCGCTCGCCATCATTCGCGGAAAACTGCCCGAATCGATCCGCTCGACGGTGATGACCTTCTCGGGCGTCGCCTCCAACTTCGCCGGCATTCCGCTCGCCTTCGCCTTCCTCTCGACGCTCGGCCGGCTTGGCCTCGTGACGGTGATCCTCAAGACCGTGTTCGGCATCGACCTCTACCGGTCGGGCTTCAACCTGCTGAGCTTCTGGGGCCTCACCATCACCTACCTGTACTTCCAGATTCCGCTGATGGTCCTGATCATCGCGCCCGCCATCGACGGGCTGAAGAAGGAATGGGGCGAGGCGGCCGCCACCCTGGGCGCGACGCCGTACCAGTTCTGGCGCTATATCGGGCTGCCGGTGCTGTGGCCGAACCTGCTCGGGACGCTGTCGCTGCTGTTCGCCAACGCCTTCGGCGCCATCGCCACCGCCTACGCGCTGACCGGTTCGTCGCTGAACATCGTTCCCATCCTGCTCTACGCCCAGATCCGCGGCGACGTGCTGCAAAACCCGGGCCTCGGCGCAGCGCTGGCCCTCGGCATGATCGTCGTCACGGCACTGGCCAATGTCATCTACCTCGTTATCCGGGCGCGGGCCGAGAGGTGGCTGAAATGACCCGCGGCAAGCCATGGGCCTGGGTCGTGTTCGGGCTGGCGGCGCTCTACTTCCTGCTGCCGCTGATCGCCACTGTCGATTTCTCGCTGCGCATCCGCCGCGGCACCTACTCGCTCGATGCCTACCTGAACGTGCTGGCCGATCCGCGCTTCCAGCAGACGTTCTCCTATTCGATCTTCATCGGGCTGACGACGATCCTTGTCGGCATCTTCATCGTGCTGCCCGCCGCCTACTACGTGCGCCTGCGCCTGCCGCAGTTGCGCCCGCTGGTCGAGTTCGTGACGCTGCTGCCGCTGATCATCCCGGCCATCATTCTCGTCTTCGGTTATATCCGGCTCTACAGCTCGAGCTCCTGGCTGCCCTTGCTGGGCTGGCAGGTCGGCGGTCAGTATATCGGCGGCCCGATCCTGCTCACCTTCGCCTACGTGGCCCTCGGCCTGCCCTACATGTACCGCGCCATCGACACCGGCCTCCGCACCATCGACGTCCAGACGCTGACCGAAGCGGCCACCATCCTCGGCGCCAACCAGTTTGCCATCCTGGCGCAGGTGATCCTGCCCAACATCGTCGTGGCGGTGCTGTCCGGTGCGTTCCTGACGCTCGCCATCGTCATCGGCGAATTCACCATCGCGAGCCTGCTCAACCAGCAGGTGTTCGGCGTCTACATGCAGAATGTCGGCGCCAACCGGGCCTTCGAGCCTGCGGCGCTGGCCGTGATCTCCTTTGTCATCACCTGGGGCGCGATGGGCATGATCCAGTTGCTCGCCCGTTTCGCCCCCAAGACCGCTCGCAAAGAGTGACGCCCGCAAGGACCGATCGAATGGCCGCAGAGTTTCTCCGCATCGACAAGCTGGTGAAGGCCTTCGGGACAAACCAGGTGGTGAAGGGCGTCGACGTGAGCTTCAACCAGGGCGAGTTCGTCACGCTGCTCGGCCCGTCGGGCTGCGGCAAGACCACGATCCTCCGGATGATCGCCGGCTTCGAGAAGCCGACGAGCGGCAGCATCACCGTCGACGGGCACGACATCACTACGCTGGCGCCGAACAAGCGCCAGATCGGCATGGTGTTCCAGGCCTACGCGCTGTTCCCCAATATGAACGTCGCCGACAATGTCGGTTTCGGGCTGAAGATCGCCAACGTGCCCCGGGCGCAACGCGAGGCCCGGGTCGAGGAGATGCTGAAGCTGATCGGCCTCACCGGCTACGGCAAACGCTTCCCGTTCGAGCTGTCGGGCGGCCAGCAGCAGCGCGTCGCCCTCGCCCGTGCCCTGGCGCCCAGCCCGCGCATGCTGCTGCTCGACGAGCCGCTTTCCGCCCTCGACGCCAAGATTCGTGTCTCGCTGCGCGAGCAGATCCGCGAGATCCAGCGCGAGCTCGGCATCACCACCGTCTTCGTCACACATGACCAGGAAGAGGCGCTGTCGATCTCCGACCGCATCGTCGTGATGAATGCCGGCAATGTCGAGCAGTTCGGCGCGCCGTTCGAGATCTACAACCGCCCGCAGACCCGCTTCGTCGCCACCTTCGTCGGCCAGCTCAACACGCTGAACGCCACCGTCGCCGATGCCGGCCGCAAGTCGGTGCAGATCGGCGCCTCCACCGTCACCATCCCCGCCCTGCCGGCAACCGCCCGCACCGGCGAGGCGATCGCGCTGACCATGCGCCCCGAGGCCGTCTCGCTGTCCGACGTCACCGGCCGCGACATCCAGCTCGAAGGCAGGGTGGCCGAAGTCCACTTCCTCGGCTCCGTCATCCGCCTCAAGGTCGACCTCGGCGGCAACACCATCAGCCTCGACACCTTCAACGACCAGCGCACGCCACCGCCCACTCACGGCACCCCTGTCCGCCTTGGCATCGCGTCGTCCGACGTCCTCGTTCTCGGCAGTTGAGCGCTATGGCCCACTCTCCTCAGCTTCGCTAGCTCGCTACGCTCACAAGCTCCGCTATCCTCTCCCGCAAGGGGCGAGGAGGTGATGGAGGCGCCACGTAGAGTGTTCGTCTCCTCCCCCTCGGCGGGGGAGGATAGTGAAGCTTGGCGGCTTGCCGCCTAGCGAAACTGAGGAGAGGGGGTTATCGGATGCAATCGAACACGGGCGACCCATGAACATCCTCTTCATCACAGCCGACCAGTGGCGCGGTTCCGCCACCGGGTATGCCGGCCACCCGCACGTCAGGACCCCGAACCTTGATGCGCTGGCCGCCGACGGCGTCGCCTTCCTGAACCACTTCTCTCAGGCCGCCCCGTGCTCGCCGGCCCGCGCCGCGCTCTATACCGGCCTCTACCAGATGAACAACCGCGTGGTCCGCAACGGCACTCCGCTGGCGAACCGCTTCGACAACATCGCCAAGGCCGCCCGCCGCGCCGGCTACGATCCGACGCTGTTCGGCTACACCGACGTCTCGCTCGATCCCACCGGCCGATACCCCAAGGATCCCGACCTCACCTCCTACGAATGCGTCCTCCCCGGCTTCACCACACGGGTGAAGCTGCCCGAGCACGAGCGGCCCTGGCTCAGCTGGCTCGCCCCGCAGGGCCTGAAGTTCGGCGACAACGCCGAAGCTCACCTGCCCGTCGGCGTCGAACCCGGCCGCATCACCAGCGCCCCGCCTGCCTACAGCGCCGACCAGACCCAGACCGCCTTCCTCACCGGCGAGTTCCTGCGCTGGCTCGAGGAACAGGTCGGCGAGCGCCCCTGGTTCGCCCACCTGAGCTACATCCGCCCGCACCCGCCCTTCATCGTGCCCGCGCCTTACAACACCCTGTTCGCGCCCGACGAAGTCGATGGTTTCGCCCGCGCCGAAAGCCGCCGCGCCGAGGCCAGCGGCCATCCGCTGATGGATTACTTCCTCGATACCGCCACCACCGACCACTTCATCCCCGGCGCCACCAGCCGCGTTGCCAAAATCACCGACGCCGAGTTCCGCCAGATCAAGGCCACCTACTACGGCATGATCGCCGAGGTGGACGCCCAGCTCGGCCGCGTCTTCGACGCCATCACCGAGCGCGGCGAGTGGGACGACACCTTCATCGTCTTCACCTCCGATCACGCCGAAATGCTCGGCGACCACTTCGCCCTCGGCAAGGGCGGCTACTTTGACCAGTCCCAGCACATCCCACTGATCATCCGCGACCCCCGGCAGGACGCGCTCGGCCGCAAGGTCACCGACTTCACCGAGGCCGTCGACCTCTTCCCCACCCTGCTTGAAGCGATGGACGTCGAGGCCTTGCACCAGCCCGACGGCCGATCCCTCGAACCCTTCCTGCAGGATGCGGCGACCCCGCCGCGCTGGCGCGACGCCGTGCATTGGGAGTTCGACTTCCGCGAGGTTGCCAGCCAGTTTGCCGAAAGCTGGTTTGAAGCCCGCTCCACCGAACTCAACCTCTCCGTCACCCGCACCGCGAAGTGGAAATACGTCCACTTCCCCACCCTGCCCCCACTGCTCTTCGACCTCGAGCGCGACCCCGAAAACCGTGTGAACCTCGCCGAGGACCCGGCCCACCTCCGCACCCGCATCGAGATGGCCGAGCGCCTGCTGCGCTGGCGCGCCACCCACCTCGACCAGACCCTCGCCCTGAAGGAATTGACGCCCGAGGGCGTTGTCACGACAAAGCCCTGACGGGGCCACTGGTGGTCCTCCACCGCGTTGGCGGGGAAGGGGGACCAAGCGAAGCTTGGTGGAGGGGGCAGTACGGTACAGGCACAACGACCACACGCCCCACCACTCCCTCACTCATACCGCTGCCGATGCTTCGTCTCGGCGCGATTGCGCTTGCTGCGCTGCACCCACACCTTCCGGCTTGCCGCGTGCGCCCGCGGGTCGTCCTTGTTGTGCTGAAACGCCAGCTCACGCTGCAGCTTGCCCCAGGCACGCCAGCGCGCCGCATCGAGCGTCCCGCCCTCCAGCGCCGCGGCAACCGCGCAGCCGGGTTCGCTCTCGTGCCGGCAGTCGTGGAACCGGCACTGCGCTGCCAGCGCCTCGATGTCGGAAAAGGCCGTCGACATGCCGTCGCCCGCGTCCCACAGGCCGAGTTCACGCATGCCGGGCGTATCGAGGATCAGCGCGCCGCCCGGCAGCAACACCAGTTCGCGGTGCGTCGTCGTGTGGCGGCCGCGGGCATCGTCCTCGCGGATCGCCTGCGTCGCCATCTGCAAGCGCCCGGCCAGCGCGTTGACCAGCGTCGATTTGCCGACACCGGAGCTGCCGAGCAGCACGGCGGTGCGACCGGGGCTGAGATAGGCGCGCAGTTCATCCAGCCCGGCCCCCGTCACTGCCGATACCGCCACCACCGGCGCCCCCATCGCCACCGCCTCGATCTCGCCGATGCGCTCCTCTGCGTCCGCGCACATGTCGGCCTTGGTCAGCACGACGACCGGCTGCGCGCCGCTCTCCCACGCCGTTGCCAGGTAGCGTTCGATCCGCCGGGGATTGAGGTCGGCATTCATCGAGGCGGCGAGCAGCGCCACGTCGACATTGGCCGCCACCACCTGCTGCCGGGCCATCCCCGGACCACTGGCGCGGCGGACGAAACTGCTGCTGCGCGGCAGCACGTGCTGGATCGTCGCGCCCCCCTCATCGGGACGCGCCAGCACGGCGACCCAGTCGCCGGTGACGGGGTAATCCCCCTCCTCGGCCTCATAGGCGAGCCGGCCGGCTAGCGTGGCGTGAAGCTCCCCGGCTTCGGTTGCGATTTCATAGAGACCGCGCTGCTGCACGACGACCCGCGCCGGGACCAGTCCCGCGGCGGCATGCATGGCAAATTGCTGCTGAAGCGCATCGCTCCAGCCAAACTGTTTGAGCAAGATGGAATTCCTTGGAAATCAGGGCCATGAAGGCGCCCGCCGGAATTCCGTGTGTTCGGAAGCTACGCGGCGGCGCGACGGAAGGCGTTGCTCACAATGTCTGTCATCGGACGCCTCCTCTGTTGCGCGGCGAAGCACCAGTTAACTCCCGCGCCGCGTCCCTGTCAAACCCGCTCGATGCCTTCCGTCCGGCGCCGAACCTGACTACGCTGCGCGCAGAAATCAGGACCACCGCCATGACCACCCCCTTCGTCACCCCCGCCTGGCTCGCCGACCACCTCAACGATCCCGACGTCGTCGTCGTCGATGGCAGCTGGTATCTGCCCGCCCTCGCCCGCGACCCGCGCGCCGAGTATCTCGCCGGCCACATCCCCGGCGCCATCTGGTTCGATGTCGATCAGTACGCTGATCTATCGACGCCCCTGCCCCACATGCTGATGCCGCCTGCCGACTTCGCCGCCCTCGCCGGCCGCCTCGGCGTCGCCGACACCGATACCATCGTGGTCTACGATGGCGCCGGCCTCTCCTCGGCTCCCCGCGTCCGCTGGACCTTTGCCGTCATGGGCGCCAAAGACGTGCGCATCCTCTCGGGCGGCCTCCCCGCCTGGCGCGCCGAGAACCGCCCGCTCGAAACCGCGGAAGTCGCGCGCCCCGCGACCAGCTTCAACGCCGACTTCGACCCCGGTCGCGTCGCCCTGCTCGCCGACATGCAGGCCCTCGTCCGCACCGGCCACCGCCAGATCATCGACGCCCGACCCGCCGGCCGCTTTGCCGGCACCGACGCGGAACCCCGCCCCGGCCTCAGGTCCGGCCACATGCCGAACGCCATCTCGGCTCCCGCCACGACCCTCGTCGAAAACGGCCGGCTCAAGTCGCCCGACACGCTGAAAGCCCAGTTCGCCGCCGCCGGCATCGACCTGACCAAGCCGATCGTCACCACCTGCGGCTCCGGCGTCACCGCCGCCACCCTCAAGCTCGCGCTGGAGCAGGCAGGCGCCCGCGACGTCATCCTCTACGACGGCTCGTGGGCCGAATGGGGTGGCCGGGACGACACCGAAATCGTGACGGGCTGATCGTCCCTAGGCACTCGAGACAACCCCTCATCCGGCTGCCGCCACCTTCTCCCACAAGGGGAGAAGGCGATGGAGCCGCCATGCCGATGGTGAAGAGGGGAAATCGCGGAGTGTTCGCCTTCTCCCCTTGTGGGAGAAGGTGCCCGAAGGGCGGATGAGGGGTGGCCTCACGTTCCACCCCTCAGCCCCCTACCCCCGGCTAACCCTCCAGCTCCGCACCTCGAATGGCCTGAGCGCGGCGCCCTCGCCTCGCTCCATCGGCTCTTCCATGATCGACAGCGGCTCGGAAACGCTCCACCCCTCCGGCACCGTCAGCGCAAAATCGCCGCGCCGCCCGCTCGGCTCGAACACGCGGAAGATCAGCCCCTTGCCGTCCTCGGCCGGCTTGAACCCCGACAAGGCGGCCGGAATACCCTCCGTGCCGATCGGCTCCAGCGACACCGAGGCCACGCCGCTCGCCGTGCCCGCCAGCATCGGCTGGTTCAGGTCCTCGGCCTCCTCGCGCACCCGCCCCTCATGCCAGTCGCCGGCATGCGGATAGAGCGCGTAGGTGAAGCGCTGCCCGCCCTCGTCCGCCAGCGGATCGGGATAGAGCGGCGAACGCACGAGGCTCAGCCCTAGCAGGTTGCCCTTGGCTGAGTGCCCGTACTTGGCGTCGTTCAGCAGCGCCACGCCGAACCCCGGCTCGCTCATGTCGATGAACCGGTGCGCCGGCACCTCGAACTGCGCCTGCTCCCAGCTCGTATTGTCGTGCGTCGCCCGCTTCACCACGCCGTTGGCATGCTCGAACGTCGCGTGCGTCGTTCGCACCACTACCGGCGTCAGCGTCCGCAGCAGGCAGTGCCGGTCATGCCAGTCGAGTTCGGTGGCGATATCGAGCCGCGTGCCATTGGCCTCGAGCGTGTAGGTCTGCGTTACCGTCGAGGCACGGAACTTCCGCACCACCCGCACCGCCACGCGCGTCGGCGTGTTCTCGACCACCTTGATGCTCTCGGGCCGGTTCAGCTCCACACCGCGCTTGGCGTAGTCGTCCTCGATGTCCCACGCATCCCAGTTACGCGGCTTGTCGATAGTGTAGACCCAGAGCTGGTTGCCCCGCCCGGCCAGCGCCTCGCGACCGGTCGCCTTGTGCACAAGGCTCGTCACCGAACCATCGAGGCCAATCGTTGCCTTGAGGTGCAGGTTTTCGAGATGCCCCTCGGAGACGCCGAGCCCCTCCTGCGGCGCGAGGTCGACCCGCGAAAACACCCTGATCCCGAGCGGCGGCACCATGTGGTCCGACGAAAACCGCGCCCCGTCCGTCGTCGTCACCCGTACCGGCCGCCGGCTGAGCGAGGGGTTGACCACCACCACCGCATCGGCCACGTCGCCATCGGGCAGCTTGCCGACAATCGTCGACAGCGCCATCTGCTGCCGCGCCAGCGCCCGGCCATGCGCATCCGCCAGCTCGCGCTCGGCGTCCTCGTAAACCTCGGCGATCGACGAGCCGGGCAGGATGTCGTGGAACTCGTTTTTCAGCACCACGCGCCAGATGTGCTCAAGGCTCTCCGGCTGCTCGGCGCCGAGCATATGCGCCAGCGAGGCCAGCGTTTCCGCCGTGATCAGCGCCCGCTCCGCCTGCCGGTGCGCCTTCTTCACCGCGCTCTGCGTCGTCAGCGTGCCGCGATGCAGCTCGAGGTAGATGTCGCCCAGCCACACCGGCATCTCGGTGTGCGACGCCGTGTTGTGCGCGCCCGCGAAATAGTCCGACACCTTGCCCCAGTGCGCCTTGGGCAGCGCGGGGAAATCACGCAGCTGCATCTCGCGCTCCACCATTTCGGGCGTCACGCCGCCACCGCCATCGCCATAGCCCACCGCGAGCAGCGTCTGCGGATGCCGGTGCTTGTCCTTGAAGTTCTGCCACGTCGCCAGATACGCCTCGGGCGACAGCACGCCGTTATAGCCGCCGAGCGGATTGTTGAACGTGTGCGCCAGCACCCGCGACCCATCGATCCCCTCCCACCAGAACAGGTCGGCGGGGATGGTGTTGGTCTCGTTCCAGTTCACCTTGATGGTGAAGAAGCTGTCGATGCCGCCTTGCCTGAGGATCTGCGGCAGCCCGCCCGAGAAGCCGAAGCAGTCGGGCAGCCAGCACACCCGGTGCCGCGTGCCGAACTTGCGCTCGAAATACAGCTGCCCGTAGAGCACCTGCCGGGTCAGGCTCTCGCCCGTCGGCATGTTGGTGTCGGGCTCCACCCACATGCCGCCCACCGTCTCCCAGCCGCCCGACGCCGCCTTGGCGCGAATCTGCTCGAACAGGTGCGGGTCGTCGTCCTCGATCTGCGCGTAGTAGTGCGCCGTCGACTGGTTGAACTGGAAGCCGGACTTCGCGACGTACTCGTTGCTGCCCTCCATCAGCTGTACCGCCGTGGAGAAGGTCCGCCGCATCTTCCGCCGCGTCTCCGAGTAGGGCCAGAGCCAGGCAAGATCGATGTGAGCGTGGCCGGTGAGCAGGATGTCTCCCTGTGCCGGGTAGCGCTTCTGCAGGTCGCGCAGCCGGGCGATCAGCTTGGCATCCGCCGCATCGACGCTGTCGCGCTGCGCCTCGCTCAGCCCCTCCGGCCTCTCCTTGAGCGCCGGCAATTGCCAGATGCGCTGCTGCCCATCCTGCGCCGCGAACCGGGCCACGTAGTCGGCGGTGCCCGACGGCCAGTCGAGCGCGTACAGCGCCTCTTCGGCTGCCGCCACGAGGTGCGGCACCACGTCGTGCCCTTGCAGCAATTCGCAGGTCTCGACGATCTGCTTGAGCCGCAATTGCAGCTGGTGCACCGTCAGGTCCACCCAGCTCAGCCGCCCGCCCACCAGCACCGGATTGCGCACCGGCTGGCCGAACGGCAGCCGGGCCGTCGCCTCTGCCCGGATGCCGAAGGCCAGCGCCTTGACCGGGTATTCCTTGTGGTATGGATCGTTGCCGAAGCTGGCGCTGTCGACCCCGTAGTCGAGCGTCAGCAACCCCTCGCCACCCAGGTCGAGCATCAGCCGCGTCTCGCCAACCGGCCATTTGTCCGCGCCCTCCACCTTGGCCGTGAAGCTGACCACCCCCTCGCGGGTCGGCCAGGGGGCACCCTCCTCGATCGGCGCACCATTCGCCGTCCAGCCGGTAACCGGCACACTGTCGCGCTCGCGCCAGTAGGTCAGCTCGTCGAGCCGAACCGCGATCCGGTGGATGCGCTGATTGAGGTTGAGTGCCATGTCGTCGCCCGCTGCAAGGTTGTCGTTTCCCGGGCGGACCAAACCACAAAGGGCCATTTCCGCCTAGCGGCACCGTGCGCCGCTGCGCACCCTTTGCAACCGCGCGCCCGGCTCGCTATGTGAAGGGCAAAGGAGCCCCCGATGTCGAGCCGCGCCCACACACAGACCTCCATGGAACGCCGCGTCCGCCGTCTCGGCCGGCCGTTCAACGTCAGCCTGCTGGTCGCCCAGAAGCTCAACCCCAAGATCGAGGCGCATGGCGGCTACATGCTGCGCGACGACGACACCAAGCAGATCGTCTTCGGCAACGCCGGCTACGAGTACTCCGCGACGCTGGACGAGGTCGAAGTGTTCCTCACCGAATCCCGCGAAGCCATGCATGCGGAGCGGAAAAAGAAGAAGTAGCGTCCATGAGCCCACCGATCGACAACGAGCGCACCAAGTTGTTGGCGAATGCCCTCGATCGAGCATCGACCGCGTGCCTGACTGTCGGTGTCGTGGCCCCCTTCGCCGCCGCGCTCTACAACTTCGGTGGAGTAGCGATCCATGGGTCGTGGTGCTCGGCGTCGTCATTTGGCTTTCGGGTGCAGTCGTACTACATTTGACTGCCAGATCCGTTCTGGGAGGACTGACGCAATGACATTTCTGGAGCTATTTGCCTTCGTGATCGTGCCGGTGATCGTCGTGGCAATCGGAGTGACGGGCGCCTGGCTGCACAGTCGTAGTCTTCAGCGGCACCGCAACACTCCTGCCGAATAGGGCCGCCCTCGGTAGAGTCGGCATGCCCTAGCCAAGGAACCCCGGTCGCCGTCGCGCGTAGTGGCTATCCCTGCGGGCGACAGCAAGCTAGCATCGCTGTCGGGAAGTTTCTGTGTCCGAGTGAGAGCGAACCGGCCGTATGTCGATCAAAGCCGCCATCTACCACCTGACTCACTACAAGTACGACCGTCCGGTCATCCTCGCCCCCCAGATCATTCGCCTGCAGCCTGCGCCGCAGTCCAAGACGAAAGTGCTGAGCCACTCGCTCCGGGTCACCCCGTCAAACCACTTCGTCAACGTCCAGCAGGACCCCTACGGCAACTACCTTTCCCGCCACGTCTTCCCCGACCCGGTCACCGAGCTGAAGATCGAGGTCGACCTCGTCGCCGACATGACCATCTACAACCCCTTCGACTTCTTCGTCGAAGAACGGGCCGAGACCTGGCCGTTCGAGTATCCCGAAGACCTGCGGGATGACCTCTCCATCTACATGAAGCCGCAGCCGGTCGGCCCGCTGCTCTCGAGGTTCCTCGATCGCGTCGATCGCACCCCGATCCGCACCGTCGACTTCGTCACCAACCTGAACGCCCGCATCCAGCACGAGATCGGCTACATCGTCCGGCTCGAAACCGGCGTGTTCGAGCCCGACGAAACCCTGTCCCGCGCGCAAGGCTCCTGCCGCGATTCGAGCTGGCTGCTGGTCCAGGCACTGCGCAATCTCGGCTTTGCCGCCCGCTTCGTCTCCGGCTACCTGATCCAGCTGAAGCCCGACCTCGTCTCGCTCGACGGCCCGGCCGGCACGGACAAGGATTTCACCGACCTGCACGCCTGGTGCGAGGTCTACCTCCCCGGCGCCGGCTGGATCGGCCTCGACCCCACCTCGGGCCTCCTCACCGGCGAAAGCCACATCCCGCTCGCCGCCACTCCGCACTACCGCAACGCCGCGCCGATCACCGGCGCCTTCTCGGCCACCGGGCAGGTCAACACCACCTTCGATTTCGACATGCGGGTGAGCCGCGTCGCCGAGCATCCGCGCATCACCAAGCCGTTCTCCGACGAAAGCTGGGATCGCCTCAACGCGCTCGGCCGTGCCGTCGATGCGGACCTCATCAAGCACGACGTCCGCCTCACCATGGGTGGCGAGCCGACCTTCGTTTCCATCGACGATTTCGAGGCCGGCGAGTGGAACGCCGACGCCGTTGGCCCGACCAAGCGGCAGAAGGCCGACGACCTCATCCGCCGCCTGCGCGAGCGTTTCGCTCCCGGCGGCCTGCTGCATTATGGCCAGGGCAAGTGGTATCCCGGCGAAACCCTGCCGCGCTGGACCTTCTCGCTCTACTGGCGCCGCGACAACCAGCCGGTCTGGCGCGACGAGAAATACTTCGCCCACGAGGGCATCCCGACTGCCGCGAAGCCCGGCGATGACCAGCGCCTCCTCGTCGAGATCGCCAACAACCTCGGTGTCGGCACCGAAACCATCGACCCCGCCTACGAGGATCCCGGTGACTGGCTGGTCAAGGAAGCCCGGCTGCCGCCCAACGTCGATCCCGCCAATTCCGAACTCGCGGATCCCGAGGCCCGCGCCCGCATGGCCAAGGTGTTCGACCACGGCCTCAACAGCCCCACCGGCTACGTCCTCCCGGTGCAGCGCTGGAACGCCGAGCCGTCGCGCACCAACCGCTGGATCACCGAGAAGTGGCGCACCCGGCGCGGCAAGCTGTTCCTCGCCGCCGGCGACTCGCCCGTCGGCTACCGCCTGCCGCTGAGTTCGCTCAAGCACGTCACCCCGACCGCCTACCCGCACGTCGTGCCGCGCGATCCGCTGATCGCCGTCGCCGACCTGCCCGAGGTCGAAGCGTTGCTGCAGAACCGCATCGAGGTCCGCGTCGGCCACCACAACCAGCCCTCGAGCTTCACTGCCGACCCCACCGCCAATCAGGAACGCACCGAGCAGGTGCTCGACGAGATCGACTCGGTGGTGCGCACCGCCATCACTGTCGAGCTGCGCGAAGGCCGCCTCTGCGTCTTCCTGCCGCCCGTCTCGACCGTCGAGGACTATCTCGAGCTGATCGCCGCGGCCGAGGAAGCGGCAAAGACCATCGACCTGCCCATCCACGTCGAAGGCTACGCCCCGCCCTACGATCCGCGCCTCAACGTCATCCGCGTCGCGCCCGATCCCGGCGTCATCGAGGTGAACATCCACCCCGCCTCAAGCTGGGAGGAATGCGTCGCCACCACCACCGCCGTCTACGAGGAGGCCCGCGCCTCCCGCCTCGGCGCCGACAAGTTCATGATCGACGGCAAGCACACCGGCACCGGCGGCGGCAACCACGTCGTCGTCGGCGGCGCCACGCCGTCCGACTCGCCCTTCCTCCGCCGTCCGGACCTCTTGAAGTCGCTGGTGCTGCACTGGCAGCAGCATCCCTCGCTCAGCTACCTGTTCTCCGGCCTCTTCATCGGGCCGACCTCACCGGCGCCGCGCGTCGACGAGGCGCGCCACGACAGCCTCTACGAGCTCGAAATCGCGCTGCGCCAGGTCCCGCTGCCCGGCGAAGGCACCCCGCCGCACCCCTGGCTGGTCGATCGCCTGTTCCGCAACCTCCTCGTCGACGTGACCGGCAACACCCACCGCGCCGAAATCTGCATCGACAAGCTCTACTCGCCCGACGGCCCCACCGGCCGCCTCGGCCTCGTCGAGTTCCGCGGCTTCGAGATGCCGCCCAACGCCCGCATGAACCTCGCCCAGCAATTGCTGGTCCGCGCCATGATCGCCCGCTTCTGGAAGGCCCCCAAGGAGGGCACCTTCACCCGCTGGGGCACCACGCTGCACGATCGCTTCATGCTGCCGCACTTCGTCTGGGCCGACTTCCTCGACGTCCTCGCCGACCTCAAGACCCACGGCTTCGACATCGACCCCGAATGGTTCGCCGCCCAGCTCGAGTTCCGCTTCCCGTTCTGCGGCGAGGTCGAGTACCAGGGCATGAAGCTCACCCTGAACCAGGCACTCGAACCCTGGCACGTCATGGGCGAAACCGGCGCTATCGGCGGCACCGTACGCTTCGTTGATTCATCGGTTGAACGGCTTCAGGTGAAGCTCGAAGGCCTGAACCCAGGCCGCTACCGCGTCACCGTAAACCAGCGCGAAGTGCCGCTCACCGCCACCGGCGAAGCCGGCGTCGCGGTCGCCGGCGTGCGCTACAAGGCGTGGCATCCGGCCAACGGCATGCACCCGGTGCTGCCCGTCAATGCACCGCTGACCTTCGACATCTACGACACCTGGTCGGATCGCTCGATCGGCGGCTGTACCTATCACACCGCGCATCCGGGCGGCCGCAACTACGAAACCTTCCCGGTCAACGGCAACGAAGCCGAAGCCCGCCGCCTCGCCCGCTTCGTCCCCGCCCACCACACGCCCGGAACCTTCTGGCCCCGCCCCGCCGACCAGTCCGCCGAGTATCCCCTGACCCTCGACATGCGCATCCCGCTTTAGCGGGAGCGCGTGGCGATGGCGGCGGCCATCGCCGCCTCGAGCCGTCCGTAAAGCTTGCGATAGTCGAGCTGTTCAAGCGCGTAGGCGCGGGCTGCCGCTCCCATTCGCTCGCGCAACGCCCCGTCGGTCGCAAGTTGCGACAGCCCGGCGGAATACCCGTCGAGATCGTGCTCCGGGACTAGTAGCCCGCGCTCGCCGTCGCGCACGATTTCCGGGATGCCAGCGTGCCGCGTCGACAGTACCGCCGCCCCGGCCATCATTGCCTCCTGAATGGATGTGGGCGCGCCCTCGGTCTCGCCATTCACGCCTGTCACCGAGTGCTGCATGTAGATCGCCGCCCGCCGCAACCGCGCGATGACGAACTCATGGCCCTGCTTGCCGTGGAAGGTGACCCGGTCGGCGATGTTCAGCACCCGCGCCTCGGCTGCCGCGCTGGCGCTCAGCCCGCCGTCGCCGATCATTTCCAGCCGTAGTGCGGGCTGCTGCGCCGCGACCCGTGCAAACGCCCTGAGCGTCGTCAGCGGCGCCTTCTTCTCGACCATCCGGCCAACACTCAGCACCAGGTTGGGGTCTTTTTCCGCCGGCTCGAACATCCGGCTGTCGACGCCGCTCGGAATGACCATGGAATTGGGATGCGTAAGGCCCCGCGATGCCAGTTGTTCGAGCAGGAAGGCCGACACCGCGACGATCCCGTCGATGCGCGGCAGCATGTGGCGGAGTCCGTTGACATAGGCGTAGTCGCTCAGCTTCCGCGATGCATCGTAGCCGCGAAAGTAGCAGAACATCGGTATCCCGGCCGCGCGGGCCAGCTCGTGCATCCCTATCCCCACCGGCCCGAACTCGCACAGCATGAAGCCCACCCGATGGGCCGCGACGAACGCTGCGAACTCGGCGCCGAACGGGTCTGGCCGCATTCCCGGCAGCAACGGCCGCCGGTCGTAGCGCCCGATCGGTTGGCGAAACTTGCCCGGCCGCTGCCAGATGAGGAACGGCTTTCCCGCCGCGCCGTCCCCGCCCGGCGCCCGCGCCATGGCGACGGTGTTGCCCCCGTTCAACTCGCGCACGTGCCGCCTGACGAATGTCTCGCTCGGCTGGTTCAGGTTGTCGGCGACCACGCACACCGTCGGCAACGCGCCTCTGTGGGTCATGCTGTCCACGATGGTTGGCCTCCGCAGGTCCGCAAGCGCAGCGGCGTCTTTCCACTGGCATGCCGTCTGCTCCGACTCCAGACCTCTTGCGACACCGAACCGGGCCTTATCCGCCAAATCTTGACCAATCGGTCGAAATCCCCCTTGCGATTCCAGCGCCTTGCCATATTCGCTAGCGGGTCATGGAAAAGCGGAATCAGCGTCAGCCGGTCAAGAAGCGCAGGGGCCCCAGCCTTGTGGCCGATTACCGTCTGATTCCCGGCGTGCCCGACGAGATGGTCGGACCCGATGGCGCCATCCGCCCGGCCTGGACCGCCCTCATCGAAGGCCTCGACGATCTCGGCCACGAAGAGATGGCGACCCGCTTCGAGCGCGCCGACCAGTACCTGCGCGACGCCGGCGTCTTCTACCGCAAGTACGATGGCGCCGAGGGCAAGGAGCGCGCCTGGCCCCTCGCCCACCTGCCGCTGATCCTCGACGAAACCGAGTGGGCCAACATCACCGCCGGCCTCACCCAGCGCGCCGAACTGCTCGAGCGGATCGTCGCCGACATCTACGGCAACAACGATCTCGTCCGCCGCGGCCTGCTGCCACCCGAACTGATCGCGCGCAACGAGGAATTCCTGCGCCCCATGGTCGGCATCAAGCCGGCCTCGGGTCACTTCCTGCATTTTTGCGCCTTCGAGCTTGGCCGCGGCCCCGATGGCGGCTGGTGGGTACTCGGCGACCGCACCCAGGCGCCGTCCGGCGCCGGCTTCGCACTCGAGAACCGCGTCGCCACGACCCGCGCGCTGTCCGATATCTATGGCAAGATGCATGTGCATCGCCTCGCCGGCTTCTTCCGCGATTTCCGCGACGCGCTGAATGGCATCGCCCGCGACGGCGACGGCCGGGTCGGCATCCTGACGCCCGGCATTCACAACGAGACCTATTTCGAGCACGCCTACATCGCCCGCTACCTCGGCTTCATGCTGCTCGAGGGCGAGGACCTGCTGGTCGAAAACGCCCAGGTCATGGTCCGCACCGTTTCGGGCAACAAGCCGATCAGCGTGCTCTGGCGCCGGCTGGATGCCGGCTTCGCCGATCCCCTGGAACTGCGCACCGACAGCCATATCGGTACCCCCGGCATGACCGAGGCGCTGCGCCAGGGCTCGATCTCCATGGTCAACGCGCTCGGCTCGGGCATCCTCGAAACCCGCGCGCTCTCCGCCTTCATGCCCAATCTGAGCCGCGCCCTCGCTGCCGATGAACTCATCCTACCCACCATCGCCACCTGGTGGTGCGGCCAGCCGGTCGAGCGCCAGCACGTCATCGATAATTTCGATGCCATGATGGTCGGTCCGGCCTTCGCCACCGGTCTCGCCATCGACGACCCGAATGGCACGGTGCTCGGCCACGCCCTGGCCGAAAAGCAGCGCACCGGCCTGCTGCAGCGGCTCCGCGAGGATGGCGGCAGTTTTGTCGGGCAGGAGCCGGTGCGCCTCTCCACGGCCCCGGTTTACGTCGACGGCACGCTGCAGCCCCGCCCGATCACCTTGCGCGTCTATGCCGCCCGCACCAAGGACGGGTGGACCATCATGCCCGGCGGCTTTGCCCGCGTCGGCTCCACCTCCGATACCGCCGCCATTGCCATGCAGCGCGGCGGCCAGGCGGCCGATGTCTGGGTGGTGAGCACGTCGCCGGTCGAGCGCGTTTCGCTGATGGCGCAGGAAGGCCAGAAGCTGGTCCGCGTTTCCGCCGGGAGCCTGCCCAGCCGCGCCGCCGACAACCTGATCTGGCTGGGCCGCTACGCCGAACGCTGCGAGGCTACGGTGCGTATCCTGCGCGCCTACAATGCCCGCCTCGCCGAAATATCCAACCCCGACGTGCCCATTCTCAAGGACACGCGGGCCTACCTCGATACCCTCGGCGTCGATGCCAGAAAGGGCCTGCCCGCCGGACTGCTCGCCGCCATCGAGAGCGCCGTCAACAGTGCGGGGCAGATCCGCGACCGCTTCTCGCCCGATGGCTGGCTGGCGCTGGTTGACCTGCGCAAGACCGCCCGCAACTTCGCCGCCCGCGTCCAGCCTGGCGACGATGCCACCCGCGCCATGACGGTGCTGCTGCGCAAGCTCGCCGGCTTCTCCGGCCTCGTGCACGAGAACATGTACCGCTTCGCCGGCTGGCGCTTCCTCGAAATCGGCCGCCGGCTCGAACGCGGCCTGCAGATCGCCGGCATCGTCGCCTGGTGCACCCGCAAGGACGCGCCCGATGGCTCGCTCGACATGCTGCTCGAGATCGGCGACAGCGTCATGACTCACCGTCGCCGCTACGCGGTAAGCGCCGGCGCCGATTCCTATGTCGACCTGCTGGTGCTTGATCCGCTGAACCCCCGCTCCGTGCGTTTCCAGATCGCCGAGCTGCGCGAACAGATCGAGCGCCTGCCCGGTGGCATCGAGGAGGGGCACCTGTCGGCCGCTGCCCGGCACGCCCTGCAGCTGCACACCGATCTGCGCGTCACCGAGGCGGAGGACATGACCACCGCGCACCTCAACCATCTGGGCATCGAGATCGGCAAACTCGCCGGCCTCATTGCCGACGCCTATTTCGTCTGAGGGGTCCGGGCCGTGCTCTACGACGTCCGGCTTGAACTGCACTACCACTACGAGGCCTCGGTCCATGGCGACCGGCACCTGGTCCGCGTCGCGCCGATTTCCATCCCGCACGTCCAGCGCGTTATCGCCTCTTCGCTGCGCTTCGACCCGCGCCCCGAGCAGGAGACCACCTTCACCGATTTCTTCGGCAACACCGTCACCACCATCGCCTATTCCGGCTACCACGATCACCTGGACGTCCGGCTGGCGGCGCGCGTGCAGGTCGAGGACATCCACGCTCCGGCCGACCTCTCCCCCACCCTCGATGGACTGAAGCAGGAGATTGCCGGGATGTGGTCGCTCTCCGGCGACAGCCCGCACCATTTCCTCGCCGCATCGCCGCGGGTCCCGCTCGATCCCGAGATCACTTCCTACGCGCGGCAGTCGATCGCCCGTACCGCCTCGGTCCACGCCGCCGCGTTCGACCTCTGCCTCGCCATCCACCGCGATTTCAAGTACGACAAGGAAGCCACCAAGGTGGATACAGGCCCCGTCGAGGCCTTCGCGCTCAAGCGCGGCGTCTGCCAGGATTTCGCCCATGTCATGATTGCAGGCCTGCGCGGCGCCGGAATCCCGGCCGGCTACGTTTCCGGTTTCCTCCGCACCATCCCGCCCAAGGGCAAGCCCCGCCTCGAGGGTGCCGACGCCATGCATGCGTGGGTCCGCGTCTGGTGTGGCCAGCACGCCGGCTGGCTGGAGTTCGATCCCACCAACGCCATGCTTGCCGGCCCCGACCACATTACCATCGGCAATGGCCGCGACTACTCCGACGTCTCCCCCATCGTCGGAGTATTGCGCACCTCCGGCCAGCACCGGGCCAAGCAGTCGGTGGATGTCGTCCGCATAGAATAGCGGAACGATCTGCAAGTCATCCCGGAACCATCTGCTTGGGAACACCATTGTAGTCTGCGAAAGCGCCTTCCGGCGCGGCTACAAGGGTAAGCGCGATGACACAGATCGAGATCGCCAATCTGGAACATGCCAGCCGTTCAGCGTTTGGCTGGTCGCCGGAAGGCTATGACGGCAAGACGCACCTCACTGGGCTGTTCGCCGCACTTGTTCCGGCCCTCGGCATTCTGGCCGTGGCGGGAACCCTGCTGATGGCCGTCCTCTAGGAGCCTGCCATGACTATCGGCACCATTATCATCATCCTGCTTGTTCTGCTTCTGATCGGCGCCATACCGGCTTGGCCCTACTCCCGCTCCTGGGGAGCTTTCCCGTCCGGTATTCTTGGCGTCGTGCTCGTGATCGTCATCATCCTAGTGTTGATGAGGGTCTTCTGAGCCTCGCGAGCCCAGGTCGCCCCCCTGTCGCTCGCCCCCGGCCCCTGGTTCGCGCCCGAACCAGGGGTCTCTTGCTTTCTTGAGCCGTTGCCGCAAGACGCAGTTTTTGATGCAGCGCAATTGATTGGTGGCAACTGGTCGTAGGTTACTGGGGCCCTTTGCCGAAAGACTGGAACTTCCAGGGCTCCGGTACGTTATCGGTCCGAATTCATCAGGAGCGTCCAATGGCTACCACCACCGACATGGCCCCAGATCGTGCGGCCTCGACCACCCCGCGCCGCAGCCCGGCAAACGGCGCACGCCGCGCCTCCGCTGCAGCACGCGCCGCTGCTGCTTCGTCGGCCTCGCGTGAGGACGAACTGGGCGAGCAGATTTCGCAGCTCCAGGCCGACATGAAGGCAATTGCCC
Organism: uncultured Hyphomicrobiales bacterium; assembly: GCA_903842455.1. Taxonomy (GTDB): domain Bacteria; phylum Pseudomonadota; class Alphaproteobacteria; order Rhizobiales; family Devosiaceae; genus Devosia_A. The sequence goes on along the minus strand of CAIMLX010000205.1, from coordinate 69,570 downwards.
AGACGCTTGCCGGTCTCGCTGAAGACAAGGTGAGCGAGGCGCAGTCCGTCGCCAAGCGCGAAGTGAAGAATGTCGCCAAGGCCGGCCAGAACGCCATCGAGGACGCGCAGGACGAGTTCAATCAGCTCGAACGGCAGATCAAGGATACCATCCGCGAAAAGCCGCTGACCGCCGTCGCCGGCGCCATCGCGCTGGGCTATATCCTCGCGGTTGTCAGCCGCTAGCCATGCAGTTCCTGCTGCCCCTCGCGTCGATCCTCGGCATCGAGGTCGATGTGCTGCTGGACCGCGTGAAGAAGAACGCCATTGCCTGGTCGGCAGTGGCGCTTTTCGCGCTCATCGGCATCGTCTTCATTCTCGTTGCCGTGTCAAACGCTGCGACACTCGCCTGGGGCCCGATCGTCGGCCCCCTGGCCATCGCGCTCGTCGCCATCGTGATCGCCATCGGGCTCTGGGCCACCATGGCGATCATCGAGGGCATCGCGCGGCGCAAGGCACTGGAAAAGCGCCACGCGCAGGAAAAGACCGCGCTCGTAACCACCGCTGCGATGACCGCGCTGCCGCTCCTCCTTCAGTCATCCCTGATGCGAAAGATCGGCATTCCCGTTGGCGGTGCCCTGGCTGCAGCTTTCCTGCTCAGCAAGTCCGGCGGACACCCGCGCGCCGAGGACGAGACGCTCGACTGAGCTGATCACGACGTTGCAACCAACGGCTTCCGCAGCGGTTGTTCTCAGTACCCGCAGACGAAACGCGGGAAAGCAACGACCCCACGGAAACAGGATTTCCAGGAGTTTGAGCATGACCCATATAAAGCGCAAGATCGTCACGCTTCTGACCGACGAGGCCATTCCTCAGGATGAAAAAGTCATCATCCTGCGCCAACTGGAGGCGGACTCGCTCTCCAAGGAACGCAGTTCCACCGAGGGCATGACCGCCACCGATGGCGATGATGGCGAAGACCTCAAGACCATCGAGAACGCCCTGCGCCGCCTCGGCCAGGAGCCCGTCGAAGGTGGTGCTGCCAGCCTCTAGCGGCTGACGACATGGCAAGACAGTTTCGGTCCCGTCCGGCGAAAAGCCGGGCGGGATCATTTTTGCGCCTGCTCCTCCCAGACCTTCGCCAGCTCAACCAGCATCCTCACCGCCTTCTCCATGTCCTGCCGGCTCACCCATTCGAGCGGCGAGTGGAACGCGTGCCCGCCCGCAAAGACATTCGGGCACGGCAGCCCCATGAACGACAGCCGCGAGCCGTCCGTCCCGCCGCGGATCGAGCCGCGCTTGGGCGCCATCCCGGCCCGCCTTATCGCCTCCACGGCGTTCTCGACGATCTCCGGGTAACGGTCGAGCACCTCCTTCATGTTCCGGTACTGCTCCTTCACCGTGAAGGTGTAGGTGGAGCCCGGATAGAAGGCGATCACCTCCCTGACGATCTCCTCGAGCAGCGCTTCCTTGGCCTGAAGTCCGGCCGTCTCGAAGTCGCGGATGATGAAGTCGAGCCTTGCATCCGCCATGGAGCCCGTCACCGCCACCGGATGGATGAACCCCTCCCGCCCGTCCGTCGTCTCAGGTGACATATCCGCCGGCAGCCGGGCCATGATGCCGCCCGCGATCTTGATCGCGCTCTCCATCCGCCCCTTGGCAAATCCTGGATGCATCGCCACGCCGGCAATCTCGATCGTCACGCCATCGGCCGAGAACGTTTCGTCCTCGATGTCGCCGGCCGTCTCACCATCCACCGTATAGGCGAACTGCGCGCCCAGCTTGCCGAGGTCGACCTTCTCCACCCCGCGCCCGATCTCCTCGTCCGGCGTCAGCAGCAGCTTGATCGTCCCGTGCCTGATCGAGGCGTCGCGCATCAGCGTGTCGGCCGCCGTAATGATTTCGGCGAGCCCGGCCTTGTCATCGGCTCCGAGCAGCGTCGTGCCGTCCGTTGTGATGAGGTCGTTGCCGATCTGGTTGGCGAGTTCGCGATGCTCGTCCATCCGGATGACCCGCGAGGCATCGCCGACGAGCTGGATGTCGCCGCCCTGGTAGTTCCGGATGATCTGCGGCTTCACGTTGGTGCCGCTGAAATCCGGCGCCGTATCCATGTGCGCGCACCAGCAGATCACCGGCACCGCCTTGTCGGTATTGGCCGGCACGGTCGCATAGACGTAGCCATGCTCGTCGAGATGCGCGTCGCTGAGCCCGATGGCGAGCAATTCCTCCACCAGCACCCGGCCGAGGTTCTTCTGCTTTTCGGTCGACGGCTGGCTCGGCGAGCTGGCGTCGGACTGGGTGTCGAGCACGACATAGCGGAGGAAGCGATCGAGAACGGTATCAGCCATGTCGGGACTCACTTTGGGAGCACCAACCCTAGACGCAGCCGCCGGAGAAAGGCCAGCCGCTATGCCGCCTCGGTGTCTGCCGGCGCTGTCGACACCTCCACCTTCGGTACGATTACCCGCAGGGCGCCGTGATGCACTTTCAGTTCCACCCGCGTCTCGAGGTCGATCAGTTCGCCGTCGAGCACCGCCTTGGCCGACGCCTTGCGGCGCGGGAAGCTGAGCGTCACCTGCGCCACCTGCCGCTCCGACACCAGCGGATGCTGCTTCCAGGTCCCGAACAAAAGCGACAGGGCGAGCCGGGCCAGTTCGGCAGGCGGCATCGGCCGCACGACATAGACGCCGAGCACCCCCTGATCGACCTTCTCGGCATACGGCATGTGCCCCTCGCCCAGCAGGTTGTTGCTGATGGCAACCGCCGTGGCCCGCCGGTTCTCGATCCCACCCGCGGTACGGATTTCGGCGTCGAACACCAGCGGCCGCGACAGCGTCGCGCTCATCGCCCGCACGCTGGCGACGATCTTGCCGATACGGCTGTGGTACGAAAGGCCGTTGCGGATGCGCACCAGCCGCGAGTGCATCCCGACCGAGAATTGGTGCACGAAAGGCCGGCCATTGGCGGTCGCGATATCGACCAGCGCCACCACGCCGCCGGCGACGGCGCGGAGGGCGTCCGTGAGGTCGAGCGGTACTTTCAGCGAACGAGCGAACAGATTCATCGTCCCTGCCGGCAGCACCGCAAGCGGCATGGCGTGCTTGAAGCAGCTGGCTGCCGCCGCCGAAATGGTGCCATCGCCGCCCCCGGCCAGCAGCGCATCGGCGTCCGGGCTTCTTGCCGCCCGCTCCAGTTCCCAGATGAGGTTGCGACCCTCGACGATCCGGCAATCCAGCGTATGTCCACGCTCCGCGAAGATACCGGTGGCCTCGGCGACGAACGCGGTCATGTCGAGCGTGCGGAACGTTCCGCCGTCCTTGTTGAAGACCCCGATATACCGCATGTCGCCCTCCGGAAGCCCGCGCTCCCGCCACCGCCGAACGGCCGACACCCGCCGCGGGTTCCGTGTCAGTCCGTGCGCGTCGCCAGATTGGGCAACGGTACCTTTACGATGGTCCCCCCGCCTTCACGTGGACCGTAGTGCGGCACCCCACCGAACTGCCGGGCGAGCTGCTGGATGATCACCGCGCCGAGGCCGTTTCCCATCGCGCCATCTTCCGGCAGGCCCTTCCCGTCATCTTCGATCCGCAATTCAGGCACCCCTTCGTGGGACGCGAGGAAGCGGATCCATATCTGCCCGCCGCGCCCTTGCACGAAGGCGTGCTTTACCGCATTGGTGACAAGCTCGCTCACCACGATACCCAGCGTTGTGGCGTCGCGTGCCGCAATCTCCATGGCCGCGAAGTCCTGGTGAAAGGCGATCGGCTTGTCGGACGGTACCGTGGTGGTGAGGTCATCGACCACCGCCGTAAGAAACTCCGCGGCGTCGGTCGTCTCGAGGTCTGCCCCAAGCCGCAGCCGCCGGTGCGCCGAGGCAATCGCATGCACCCGGCCCTGCGCCGCCTCGAGCGCGTTGCGCACTTCGTCCGAGCGAGACCGGGCCAGTTGCAAGCCCAGCAGCGACGAGACCGTTGCGAGGGAGTTGCCGATCCGGTGGTTGGTGTCCTGCAGCAGCGTTTCGAGCCGGGCCCGCTCACGCTCTGCCCGGGTGCGGGCCTCTTCCACCTCCGCCGTCCGCGCCCGCACGTGAGCCTCGAGCTCCTCGTTCTGCGTGATCAGCAGGTTCTCGCGCTCAGCCAGTTGCGCCACCTGCCGCTGCGCCCGCGTGAACAGGGCATAGGCGAGGATCGCCGCAGCTCCGAGCGCGGACAGGATGGCGAGCACCAGCATCTGCCGGTAGCCCTCCACCCTGCTGTTGCGCTCCGCCAGCCGAGCGTCTTCCTCGGCGATGAAGGTCTGCAACGTCGCCCGGATCGCATCCATCCGCGACTTGCCTTCGTCCGAGCGCAGCATCGCCAGGGCGCCATCGGCATCGCCGCCCGACATCATCTCGATCGTGCGCGCCATCTCGGCACGCTTTGCCGCAAGTTCAGGCTCCAGCGAACCGAGTCGCTGTTGCTGCGATGGATCGTCACCCAGCACTCGGACCAGGTCCGCGAAAGTGTTGTCCATAGACGCCACGGCACGGTTGTACGGGGCAAGGTAGGCCGGATCCCGCGTGATCAGGTAGCCGCGCTGCCCCGTTTCGGCATCCACCACCGCAAGCTTCAACTCGCTGGCCTGGCGCCGCACTTCGTAGTTGTTGCCGATATCGACGAGCTGGTTGTCAACGGTGCGAACGAGAAACAGCGAGGCCGCGGCCGCCGCCAGCACGAGCAGCATCGACACCACGATCGCAACCCGGCGCACCGGACCGAAACGAAATGTACGGACAACACTGCCCTGCGCGGCATCGGTCATTGAAACGCGGTCCTTCGTGGAGTGGAAAGAGCCGCCCCGGCGAGACCCAACCGGGGAATACACAAATGCTCGAAAGATACTGAAGCACACCGGAGTGGCGACAATACGACCCGCGCCATCAGATGAGCGGCCGCTTCGGTTCGCCGAGTCCATCCCATCCGGCCACCTCTCGCAGACCCGGCTCGTCGAGCACCTCGCAGGCCCGTCCGTGCCACCGGATCAGTTTTCGGTCGGAGAGTTTCCTCAGCGTCTTGTTGGTATGGACGATCGACAGCCCCAGCGTGTCAGCCACATGCTGCTGCGAGATCGGGATCAGCAGCCGCTTGCCCTCGGTCAGCCCGACGCGCGCCGCCCGCTGGTAGATGAAGGCAATCAGGTAGGCAGCGCGTTCCATTGCCGAACGACGCCCAACGCTGAGCAGGTTCTCGTCCAGCATCCGCTCCTCGCGCGAGGCGAGCCAGGTGATGTCGAAAGCAAGGCCCGGATGGTTCTTGAACAGGGTCGGCAGGCTATCGCGCTGAAATACGCAAAGAACGACCGGCGACAGCGATTCGACCGAATGCTGCATCTCGCCGATCACGGAGCCCTGCAAGCCGACGAGATCGCCGGGCAACAGGTAGTTCAGGATCTGGCGCCGCCCGTCCTCGAGCGACTTGTAGCGGAACGCCCAGCCCGACAGCAGGGTAAACAGTTGCGCACTGTGCGCCCCTTCGCTGAGGATCATCGACCCCGCGTCCGCCACCAGTTCGCCGCGTTTGAACGTCGAGACGAACTTCAGTTCCTCGGGCGTAAACGCCCGGAAGTTCGGATTGCTTCTCAGCAGGCACATTTCGCAAGGCACGCGCCTTGCAGTGGAAGTTGCGGGAGTCAGGGAAGATGACAGGACGTCGCTCACGGTTTGGTTCTGCCGATTCCTTGCTTAATTCTGTCGTCAACGCCAGCCGATGTCCGCCGGTTGCCCGCTTGCAGAGTGTCTTTTTTAAATGACCGATGGTGAGCGGCCGTTATGCATGCCGGGTTCCACCCGCGTCACGGACCTGCCATGCCCTCAACCCACTGCATCCTCATCATCGAGGAAGAGACACTGCTCGCGCTCGACATCGAGTACGTGCTCTCGGAGGATTGCCCGGTCGAAGTCACCCACTACCGCAGCGTCAGCGAAGCCGAAGGGCATACCGTCGACCCCACGCGCTTCCACCTTGCCCTGGTCGAAGCGAAACTGGGGGCGCCGGCAGTTGTGGCCCTGACGCAGCGGCTGGTTCAGGCTGGCCTTCCTACCGTGGTGATGTCGGCAGACAAGGCGTCGCTGTCTAACTTTCCGCATGCCCAGCCGCTTGAAAAGCCGTTCGACGCCGCACGCTTGAAGCTTGCCTGCGACGCCGCGAAAGCTCGTATCAGCTGAGGTTGGGAGTAGAAGTCACCTGCGCCGAGACCGCATCCGGGCCGTAGTCGGATTCGCCGGCAACCTGCAGCAGTTCCTGCAGCTTGGTGCGCGCCCGGCTGACCCGGCTCTTCATCGTGCCGATGGCGCAATGGCAGATTTCCGCTGCTTCTTCGTACGAAAAGCCGGAGGCTCCGATGAGGATCACCGCTTCGCGCTGGTCGTCCGGCAGCTTGTCGAGCGCCTTGCGGAAGTCGTTGAGGTCGACGATGCCGTACTGGCTGGGGTGCACGGCCATGCGCTCGGTGAACGCCCCGTCGGTGTCCTGCACCTCCCGGCCGCGCTTGCGCATCTGGCTGTAGAACTCGTTGCGCAGGATGGTGAACAGCCACGCCTTGATGTTGGTGCCGAGCTCGAAACTGTCCTGCTTGGCCCAGGCCTTCATCACCGTGTCCTGCACCAGGTCATCGGCCTTGTCGTGCCGACCCGACAGCGACACCGCAAAGGCCCGCAGGCTTGGCAGGGTAGCGAGCAGCTCGCGCTTGAAGGTCGGTGTCTCGGGGCGGGACGTGGCGCCGGCAATAGTGCTTGGAAGAGCCATGGCCTCACTCGTCCTTGCCGGACTTGCTCTGCCGTTCGACTTCGTCGAGGCGGTCAAGCAGGTCGAGAAGCTGGTTCGGGATACCCTCTTCCTGCACGGCGCCATAGAGCGCGCGCAACTTGTTGCCGATGTCCGAGTTCGGACCCAGCCCATCTTCCTGTAGCCGCCTGATGCTGCTCATATCGTTCATTGTCTTCTTGTCTCGCATATGCCCTTGCCCCACAGCAGAAATTTGACGCCCCAGTTCCACCGCGCACTTGTTAATGCAGCGCCGGCAAAAAAGTTCCGAGGCGGCTGGAACCTTATTTTGACGCGCCCGTTTTAGCCCGTGGTAAGCTGCCGAAGCGTCAAGGGAGTAGTGCATAAATGTCATTGTCCACGCGGATCGCCCCGCATCTTCCGTACCTGCGCCGTTTCGCGCGTGCGGTTACGGGCTCGCAAACCTCGGGGGACGCCTACGTGGCCGCGGCGCTCGAAGCGCTGATCGCCGATCTCTCGATCTTCCCCGAAGCGAGCAACGACCGGATCTCGCTGTACCGGCTGTTCTCGACCATGTTCTCGAGCACTGCCGTGAAGGTGCCGGACCCGGTGTCGAGCTTCCCTTGGGAAAGCCGCGCCGCCGCCAATCTTCTCAACCTCACCCCCCGCGCCCGGCAGGCTTTCCTGCTGGTGTCGGTGGAAGGTTTCGCCCACGACGAGGCCGCGGAAATCCTGAGTGTAGACTCGGGCAGCTTCGCGACGCTGCTTGACGAGGCCAGCCAGGAGATTTCCCGGCAGGTGGCAACCGACATCCTCATCATCGAGGACGAGCCGCTCATTGCAATGGATATCGAGCAGATGGTCGAGGGCCTTGGCCACCGCGTGGTCGGGATCGCCCGCACCCACAAGGAAGCCGTGGCGCTTTACCACAAGACCAAGCCGCGCATGATCCTCGCCGACATTCAGCTCGCCGACGGGTCCTCGGGTATCGACGCGGTCAACGACATCCTCCACGCCCATCCGATCCCGGTGATCTTCATCACCGCTTTCCCCGAGCGTCTGCTGACCGGCGAGCGCCCCGAGCCGACCTTCCTCGTTACCAAGCCGTTCAACCCCGACATGGTGAAGGCTCTGATCAGCCAGGCTCTCTTCTTCGACGAAGGCTCACGCGCCGCAGCGTGAACGACAGTTTCCCATGCAACCACTTCAGGCCGGGCAGTTGCCCGGCCTTTTTCTTGTGCTGCAACACTAGGTGCAGCACTGGAACCACCCGCCCGTCTCCCCGTTAGCCTCTGACAACATCTCGCTGCTGGTCTGTCCCGTCGCGGACGGTCCTTCTAGCCAGAGCACGAAACTCGGGCCGTCCCTGCCGGGTCCGCGGTTCGAGAATGCGGCGGCCCCGATCTCGCGATCGGGGTCGCTTCTTTTCGGCGTCCCCTACAGTCCGCAATTTGCTTGCCTTGGCCGCCCCACATCGGCATTGCTGGACGACATGCAGAACGCCGCGCCCGTCGTCGAAATCGACAATCTCCACAAGTCCTACGGGCCGCTTGAAGTGCTCAAGGGCGTGTCGCTCACCGCGCACGAGGGCGAGGTGGTCGCCCTGATCGGCTCCTCCGGCTCCGGCAAATCGACGCTGCTGCGCTGCATCAACATGCTCGAAGTGCCCGAACAGGGCAGCGTCAAGATCGGCGGCGAGGCTATCCGCCTGTCCGGCAAGCCACCGAACCGCCATCCGGCCGACGAAGGGCAGATCCGCCGCATCCGCTCCGAACTGGGCATGGTGTTCCAGCAGTTCAACCTGTGGAGCCACATGTCGGTGCTTGGCAACGTCATGGAAGCGCCGCTCCACGTGCAGAAGCGCGACAAGGTCGAGGTCGAGGCTGCGGCGCTGGAAATGCTCGGCAAGGTCGGTATCCTCGACAAGGCGGCGAACTACCCCAGCCAGCTCTCCGGCGGCCAGCAGCAGCGCGCCGCCATCGCCCGCGCCCTCTGCATCAACCCCCGCGTGATGCTGTTCGACGAGCCGACCTCCGCCCTCGACCCCGAGCTCGAAGTCGAGGTGGTGCGGGTGATCCGCCTCCTCGCCGAGGAGGGGCGCACCATGATCCTTGTCACCCACGACATGGACCTCGCCCGCACCATCGCCCACAAAGTGGTGTTCCTGCACCTCGGCAAGATCGAGGAAGAGGGCACCCCCGCCGAAGTCTTCGACGCTCCGAAGTCGAGGCGGCTGCAGCAGTTCCTCCGCGCCGCCGATCACACCTGATTGCGCCATGATCGCGTTTGGTGACGCAATATTGACCAACCGGTAAAATCCGCTAAGCATGAAGTCTATGCCCGCGGTTTTCGTGGGAACTAACCCCGGCCGGCACCTCCTCATGCCAGCTCGTATCCTGGAGAGACCCCGTTAAATGAAGAAGCTAATTGCAGTCGCTGCTATTGCAGTCGCCCTGTTCTCGACCGCTGCCAACGCCCAGGCGATCCGCATCGGCACCGAGGGTGCCTATGAGCCCTGGAACTACGTCAATGCGGACGGCAACCTCGCCGGCCTCGACATCGACGTGATGAACGAGCTGTGCAAGCGCACCGGCCTCGAATGCACCTTCGTGCAGACCGCCTGGGACACCATCATCCCGAACCTCAACGCCGGCAACTACGACGTCATCGCCGCCGGCATGTCGATCACCGACGAGCGCAAGGAAGCCATCAACTTCACCGCCGACTACTCTCCGCCGGAGGCCTCGGGCTTCATGATGCTGGAGTCGGCCACGGTCGATCCCGCCAACCTCACCGGCGTCAAGATCGGTACCCAGACCGGCACCATTCAGGATGCCTATGCCACCGAGAACTTCGCCACCGGCAACACCCTCCTGACCTTCGACACCGCCTCGAACGCGCTGGCTGACCTGATGGCCGGCAACATCGACGTGATCCTCGCCGACAGCTCGTATATCGATGAAGCCGTCGCCAACTCGGGCGGCGCCCTCAAGACCAGCGACGTCACCGTCGCCATCGGTGGCGGCGTCGGCGCCGGCCTCCGCAAGGCCGACACCGAACTGCTCGCCAAGCTCGACGAGGCCCTCGCTGCCGCCAAGGCCGACGGCACCATCGATGCGCTGATCGCCAAGCACTTCCCGACGCGCAAGGGCCCGTTCTACGTGAACTGATCCGACACTGACGGCGGGGCAGCAACCTGCCCCGTCGCCACCTGCCGCCCGGGGGCTCAATGACCGAGACGTTCGAGTTCTGGGTTTCGTACCTGACGAACGGCCGACATCTGAACTGGTACGCCAGCTTCCAGTACACGGTGATCGCTGCCCTGCTGGGCGGCGCCTTCGCCCTGCTGTTCGGAATTGGCGGCGCCGCGCTGCGCAATTCCAGCCTGCCGCCGCTCAAGCTCCTGGGCACCATCTACATCAACATGGTCCGCGGCGTCCCGGACGTGCTGTTCTTCATATTCTTCCCACTCGCCTTCGAGCAACTGGTCGAGCTTGTCATCGCCCAGAGCGCCTGCCCCGCCGGCGGCGGCGCGGGCGTGTGGCCACCCTGCCCCGAGGCCAACTGGTTCCTCGGCACCGGCGAATACCTGCTGCTGGCCTCCGTCTCGCTCGGCATCGTCTACGGCGCCTTCACCGCCAACGTCATTTCCGGCGCGCTCAACAGCGTGCCCCGCGGCCAGCTCGAAGCGGCCCGCGCCTTCGGCATGACCAACTGGCAGGTGTTGAGCCGGGTGCATATCCGGCAGATGTGGGTCTACGCCCTGCCCGGCCTGTCCAATTGCTGGCTGCTGCTGATCAAGGCGACCTCGCTGCTGTCGCTGCTGCAGATCACCGATATCGTGCGCGGCGCCAACCTGCTGGGAGCCCCCAACTTCAGCCGCACCGCCGGCGTCATTCACGGCGACTGGCGCTGGGGCTACTATCTGGCGCTGCTGCTGTTCTACATCCTCGTGACCTACCTGTCCGAAAAGGCCTTCGCCGCCATCACCCGGTGGGCGTCGCGCGGCATGCCGATGGCGGAACGCGTATGACCGGGCTGCTCGAAGCCATCCTGGTGGACGTGGCGATCCTAGGTCGCGCCACGGTGTTCAACCTCTACTTCGCTTTCGCCTCGATCCCGGTGGGGTTCGGGCTGGCCGTGCTGGTGATGCTGGGCCGGAACTCGAACAACCGGCTAGTGGCAAACCTCTGCGGCGGCTACATCTACGCCTTCCGCGGCTCCCCGTTCTTCATCCAGCTGTTCATGCTCTACTCGCTGGCGCTGGCGCTGAACCTGAGTGTCTGGAAACCGCTCGGCATCGACTGGCTGGTGCTGAACCCGCTTTTCCTCGGCCCGCTGATCCTCGCCCTCAACACCACAGCCTACACGGCCGAAATCCTCCACGGCGCCCTGCGCGCCGTGCCCAAGGGCGAAGTCGAAGCGGCAAAGGCCTTCGGCATGGGGCGGTCGGAGCGTTTCCGGCGCATCATCTGGCCCCATGTCATCCGCCTCGCCTGGCCAGCCTACACCAACGAGGTAGTGTTCCTGTTCCACGCCACAGCGCTCGTCTACTTCACCCTGCCGGTGATCGACGGGCAGCGCGACCTGATGAGCCAAGCCAACGACCTGTTCCAGCGCGACTACAACTCGGTGCTGCACTTCTCGGTGGCCGCCGCCTACTTCCTCGCCGTTTCGCTGGCAGTTTTCTTCGTGTTCGGACTCGTGTACCGCCATTTGATGCGGCATATGCCGGGAGCCCGGCCGCTGAAATTCAGCCTCACCCGCGCCTGACACTGAGGTAGATAGTGAGCTTCGAACGCAAGACGGTGCCGCTGCGCGGCGATACCCCGGGCACCACCACCGAGTTCACCTACTACGTTGTCGGCCCGGAGAACGCGCCGGAGAAAGTGCACCTCCAGGCCGCCCTCCACGCCGACGAGCATCCCGGCACCATGGTGCTGCACCACCTGCTGCCGATGCTGCGCCAGGCCGACGACCAGGGCCTGCTCCGCGCCCGCTTCGTCGTCATGCCGGCAGTCAACCCGTTCGGGCTCGGCCAGCAGTCGCTGCGCCACCATATCGGCCGCTACGACACCAATACCGGCGTCAATTTCAACCGCCGCTGGCCCGACCTCTTCTCGTTGATCCGCAGCCAGCTCTCGGGCCGCCTCAGCGACGATGAAGTCTTCAACGTCAACCTGATCCGCACCGCCGTGTCGCGCTGGATCGATGCCCAGCAGCCGCGCACCGCCGCCGAGCAGTTGCGCCTGATCGTCCTCAAGGAAGCGCACGATGCGGAGTTCGTGCTCGACCTCCACTGCGACGACGACTCGCTGATCCACATCTTCACCTCGCCCGAGTTGATGCCCGAACTGCAGGACCTGGCCGACTGGATGGGGGCCGCGGCCACCCTCACCGCCTCCGATTCCGGTGGTGGCTCGTTCGATGAAGTGCTGCCCCAGCTCTACCGCAAGGTGGCGCAGGCCAATCCGGGCAAGCCCGTCCCGATGGCGAGCGCCACCGCCACGCTTGAATACCGCGGCCAGGCCGACGTCTTCGACCCCCTCGGCGCCGACGACGCCCGCCGCCTCTGGGGCTTCCTCTGCGGCCGCAACCTGATCGACGCCGACGCCGGCACGCCACCCGCCCGCATCGCCGAGGCCACGCCGCTCGAAGCCACCGAGATCATCCGCACCGACCGACCCGGCCTCGTCGCCTACCGCGTCGAACTGGGCGAGCGCGTCAGCAAGGGCCAGCCCGTCGCCGACCTCATCGCTTTGGATGGTCCCGAAGCCTTCATGGCCCGCACCCCGATCCTCGCCGGCACCGACGGCCTGGTGCTGAGCCGCCGCATGCAGAAATACGCCCCCCGCGGCACGTCCATCATGAAGATCGTCGGCACCACGGTTCTACCCAGCCGCAAGGGCGCGTACCTGCTGGAAGACTGAGGTCGTCCGCGCGCACGGTATTGGTACCGCCCCCTTCACCATCCTTCGGATGGTCCCCTTCCCCCGTTTCACGGGGGAAGACCCCGGCGACGTCAGTGCCCCGACCTCGGTCCTCCCCTGCGAAGCGGGGGAGGGGGACCGCCCGAAGGGTGGTGGAGGGGGCGGCATCGGCAGTTTGCCTGCACGAGTGCCCTACGCCACCGCGGAAACCACACTCTCCAACTGCCCAAAGTACCCTGTCCAGGCCGCCCGTGCCCCGCGGAACGCCTCTTCCTGGTCCCGCCGGAACCCAACCTGCTCCATCCGCAGCCGCGTCCCTTGCCCGGTCGGCGTCAGCGTCCACGTGACGGTGCTCTCGAGCCCGAACGCTGCCCAGGTATAGGCAAGCGAACGCTCCAGCTCGACCTCGGTCACTCGGCAGTCAATGGCGCCCCACTCCTGCGTGAACTTGAAGTCGCGCCCCACCACGGGCGCGAAGTCCGATTGCAGCAGCCACTCGGCGATCAGGTGTGGCTGGGTCAGCGCCCGCCAGATCCGCGCGGGAGGAAACGGCATCTCGCGCTCCACCACCACCGAGCGGATTTCAGGCGCGTCGGCGGGCGCCCTCACTTCTTCTTCGCCTGCGCAGTCGCGGCGTTCAGCTCCGCCGCCTCCACGAACAGCGCCATGAGCCCGGCCTCGTCGATCTCGTCGGCCTCCTTGATGTCGAGAGCCCGGCGCGTCGCCCCTTCAAGGCTCGAGTTGAACAGCCGCTTCGGGTCCTTCAGCGACGCGCCTTTTGGAAAGGTCAACTTGATCGCCGCCTTGTAGGCCTCGCCGGTGCAGATGATCCCGTCCTTGTTCCAGACCGGGTTCTCCCACTTCCACTCCTCGACCACGTCCGGCAGCGCCTGCTTCACAAGTTCGCGCACCTTGGCGAGCTTGGTGCCACGCCAGCCGCCGAGCTGGCCGATCCGGTTGTCGATCTCCCGTTCCGCGTCACTCATCGTCCCGTCCTCACAGCTTGTCCCCCGGCAACTGGCTCGCCTGCTTCACCCAGTCCTTGAACTGCGCCTCGTCGAGCGGATCGCCCTCGTGGATATCGAGGTAGCGCACCTTCGCCTGCTTCGACGTCCCCGGCGGCATCGGATCGAGCAGCGCCCCGGAATTGAAGCTGACCTTGATGTAGCGGTCAAAGCAATGGAACCCTGCGAAATAGTGGTCGAGTTCCATGCCGTACATCGGCGTGTTCCACTTCACCGCCTTCATCACGCCCGGGGCAGCTGACGTGATCAGAGCATCGAGCCGTTTTCCCATGGCGCTCTGCCAGCCGGGCATCGCCGCGATGAACCAGCGTACCGGCTCCTCGCCAAACCCCAGCGGCACCTGCGGGTTGCCGCCCGAAAGCCGCACCACCTCGGTGGGCGCCTGCCACGGCGCGTCGATCCCCGGCCTGCCGGCTGACTTCTTCGCCATCGACCTAACCCCGCGCCCGCCAGCGTTGCGCATAGGGCAGCACGAAAAGGTAGAGCCCCGTCACCAGCAAGAGGAGCAGCGGGAGCAGCGGCATGTACGATACCCAGACGATCGGCTCCGGCTGAGCTAGTGCCACAGTGGTGATGATGACCGTCACGACGAACAGCGCCGAAATCCACCGGTGGCACTGCCTGATCAACCTGCTCATTGGTCCATCCTTCGCAAGAGGTTTTCGAGATCGTCGAACCGGCCTTCCCAGAAGCCGGCCATATCCTTGGTCCAGTCCACCAGTGGCCGCAGCGCCTCGGGCCGCGCCGAATATCGCGTCTCGCGCCCCTCGTGCCGCCCCGTCACCAGCCCGGCGTCCCGCAGCACCCCGAGGTGCTTGGAGACCACCGGTTGCGACACCCCGGCCTTCGCCGTCAGGGCCACAACCGAAAGCTCGCCCTCGCGGCACAGCCGCTCGAACAGCCCGCGCCGCGTCGGATCGGAAAGCGATCTGAACAAAAGGTCCTGCGCTTCGGGCGCCACTATCCATACCCCGTTGGCTATGGCTTACTCATAGCCCATCAGCTATGAGTGTCAAGCGCCGGACGAGAAAAAGCCCGCCACCTGCTTTGTCGCAGGTAGCGGGCCGGTTGATGCGACGCGTCGAGTTCAGACGATGCCGAACTGGCTATGGCTCAGGGCTCGTTCCACGCCGCGCAGCTCCGCGAGGCCCTTCAGCCGGCCGATCGTCGGGTAGCCCGGCTGGGCCCGGCGCTGCAGGTCGTCGAGAATGTCCTGCCCATGGTCCGGCCGCATCGGGATCTGGTGGTCCTTGCGGCCCTGCTGGCGCCGCCGCGATTCCTCGGTAAGGATCGCCGCGATCAACGCCACCATGTCGGTGTCGCCGCCCAGGTGCTCGGCCTCGTAGAACGATCCGGCGATCGCGTCGCTGTCCCGCTTCACGTTCCGCAGGTGCAAGAAGTGCACCTTGGCGCCGAACTCGCTCATGATCGCCGGCAGTTCGTTGTCCGGCCGCGCGCCCAGCGAGCCCGAGCAGAGCGTCATCCCGTTCGCCGGGCTGTCGACCGCGCCAAGGATCTTCCGGTAGTCGGCCGCCGTCGACATGATGCGCGGCAGGCCGAGCAGTTCGAACGGCGGGTCGTCCGGGTGGCAGCACATCCGCACCCCGACCTCTTCCGCCACCGGGATGATCTCGGTGAGGAAATCGATGAAATGCTGCCTGAGTTGGTCGGCCGAAATGTGGCCATACTCGGCAAGGTGCGCCCGCACGTCGTCGAGCGTCAGGCTCTCGGTCGAGCCCGGCAGGCCCATGGTGATGTTGCGCGCCAGCGCCTGCTGCGCCGCCTCATCCATCCGCGCGAACCGCCGCTCGGCTTCCTCGACCACCTCCACCGAAAAGTCGTGGATCGCCGCATTGCGCTTCAGCACATGGATGTCGAAGGCCGCGAAATCGTAGATGTCGAAGCGCATGCAGGTGCCGCCATGGCTCACCTGGTAGCGGAGGTCCGTGCGCGTCCAGTCGATCACCGGCATGAAGTTGTAGCACACCACCTCGAGCCCGGCCTTCGCGACGTTCCGCAGGCTCGTCTTGTAGGTCTCAATATGCTGGCGCCAGTCGCCCTTCTGCTTCTTGATGTCTTCGGAAACCGGCAGGCTTTCGATCACCTCCCACTCGAGGCCCGACGCCGCGCCATCCGAGCGCACGCGGATTTCCGCCTGCCGCTTCGCGATCTCTTCGGGCGACCACACCATCCCGTTGGGGACGTGGTGAAGCGCAGTGACCACACCCTCGGCGCCCGCCTGCACGATGTCGTCGATCTTGGCCAGATCCTTGGGGCCAAACCAGCGCCAGGTGTGCCGCATCTTCTCCTCCCGAGTATGTCAGGCGGTGCTAGAGGGCGGCCCGAAACCTGTCAACTCGACAACGAGTCGATCCACTCCGCATACTCGGCTTCGTGCGAACCCACGGCATTCGACATGCCCTGCTTGGTCAGCCAGCCGCGTCGTGGCGGGATATAGGAGTAGATGCGTCGATCCGGCATTTCGCGCCAGGTGACGTTCACCGCCGCAAACCGCGGGAAGAACTCAAGGTCATGGTACGGCAGGTGGTCGTGCACCCACCACGCCAGCGCTTCCCAGCGCCCGGTGGCCTCGTAGTAGGGGATGAGGGCATGCACGATGATGCAGGCGGTCGCGCCCGTCCTGCCCGCCACATCACGTTCATCCCAGATGTGGCCGGCATAGTTGGCCTCGTTCCGGGCGCAGTTCAGGCCATTCCTGTTGCCGAAATCGTTGACGGCCTTTGATCGGAATGCCGACCGGATCGAGAGCCGCCCGAACCGCGCCATCAGCGGCTCCAGCAGCTCCTCGCACAGCCGCGTGCCCGCCTCTATCGCGAGGTCGGGGTCATCTGGTATGTTGGGGATCGAATAGAACTGCGAAATCTCCGAGTGGAGAAAATCGCGCATGAAGAAGTTTTTGCTGAGACGAATCCGGCCAAGTTCTTCCAGCGCCTTCATGCTTTGCGGCTTACGCATCGTTCAGAATCCGTTCAGAAATGGATGTCGTAGCGTTCATCACAATGTTCGAACTGTGCCCACCCGATTTTAGCGGAGCCCGATTTCAGATGTCTCGTCTCATTGCCGCCGCCCTCTTTGCCCTCGCAACCACCAGCGTCTTCGCCCAGTCTCCCGACACCTACCGCCAGGCCTTCGACGCCATCCAGCAGGCTGTCGCCGAGGGTGACAGCACCTCCTTCGCCGACTGGGTCAGCTACCCCATCGAGGTCGTCGCCGACGGCGAACCGATGGTGGTCGGAGACGCCGGGGAGTTCGCCGGGCACTACGCCGCCATCGTCACCCCCGAGATCGCCGGCGCCATCGCCGACCAGTCCTTCAACGAGCTGTTCGTCAACGCCGAAGGCGCCATGTTCGGCGACGGCCAGGTCTGGATGAGCGAGATCTGTCTCGACGACGCCTGCAGCGACTCCGAAGTGAAGATCATCACCATCCAGTCGACGGCGGAGTAAGCCTCTGCTCTAGTCAAACCCCGAGATTGCGGGGTTTCGCATGCTGCTTGAGGTCATTTTCTACATAGCCATTACCGCCGAAGCGATGACGGCCGCGCTCGCTGCCGGCCGTCGCAAGATGGACTGGTTCGGCGTCTGCGTCCTCGCCTGTGTCACGGCGCTCGGCGGCGGCAGCTTCCGCGACGTGGTCCTCGGCCACTACCCTCTGACCTGGGTCGAGAACCCCTACCTGCTGCTGATCTGCTGCGCCGCCGCCTTCGTCACCATCGCCCTCGCCCGCTTCATGGACGCGCTGCGCTGGCCCTTCCTGTTGCTCGACGCGGTGGGTCTCGTGGTGTTCACCATCATCGGCTGCAACGTGGCGCTGACCATGGGCCAGCCGCCGATCATCGTCATCGTCTCCGGCATGATGACCGGGATCGTCGGCGGCATCGCCCGCGACATCCTCTGCAACGACGTCCCGCTGGTCTTCGCCTCCGAGCTCTACGCCACCGTCTCGATTGTTGCCGGGGTGCTCTATTATCTCGGCCTGCAGAGCGGCCTGCCGCAGGACATCGTCATTCTCGCCACCATCGCCATCGGCTTCGGGCTCCGCGTCGCCGCCATCGTGTGGAAGGTGCAGATGCCGAAATTCGTCTACGACAAGAAAGACTTGCACTGATGGCCCGCCCGGTCCGCATGCAGGTGTCGCGCCGGGCCGGCTTCAACCTGCAGCAGGCCTCGCAGGCTCTCAACGGCCTGCCGGCAAAGCTGGTGACCCGCCCTGGCCCATGGGGCAATCCGTTCTCGATCGACGATATCGCCAAGACCTACGGCCTCGACCGCGCCGCCGCGCAGGCAAAGGCCGTCGCCATGGCGAGCGACTGGCTACAGGGTGCGCTTGACCCTGCCCTGTCGCCCGGCGATCCCCCGAGCCTCGACACCATCCGGCGCGAACTGGGCGGTCAGAACCTCGCCTGCTGGTGCAGGCCCGGGACGCCCTGCCACGCCGACATCCTGATCAAACTGGCAAACGGCTAGCGGCGACGGGCTCGAGTTGAACTAAAGGCTTGCTGCACTACGCATAAACGGCCTTAAGGTCGTGCCGCGTCACCATGGGAGGAAACGCCAATGAGCAGAATTGCCTACCTCACCGGCATCGAGTTTGGTCCGGGCGCGATCGCGAGCCTGGCAGAGGCCACGGGGGAGTTCGGCATGCGCCGGCCCTTGCTGGTCGCCGACAAGGGCGTGCAGGCTGCAGGGCTGGTCGCGAAGGCCACCGCACACCTCCCAACGGGCACGCCCGTCTTTCTCGACACCCCGCCCAACCCGACCGAGTCCGCGGTGCTTGCCGCGCTGGCGATGTACAAGGCAGAGGACTGCGATGGCATCGTGGCGCTCGGCGGCGGCTCGCCGATCGACCTCGCCAAGGGCGTCGCCCTGCTCGCGACCCATGACGGCCCGCTCGAGCAGTACGCCATGATCTACGGCGGCCTCGCCCGCATCACCGACAAGGTGGCGCCGGTCATCGCCATCCCCACCACCGCCGGCACCGGCGCCGAAGTCGGCCGCGCCGCGCTGCTGACGCTCGATGATGGCCGCAAGCTCGGCTTCATCAGCCCGCACCTGATCCCGAAGCGCTCCATCTCGGACCCCGAACTGACGCTCGGCCTGCCGCCCGGCCTCACCGCAGCAACTGGCCTCGATGCGCTGAGCCACTGCATCGAGACGCTCTGCTCGCCGCGGTACAACCCGCCGGCCGAAGCCATCGCCCTCGACGGCGCCGGGCGCATCTGGCGCAACATCGAGACCGCCTGCACCGACGGCAAAAACCTTGGCGCCCGCACCGAGATGCTGATGGGCGCCTTGATGGGCGGCCTCGCCTTCCAGAAGGGCCTCGGCGCGGTGCACGCCCTCAGCCATGCGCTCGGCGGGCTGAAGGATGTGTCGCTGCACCACGGCACGCTCAACGCCATTATCATGCCCCCGGTGGTGCGCTTCAACGCGCCGGAGATCGCCGGCAAGCTCGGGCAGTTGAAGGCCGCCCTGGGCCTGCCCGACTCCGCCAATGTCGCGAACGAACTCGATGCTCTGAATGCCCGCCTTGGTGTCCCCAAGGGATTGCGGGTGCTGGGCGTGCGCGAAGACCATTTCGACTGGGTGATCGAGCGTGGGCTCGCCGATCATAGCCACGCCACCAATCCGCGCGTCGCAAGCGCAGCCGACTACCGGGCCCTGCTCGAAGCCGCGATGGGCTGATTCCACTGCCAACGGTCCGGATGCTCCGCATCCGGCCGTTCGCCTTTGGCGGGGGATGACAAGCCCCCGTCCGCTCGCTACCCCTTGGCATCCGAGGGAGATTGACTTCATGGCTACCCACCGCTTCGTCGCCGACCACTGGCACAACGTGCTCGGCACCCGCCCGCCAGCCTTCACCGTCGCCTCGGGCGATACGGTGATCACCGAAACCCTTGATGCCGCCGGTGCCGACAAGGACGGGGTTCAGGTCAGCCAGGGTCCCAATCCGATGAATGGCCCGATCTTCGTCGAGACCGCCGAGCCGGGCGATGCCCTGAAGGTCGAGATCCTGCGCATGACGCCCAACCGCGCCACCGGCTGGACCCGCTCGTCGCTCGCCGCCAACGTCGTCGATCCGGAAACCGTGCGCGACCTGCCGTCGCGCGAAAAGGCCAACTGGTCCATCGACCGGCAGGGCGGCACCCTGCAGCTGTCGCCGCCCGTCCCCGGCCTCGAACATCTGGTGCTGCCGCTCGAGCCGATGATCGGCTGCTTCGGAGTCGCCCCCGGCCTCGGCCAGGCATTCTCGACCGCGACCAGCGCCGAGAATGGCGGCAACATGGACTATCGCGGCTTCGGCCCCGGCGCGACAGTGTGGTTCCCGGTGTCGGCCACCGGCGCCCTGTTCTTCCTCGGTGATTGCCACGCCGTTCAGGGCGACGGCGAGATCGTCGGCACCGGCGTCGAGACCAGCTACGAGGTCGAGGTTCGCCTGACGGTCGAAAAGGGCAAGAAGCTGGTGTGGCCGCGTGGCGAGAACGAGCGCGAGATCTTCTCGGTCGGCAATGCCCGTCCGCTCGATCAGGCCCTCCAGCACGCCACCAACGACATGTTCAACTGGCTGATGGCCGACTACGGCCTGTCGCGCACCGCCGCGAGCCACCTGCTCGGCCAGGTCGTGCGCTACGAAGTCGGCAACGTCTACGACCCCGCCTACACCATGGTGTGCAAGGTCGAAAAGAAGTGGCTGCCGCGCCGCTGAGCGGCAGCCATCGCCTGATCAACCGCCGATCTTGCCGTTGAGTTCGTCTTCGATGTGAATGCGGATGATCTCGTCGAAGGTCTTTTCGGCCCGGAAGCCGAGGGACTCGGCGCGCTTGGTCGAAAAATTCTTCGGCCAGCCATCGACCATCGAGATGATCCGGGCGTCCGGCACGTCCTTGATCAGCGCCACGGCCTTATCGCCCGCCACCCGGCGCAGGGCCTCGATCTCCTCGCCGACGGTGGCGGAGAGACCCGGCGCCGACAGCGACCGGCGCCAGCCGAGCAGCGAGGTGTCGAGTTCGGCTGCATGCATCAGGAAGCCGATGGCGGCGCGAGGGCTGGCGAACCAGTGGCGCACATCCTTGGAGACGGG
Organism: uncultured Hyphomicrobiales bacterium; assembly: GCA_903842455.1. Lineage (GTDB taxonomy): Bacteria > Pseudomonadota > Alphaproteobacteria > Rhizobiales > Devosiaceae > Devosia_A. Next base: position 48,775 of record CAIMLX010000205.1, on the reverse strand, counting down.
CAGAACTGCCTCCAGCCCTGACAGCGGCTCGCGCAGGATGTTGGAGAAGAACCCCGACGCCGCCGCATTCGGCTTGCCGGGGCGGATCGAGATGGTCGGCAGGCGAATGCCGACGCCGTCGACGAAGCCCTTGCGGGAATAGTCGTTGAGCAGCAGCTCGCAAATTGCCTTCTGCGTGCCGTAGCTGGTGAGCGGGGTGGTGAAGAACTCGTCTTCGATCACCTCGGGATAGGGCGCGCCGAACACGGCGATCGACGAGGTGAAGACCAGCCGCGGCTTGTAGGCTTCCCGCATGCCTTCGAGACGGATGGCCTCGAGCAGGTAGCGCATGCCGTCGAGATTGATGCGGTAGCCCTTCTCGAAATCGGCTTCGGCCTCGCCCGAAACGATGGCGGCGAGGTGGTAGATCAGGTCGGGGCGTGAGGCGACGAGCGCTGCGGCAGCGCCCGGTGCCGACAGGTCGGAGGCGAGCGTTTCGACCTTACCGGTGAAGCCGGCTGGCGCGCTGGGCACCACCACGTCGGCGAGCGTCAGGCGCCCGATCGGGTTGCCGCCAACCTCGCCGGCCGCGACCAGCGCCGAGGTGAGCTTGCGGCCGACCATGCCGGCCGCCCCGATGATCAGAATATGCATGGGAATTCCCTCTTCCATTTGGTGGCGCACATTAATCGGGCTCGCGCCGGGCGCAAGCTGGAAGCAAGTCGGATAGCGAGTAATCCCCGCACCTCCCGACACCGCGACAATCCCAGGGCGACGATGGGGTCGCGGGGATTGGAGCATGAGCCGACATCTGTTCGGGGACGACGTTATCTTTCACCAGCGCCTGCTGAAGGCGCAGGGGCTTTATGGCGGAACACTCGATGGCCGCTGGGGGCCACTGACCGAAGCGGCGGACGCCGAGTTCGAGCGCCGCGGCGCCGGGCTCAGGGCGCTCGGCGAATTCGAGGCACGCAGCGAGCGGGTACTGGCCGGACTGCACCTCAAGGCGCAGATGGCCGCCCGCAGGCTGCTGGCGCTGGCGAGGGAAGGCGGATTAGTCGCCCGGCTGGTTTCGGGGACACGGTCCTACGCGGAGCAGGATCGGCTCCACGCGCAGGGGCGATACGGGAATGCCGGTCCGCGGGTGACAAATGCGCGGGGCGGGCAATCCAACCACAATTTCGGCATTGCGTGGGATATCGGGCTGTTCGACGCAGAGGGCCAGTATCTCAACGGGGATACGGCAGCCGAGATCGACGCGTACCGCCGGCTGGGGGCACTGGCGCGTCCGCTCGCGCTCGAATGGGGAGGAGACTGGTCGTCCTTGCCGGACGTGCCGCACTACCAGCTTCCGACCGGGCGGAGCGTGGCCGCAACCCGGCGCCTTTTCGAGGCCGGGCAGCCCTATGCCTGACAGACGGCCTCGAACCGTTCGACGCACGTCCGGACGACCTCGTCGCCCGGGCGCTTCCACCAGTTGTCGCGGGAGAAAATCTCGACTTCCTGCGGGCCGTGGTAACCGGCGGCCTCGATCATCGCGCGGATCGACCGGAGGTCGATGACGCCGTCGCACATCATGCCGCGATCGAGCAGCATATCTGTGGTGGGCACCAGCCAGTCGCAGATGTGGTGCGCGAAGATGCGGTTTTCGCGGCCGGCGCGGGCGATGGCCGCAGCGAGGTTGGGGTCCCACCAGACGTGGTAGACGTCGATGGCGACGCCGACACCCTCCCCGAGCTGGCCGGCAATGTCGAGCGCCTGGTCGATGGTGTTCACGCAGGCGCGGTCGGCGGCGTACATCGGATGCAGCGGCTCGATGGCGAGCGGGACGCCGGAGGCCCGGGCGTGCGGCAGCATGGCGGCGATACCATCGGCCACCATCTGGCGCGCGCCGGCAATGTCCTTCGACGAGCCCGGGAGGCCGCCGACGACGAGGACAAGGCAGTCCGCCCCCAGCGCAGCCGCTTCGTCGATGGCACGCAGGTTGTCGTCGATATTGGCCTGTCGGCCGGCCGGGGTATCGGCGGGGAACATGCCGCCGCGGCAGAGGCCGGTGACGCGCAGGTTGTTGCTGCGGACGATGCTGGCCGCTTCGGCGAGACCGACAGAGGCCACCTGGTCGCGCCAGGGGGAGATGGCCGTGACGCCGTGTCGGAGGCAGTCGTCGATCATCTGCGGAAAGGTCGAGCCGTTCCGCAGGGTCGCGAGGTTCATCGAGAGCTGGCCCTTGCTCATGTCACCCCGTGGACGGCGAGGACGCGCTTCATGCGGTCGATGGCGAGGGCGGGATCGGCGAGGACGCGGGCCTTGTCGGCGAGGCGGAACAGTTCGCTGAGATGCTGCAGCGAGCGGGTCGATTGCTGGCCACCGATCATGGCGAAGTGGTCCTGCAAGCCGTTGAGATAGGCGAGGAAGACGACGCCGGTCTTGTAGAAACGGGTGGGCGCCGCAAAGATGTGGCGGCTGAGCGGCACGGTAGGTTCGAGCAGCTCGAAGAACTCGTTGTCGCTGCCACGGCCGAGAGCGGCGAGCGCGGCGGAAGCGGCCGGGGCGATGGCGTCGAAGATCCCGAGCAGCGCGTCGGAGTGCCCCTGCTCGTCGCCGGCGATCAGTTCGGCATAGTTGAAATCGTCGCCGGTATACATGCGAACCGATGCCGGCAGGCGGCGGCGCATGGCGATCTCTTTTTCCTTGCTCAGCAGCGAAATCTTGATGCCATCCACCTTGTCGGCGTGGGCGGCGATGACGTCGAGGCAGACGTCCATGGCCGCCTCGTGTGTGGGCTGGCCCCAGTAGCCTTCGAGCGCCGGGTCGAACATTTCGCCCAGCCAGTGGAGGATGACCGGCTGCCGCACCTGGCTGAGGATGCGGCCATAAACTCGGGCGTAGTCGTCGGGTGACCGGGCGGCCACCTTGAGGGCGCGCGACGCCATGAGGATAACCCGGCCGCCCTGCCCCTCGACGAAGTCGACCTGCTCCTCGTAGGCGCGAATGACGTCGTCGATAGTAACGTTCGGGCCGGGCGTCAGGTGGTCGGTGCCGGCGCCATAGGCGATGAGGCCATCGGTGCGGGTGCGGGCTTCGGACTGGGCGCGGCGGATCAGTTCCTGCGCATCGGTCCAGGTCAGCCCCATTCCGCGCTGGGCGGTGTCCATCGCCTCGGCCACACCGAGGCCGAGGTCCCAGAGGCGGTGGCGGAATTGCAGCGTCGTGTCCCAGTCGATGGCCGGAGTGAGCCAGGGGTCGTTGCTGGCCAGCGGGTCGGCGACCACGTGCGCCGCGGCATAGGCGATGCGCGGGAAGTCGGTCGCCGCGTGGCGCACGAAGGGGATCGGCGTGCCGGTGAGTCGGTACGCCGAGATCGAGCGATCAGGGTTGGGGAGCGCGATTTCCATCGCTCACAGGCCCAGCGCCGGGACATCGAGCCAGCGGCGTTCCTTCCAGCTCTGCAGGCCGAGCATGGCGAGCTGCACGCCCTTAGCGCCGGCTTCGAGGCCGTAGGGCCACGGCGCGTACTCGGCGACGTGCTTCAGGAACATCTCCCACTGCGCCTTGAAGCCGTTCTGCGCCGGGTAGTTTTCCGGCACCTCTTCCCACTGGTCGAAGAAGTTGAACTTGCTTGGCTCGTCCGGATTCCAGACGGGTTTGGGGGTGTTCACCCTGTGCTGGGTGAAGCACTTGTGGAGGCCGGCGACGGCGGAGCCGTGGGTGCCATCGACCTGGAACGTGACGAGGTCGTCGCGGCGGACGCGGACGTCCCAGCTGGAATTGATGTGGGCGACGGCGCCGCCAGCCAGTTGGAAGGTGGCGTAGGCCGCATCGTCCGCATCGGCGGTGTAGGTGTTGCCCTTCTCGTCGACGCGCTGCGGAATATGCGTGGCGCCAAGGCAGCTTACGGCCTGAACCTCGCCGAACAGGTTATCGAGCACGTAGCGCCAGTGGCAGAGCATGTCGAGGATGATGCCGCCGCCATCGGCAGTGCGGTAGTTCCAGCTCGGGCGCTGCGCCGGCTGGCCCCAGTCGCCCTCGAACACCCAGTAGCCGAACTCGCCGCGCACCGACAGGATACGGCCGAAGAAGCCTGAATCGCGGAGCAGCTTGAGCTTGAGGAGGCCGGGCAGGAACAGCTTGTCCTGCACCACGCCGTGCTTGATTCCCGCCGATTTCGCCTTCTTTGCGAGGGCGACGGCCGAGTGCAGGTCGTCGGAGACCGGCTTCTCGCAGTATACGTGCTTGCCCGCGTCGATGGCGCGGCCGAGGAGGGTGGCGCGCATCTGGGTGGTGCCGGCGTCGAAGAACACCGTGTCGTCCGGATTGGCGAGCGCCGCTTCGAGGTCGGTGCTCCAGCGAGCGATGTTGTGCTTTGCCGCAAGTGCCTGAATCTTATCGCGATCCCGGCCGACGATGATCGGGTCGACGACCAGCCGGTCGCCGTTCGACAGCACCACGCCGCCCTGCTCGCGGATGGCGAGGATGGAGCGCACCAGATGTTGATTGTACCCCATGCGGCCGGTCACGCCATGCATGATCAGCCCCAGCCGACGCTCGGCCATCTTCCCCTCCGGTATCGATTTTTGTAACTGGTTGGTTACTTGCTTACAAGCGACTAGGGTGCAGCGTCAAGGCGGCCCGGCGGCTTGCCGGGTGAATTCCAATGTAAATGCTCGATCATATTCAAACACGCTCCCTCCCCTGCTATTGCCAGCGTGGCGATTGCGGCACCGGACGGAGCATGCGCCAGATTTTGGGCTGAGGGGATAAGATGTCGAGCGACGATGTGGCGACGGCCAGGCCGCGAAACCGGGTAAGCCCGGTGGCGCCGGTGCGCCCGCGCGACGCGGAAAAGACCAAGGCCTCGATATTGAAGGCGGCGCGCGACGAGTTCTGCGAGCAGGGCTTCAACGGCGCCCGGGTCGACGCCATCGCCGACCGCGCCAAGGCCAACAAGCGGCTGCTCTATCACTATTTCGGCAACAAGGAAGCGCTGTACGAGGCGGTGCTGCTCGACGCCTACCAGGAGATCCGGCGCGGCGAGCGCGAGCTGCGGATCAGCCAGTATGATCCTATCGAGGCAGTGGACCGGATCATCCGGTTCACCTTCCGGCACTTCCTCGCCAACCCGTGGTTTCCGCGGCTTCTCTCGGTGGAAAACCTGCAGAACGCCCGTTTCGTCAAGAAGATCAAGAACGTCGACGAAATCCGTTCGCCGATCGTCGCCGAACTGCGGGATATCGTGAAGCGCGGCCACGCCGAAGGCACCTTCCGCACCGACGTCGATCCGATGCAGCTCTACATCTCGATCATCTCGCTGTGCTACTTCTACGTCTCCAACATGTCGACGCTGAGCGTGGTTTTCGGCCGTGACCTCAGCGAGTTCGCGCTGATCCAGGACCGCGAGGCGCAGGCCGTGCAGATGGTGATCGACTACCTTCGCGCCCGCCGCTGACCCCCGGCGAATCTGTACCAAACTCGCGTCGAAACTGCGCCGATGTCGCGCGATGTCGCCGCTTTGTGCGCGCATGGACCACGAAGTTCTGCCACCGCTAATAGCCCGGCGGGCGGCACGCGGGGTGGGTTGACAGCGCTGCGATACCATACCAAGGTTGTAACCAGTTGGTTATTTAGCGCCATACAAGAGCGCAGGACCAAACGGGTTCGGGACGGCGTGACGCCCCCCGAGGGAGAGAATTGGGAGGACTTTCATGGGTATGTCACTCGACAGACGTCAATTCCTGCTGGGCACGACGGCGCTGCTCGGCGCCGCGGCGCTCTCGCCAGCCGCCGCGCTGGCCCAGGAGAACCGCCTGCGCCAGCTGTTCTGGGGCGGCCAGGCCCGCGCCGACCGCACCAACGGCGTGAACGCGCTCTACACCGCCGCGAGCGGCAACGACGTCGAGAGCAGCTTCCTCGGCTGGGGCGACTACTGGCCGAAGCTCGCGACCGAAACCGCCGGCGGCAACTCGCCGGACATCGTGCAGATGGACTACCGGTTCATCGTCGAATACGCGCGTCGCAACGCGATCGCACCGCTGGATGAGTTCGTCGGCTCGGCCCTCAATCTCAGCGACTTCGATGCCGACCAGCTCGAAGGCGGCAAGGTTGACGGCAAGCTTTACGGCGTGAGCCTTGGCGCCAATTCGGTGGCGCAGCTGGTGAACCTCGCCGCGTTCGCCGAGGCCGGCGTCGAGCCGCCGAACCGCGACACCACCTATGACGACATCCGCGCCATGGGCGAGGCGTTCAAGTCCAAGAACATCCGCGGCGGCATGAAGGTCATTGCCGACGGCTCGGGCTCCGAACCGATGCTCGACAACTGGCTGCGCCAGAAGGGCCTCGCGCTCTATACCGCCGAAGGCAAGCTCGGTTTCACCGAGGCCGAGGCGATCGAGTGGTTCACACTGTGGAGCCAGATGCGCGCCGACGGCGTCTGCGTCGACGCCGAGACCCAGGCGCTCGATACCAACGGCCCGCTGGAAAACACCATGGTGATCCTGGGCAAGGCGGCAATGATGCCGTCGAACTCGAACCAGCTCGTCGCCTACCAGACGCTCGTGCAGGACGACCTGACCATCACCAGCTACCCGCGCATCGCGCCGGGCGTCGGTGGCGGCCACTACCGCAAGCCGTCGATGTTCTTCTCGGTGGGCGGTTCGTCGTCCAACAAGGAGGCCGCAGCGGCCTACCTGAGCTTCTTCGTCAACGACCCGGAAGCCGGCAAGGTGCTCGGCGTCGAGCGTGGCATCCCGTGCGTCTCCGCAGTGCGCGACGTCGTCGCCCCAATGCTGAACGAGAAGGACCAGATCGCGCTCAACTTCGTGGCGAACCTCGGCGACCTTCTCGGAGCACTGCCGCCGCCGCCGCCGGCTGCTGCCGGCGAGATCGACGTGTCGCTGCTGCGCGTCATCAGCCAGGAAGTGGCCTTCGGCGCTCGCACCGCCGAAGATGCCGGCAAGTTCTTCGTCACCGAAGCGGCTGCCGTGCTCGAGCGCGGCGCCGCCTGATCGGATCCGGCAGATGACCGCGCAGTCCATTTCTGCCAGCGCACGCATCAAGGGCGGCGCGGTCGGCTCATCAATCTGGTCGCGGGCGTGGGAAAACCACGCCCCCGGCTACCTGTTCCTGCTGCCGTGGTTCATCGGCTTCTTCGGCCTGACCATCGGGCCGATCATCACCTCGCTCTACCTGAGCTTCACGCATTTCGACCTGCTGACGGCGCCGCGCTGGGCCGGGCTCGACAACTACATCCGCATGTTCACCAACGACCGGAACTTCGTCGCCTCGATGCGGGTGACGATGTTCTTCGTCATCTTCTCGGTACCGCTGAAGCTGGCCTTTGCGCTCGGCGTAGCGCTGCTGCTGAACCGGGGCATGCGCGGCCTGCCGCTCTATCGGGCGCTGTTCTACCTGCCGAGCCTGCTCGGCGCTTCGGTCGCCATCGCCATCCTGTGGCGGCAGATCTTTGCCGGTGACGGCCTCGTCAACCAGTTCCTCGCCCTGTTCGGCATTGTCGGCCCGAGCTGGATCTCCAACCCCAACTACTCGCTCTGGACGCTGATCGTGCTGTCGATCTGGCAGTTCGGCTCGCCAATGATCATCTTCCTTGCCGGCCTGCGGTCAATTCCACAGGATATGTATGAGGCTGCCTCGCTCGAGGGCGCCAGCAAGTGGCGGGTATTCTGGAAGATCACGCTGCCGATGCTGACCCCGGTGGTGTTCTTCAACGCCATCATCCAGACCATCGAGGGTTTCAAGAGCTTCACCCCGGCCTTCATCATCTCGGGCGGTACGGGCAGTCCGATCAACTCGACGCTGTTCTACACGCTGTACCTCTACAACGAGGCGTTCAGCTTCTTCCGCATGGGCTATGCCAGCGCGCTGGCCTGGGTGCTGCTAGCCATCGTCGCCGTGTTCACCGCCTTCTCCTTCTTCACCTCGAAGTTCTGGGTGCACTATGACGACTGATGTGCAGCGCCTGACGGTGGTGACCGAAGACGACGCCAGCCGTCGGCTGCGCCGGCGGGTGTTCTCGGTGGTGGCGCACCTGCTGCTGATCGGCGCGTCGATCCTGATGCTCTACCCGCTGCTGTGGCTGCTGGCATCGTCGTTCCGGCCGGAGAACGAGATCTTCACCTCGGGGATTTCGGTGCTGCCGTCGACGAGCTGGGACCTCGATTCCTACCCGCGCGGCTGGAACGGGCTGCAGGTGGGGTTCGGCACGTTCTTCGCCAACTCGTTCGTCATCTCGATCCTCAGCGTGATCGGCAACGTCGCGGCCTGTTCGCTCGCCGCCTTCGCCTTTGCGCGCCTCGAGTTCCGCGGCCGGAAGTTCTGGTTCGCCATGATGCTGATGACGCTGATGTTGCCCTACCAGGTGACGCTGATCCCGCAATATGTGCTGTTCCTGAACCTGGGCTGGGTGAACACCTTCCTGCCGCTGATCGTGCCGAAATTCCTCGCGGCCGATGCGTTCTTCATCTTCCTGATGGTGCAGTTCTTCCGCGGCATCCCCAAGGAACTCGACGAGGCAGCGCGCATGGACGGTGCCGGGCCGTGGCGCATCTACTGGAAGATCATGCTGCCGCTCTCGACCCCGGTGCTGGCCACCGCCGCCATCTTCACCTTCATCTGGACCTGGGACGATTTCTTCGGGCCGCTGATCTACCTGAGCGAACTGCGCGACTACACCGTGATGCTGGGGCTGCGCACCTTCACCGACTCCACCGGACAATCGGATTATGGCGGGCTGTTCGCGATGAGCGTGCTGTCGCTCGTCCCGATCTTCTTGTTCTTCCTGTTCTTCCAGCGCTTGCTGATCGAAGGAATTGCGACGACGGGGATGAAGCGGTGAGGCGCTTGTCCCCTGCCCTAACGCCGGCCCGGCCCCAGTTCTTCTGACTGAGTAATCCACCATGACCATCAAGTTTGCCGCCATCGGCCTCAACCACAGCCATATCTGCGGGCAGGTCGAATGCCTGCTGCGGGAGGGGGCGGTGCTGGTTGCGTTTTACGCGCCGGAGGACGACCTCGCCGTGCCGTTCGGCCAGAAGTACCCGCAGGCCAAGCGGGTGGCTGACCGGCGGACCATCCTCGAGGACAAGTCGATTGCGCTGGTGACGACGGCGTCCATCCTGAATGAGCGGGCCGAAGTGTCGATTGCGGCGATGCGGCACGGCAAGGACGTGATGAGCGACAAGCCGGGGATGACCTCGCTGGCGCAGCTCGCCGAACTGAAGGCCGTGCAGGCCGAGACCGGGCGAATCTACTCGGTGTGCTACTCCGAGCATTTCGAGACGCGCTCGACGGTGAAGGCCGGGGAACTGGTACAGGCGGGCGCCATCGGACAGGTGGTGCATACGGTGGGGCTGGGGCCGCACGCGATCCGCAACAACTCGCGGCCCGACTGGTTTTTCGACCGCAAGCGCTATGGCGGCATCCTGACCGATATCGGCTCGCACCAGTGCGAGCAGTTCCTGTTCTTTTCGGGCGCAATGGAGGCCGAGGTGATCTCGGCCACCGTGAACAACCGCGGCAATCCGGGAAAGCCGGGACTGCAGGACATCGGCGACATGCACCTGAGGACGCCGACGACCACCGGCTATGTGCGGGTGGACTGGTTTACCCCGGCGGGCCTGCCGACATGGGGTGACGGGCGGCTGACCATTCTGGGCACCGAGGGCTATATCGAGCTCCGCAAATACATCGACATCGCCGGGCGCGAGGGGAAGGACCACCTGTTCCTCGTCGATGGCAAGGGCACGCAGCACATCGACTGCTCCGGCGTCGACCTGCCCTATCCGCGGCAGCTGATTGCCGACATTCACGACCGCACCGAGACGGCGATGCCGCAGGCGCGGGCCTTCAACGCAATGGAACTGGCCCTCAAGGCCCAGGAATTGGCCGAGCGCGGCACGGTGTGGCAGCAATGAGCAGGATTTACACGGTCGCCGTGGTCGGCGGCGGCATCGGACGCAGCCACATCGTCGAGGGCTACGCGACCAACTCGGACCTCTACAAGGTCATCGCCATCTGCGACCTCGATGCGAACAGGCGAAACAAGCTGGCGGACGAGTTCGGGATCGAGCGGCGGGTCGAGAATTTCGACGACCTGCTGGCGATGGATGACCTCGACATCATCGATGTGTGCACCCCGCCGATGGTGCACTACCCCATGGTGATGGCGGCGCTCAGGGCCGGCAAGCACGTGATCTGCGAGAAGCCGCTGGTGGGTTCGCTGGCCGAGGTCGACGAGGTGATCGCCGAGGAGTCGAAGTCCAAGGGCATGCTGATGCCGGTGTTCCAGTACCGGTTCGGCAACGGCATCCAGCAGGCGAAGAAAATCATCGACGCCGGCATCGCCGGGAAGCCATATGTGGGGACCGTCGAGACGCTGTGGCGGCGCGGGCCGGATTATTATGCGGTGCCGTGGCGCGGCAAGTGGAAGACCGAACTGGGCGGCGTGCTGATGACGCACGCCATCCATCCGCACGACATCTTCACCTACCTGATGGGCGAGCCGAAGAGCCTGTTCGGGCGGGTGGCGACGCGGGTGAACGACATCGAGGTCGAGGACTGCATTTCCGCCTCGCTGGAGATGGAGAGTGGCGCGCTCGCGAGCTTCACGGCGACGCTGGGCTCGGCCGACGAGATCTCGCGCATCCGGCTGATGTTCGAGAACGTCACCATCGAGAGCGACCACGAGGCCTATAATCCGGGCAAGGCGATCTGGACAATCCTGCCGCGCAACGACGCCACGAAGGCGGCGATCGACGCGCTGCTCGCCAACTGGGTGGACGTGCCGAGCCGGTTCGAAACGCAGATGCGGCTGTTCCACGACGCCCTCGAAGGCAAGGCGCCGCTGCCGGTGACCAGCCGGGATTCCCGGCGCGCGCTGGAGATCGTCACGGCGTTCTACCACTCGTCGGAAACGCGCGAGGAAGTGTCGTTCCCGGTCACCCCGACCCATCCGAAATACGGCAGTTGGCTGCCCGAGGAGTTCCGCTGATGTCCACGAGCGTCGTCCTCAACCAGGCCGTGAAGCGCTATGGCGAGGTGGAGGTGATCCACGGCATCGACCTCAACATCGATCCGGGCGAGTTCACCGTGTTCGTCGGGCCATCGGGCTGCGGGAAATCGACGCTGCTGCGGATGATTGCCGGGCTCGAGCCGATCTCTGGCGGCGACCTGCTGATCGACGGGGCGCGGATGAACGAGGTGCCGGCGGCCAAGCGCGGCATCGCCATGGTGTTCCAGAGCTACGCGCTCTACCCGCACATGAGCGTCTACCAGAACCTGGCCTTCGGGCTCGAGACGGCAAAGGTGCCCAAGGCGGAGATCCAGCAGCGCGTCGCGCAGGCCGCGGAGATCCTCAGGATCGAACCGCTGCTGAAGCGTAAGCCAAAGCAACTGTCGGGCGGGCAGCGGCAGCGCGTCGCTATCGGCCGGGCGATCGTGCGCGAGCCGAAGATTTTCCTGTTCGACGAGCCGCTGTCGAACCTCGACGCCGAGCTGCGGGTGCAGATGCGGGTGGAGATCGCCAAGCTGCACAAGGACCTCGGCAACACCATGATCTACGTGACGCACGATCAGGTGGAAGCCATGACCATGGCCGACAAGATCGTGGTGCTGCAGGCCGGGATCATCGAGCAGGTGGGCGCGCCGCTCGACCTCTACAACAATCCGAAGAACCGCTTCGTCGCGGGCTTCATCGGCTCGCCGAAGATGAACTTCCTCGACGCGACGGTACAGGGCTCGGACGCGGCGGGCGCCAAGCTACGGGCCGGCGGCAGCGATATCGTGGTGCAGCGCAAGATTGCGACCGGCGACAAGGTGACGTTCGGCGTCAGGCCCGAGCATATCGCCCTGTCGGAAGCGGCGGGCGTGAAGCTGGCCGAAGTGAAGGTGGACCTGGTCGAGCAGTTGGGCGGGCAGACGATGGTGTACGCCACTACCGATGACAGCCAGCCGCTGATCATCGCAGTGGACGGCCAGCGGCAGGTGGACCTGGGCTCACGGCTGACGACGTACGTCGATCCGGCGCGGTATCATGTGTTCGGCGCGGATGGGCGGGCGATCTAGCAGGACTGCTGAACGTCCCCTCATCCGTCTCGGCTCCGCCTCGCCACCTTCTCCCTCAAGGGGAGAAGGGCAAGAGGTGCACAAGCCCGCTCTCAAGCCCGCTCTTCAGCCACTATTGCCCCTCTCCCCTTGAGGGAGAGGGTGGCGCGAAGCGCCGGGTGAGGGGACGTTTCGTGCAGCCGTAGTGCCGGTGCCGCCCCCTCCACCAGACTTCGTCTGGTCCCCCTCCCCCGCTTTGCGGTGGAGGACCCAGGCAACAGACACCGCCTCACTGCCCCGCCAGCAACTCCGCGTTCCCGCCGCTGGCGGTCGTGTCGATGCACACGTGGCGTTCGCGGATCAGGTGTTCGGCTTCGCTGGGGCGGGTGATCAGCGGGATGAGGGGGCCGTCGCGGCGGGCGAGGGCTTGGCGCCAGGGTTTGAGGTCGGCTTCGGTGCCGAAGTGCATCACCGCGTCGACGAAGAGGCCGGCTTCGATGGCGGCGGGGGCGAGTTTCTTGTCGACGCCGCCGATGGGTTCGCCGTTGGTGCCGAGTTCGGCGGCGATTTTCACCGCGCCGGGGGCGATGACGAGGACGCCGTTGCCTTGATTGAGGGCGAGATCGGCCTGCTGGCGGGCGCTGGCGGTATCGGGGCCGAGGCAGAGGACGACGCCGCGCGGCCAGGTGTGGAGCGTGTTGCTCTCGCCGGTGGGGCCGGGCATCTGCTGTTCGGCCGGAATGATGCCGACCTGCTCGACCGCAAGCTTCACCTGATCCACGGCGGCGATGGCGTAGCCGATGGAGATGCCCTGCAGCGGGTTGACGCCGGTGGAGGGCACGAAGCGCTCGTGCGGGCGCCAGAAGCGCTTGAGGTAGTTGGGGCCGCCGGCCTTGGGGCCGGTGCCGGAGGCGCCTTCGCCGCCGAAGGGCTGCGAGCCGACGACGGCGCCGATCTGGTTGCGGTTGACGTAGATGTTGCCGGCGCGGATCGACGACGCGACGTGATCGACCCGCGAGTCGATGCGGGTGTGGAGGCCGAAGGTGAGGCCGTAACCGGCGGCGTTGATGGCGGCAACGACCGCGTCGAGTTCGCCCGACTTGAAGGTCGCGACGTGGAGGACCGGGCCGAAGATTTCTTCCTTCATCTCGGCGATGCCGGAGACCTTGAGGACGACGGGGGCGACGTAGGTGCCCTGCCCCGGCGTCGGCAGGCGGTGGAGGACGGCCTCGCGGGCGGCGAACTCGTCGATATAGGCCTCGAAGCGCTGCTTCGCCCTGAGGTCGATGACCGGGCCGAGATCGGTGTCGAAGGCCCAGGGGTCGCCGACCTTCAGCTCGTCCATGGCGCCATAGAGCATTTCGAGCGTCTTGGGCGCCGTGTCCTCCTGCAGGTAGAGGATGCGCAGTGCCGAGCAGCGCTGGCCGGCTGACTGGAAGGCGGAGGCGAGGATGTCGCGCACCGCCTGCTCGGGCAGCGCGGTGGAATCGACGATCATGGCGTTGAGGCCGCCGGTTTCGGCGATCAGCGGCGCGCTCGGCGCGAGGTGGTCGGCCATGGCGGCATCGATGAACTTGGCGGTCTGGAGCGAGCCGGTGAAGACGACCCCGTCGATACGCGGATCGGACGTGAGCGCGTTGCCGACGACCTTGCCCGAGCCGGGGAGCAACTGGACCACATCCGCGGGGATGCCGGCATCGTACATCAGCTGCACGGCGCGGGCGGCGATCAGGGGCGTCGCCTCGGCGGGCTTGGCGAGGACGGTGTTGCCGGTAACGAGCGCCGCGGCGATCTGGCCGGTGAAGATCGACAGCGGGAAATTCCACGGCGAGATGGCGGTAACGATGCCGAGCGGCCGGCGAACCTCGGGCTCGACCTCGGCTTCCGCAGCATAGTAGCGGAGAAAATCGACCGCCTCGCGGACTTCGCCGACGGCATCGGAAAGGGTCTTGCCGGCCTCGCGGGTGCAAAGCGCGTAAAGCTCGGTGGCATTGGCCTCGTAGAGGTCGGCGACCTGCCGGAGCAGCAGCGCCCGCTCGGCGACGGGACGTGCGGACCACCCGGCCGCGGCGTCGCGGGCATTGGCGATGGCGAGGTCGATGGTCTGCGGGCCGGCGCCGATGGCCTCGCCGACGAGATTACCGTTGGCGGGGTTCTCGATGCGGAAATGCTCGCCGACCTCCCCATGCACCTGCGCGACGGAGGCAGCGGACCAAAGCGAGGTCGCGTTGGCAAACTCCTGCCGCTCGGCGAGCAGCTTTTCGACGGCCACCGGGTCGGTCAGCTCGAAGCCGGCCGAGTTGGTGCGGGTGGGCGCGAACAGGTCGGCGGGTGCCTTGATGCGGGCGACGGCGGCTCCGACGGCGTCGAACGGGTCGGCGACCACCTCGCGCGCCGGCACGTCGCGGTCGGCGATCAGGTTGACGAACGAGCCGTTGGCGCCGTTTTCGAGCAGACGGCGGACGAGATAGGCGAGCAGATCGGCGTGCCGGCCGACCGGCGCATAGATGCGGGTGCGGCTGCGGTGCGCGTCGGTGAGGATGGTATGCAGGCGTTCGCCCATGCCGTGCAGGCGCTGGAACTCGAACTGGTTGCGCTCGACCTTCAGCACCTCGGCGAGGTGCAGGATGGCCGCGGTGGTGTGGGCGTTGTGGGTGGCGAACTGCGGGTAGATGCGATCGGTCTTCGACAGCATGCGGCGGGCGTTGGCGATGTAGCTGACATCGGTCGCCGGCTTGCGGGTGAACACCGGGAAGCCGGGGAGCCCGAGCACCTGGGCGCGCTTGATCTCGGTGTCCCAGTAGGCGCCCTTGACGAGGCGCACCATGATGCGGCGGTCGAGCTTTTCGGCCAGCGCCTCGATCCAGTCGATGACATAGCCGGCGCGCTGACCATAGGCCTGCACCACAATGCCGAAGCCGTCCCAGCCGCTCAGGCGCTCGTCGGCGAGCACGGCGGCGATGACATCGAGGCTGAGGTCGAGGCGGTCGGCCTCCTCGGCATCGATGTTGAAGCCCATGTTGGCGCCGCGCGCCATCATGGCGAGGGCAAGGGTGCGGTCGACCAGTTCGGCCATGACGCGGTCGCGCTTCATGAACTCGTAGCGCGGGTGTAGCGCCGAGAGCTTTACCGACACGCCGGGGTTGTCGCGGACGCTGCCTGCGGTGGCGCGTGTGGCGAGCACGGCGATCGCCTCGGCGTAAGCCGCACGATAGCGCTTGGCGTCGGCCTCGGTGCGGGCGGCTTCGCCCAGCATGTCGTAGGAATAGGTGTAGCCGTCGCGCTCGGCCTTGCGGGCGATGCGGGTGGCCTCCTCGATGTCGCGGCCGAGGACGAACTGGCTGCCGAGGATCTTCATCGCCTGCATGACGGCCGAGCGGATCACCGGCTCGCCGATGCGCTGCACGAAGCCCTTGATGATGCCGGCAATGCCCTCGCCCTTGTCGCGCAGCACCTGCCCGGTGAGGGTGAGCGCCAGCGTGCTGACATTGACCAGCGGGGAGTTGGCGCGATCGAGATGCTCCTGCCAGCGGCTGGGGGCGATCTTGTCCTCGATCAGGTCATCGATGGTGGCGGTGTCGGGCACCCGCAGCAGCGCCTCGGCGAGGCACATCAGCGCAATCCCCTCCTCGGTGGAGAGCGAATACTCGCCGAGGAAGGATTCCAGCATGCCGGGCGAGCCGCTGGAGCGGACCTTTTCGACGAGCTGCTCCGCGACTTCGCCGATCTGTGCCCGCGCCTCGGGCGTCAGGTCTGCCTCGGCGGTGAGGCGCGCCACCGTCTCCGCCTCGTTGGCGAAGAGGTTGGCGCGGATGCGGCTGCGCAGTTCGTCGAGATTGGCCATGCCATGCCCCCGTGCCGTTGAGATTGTGGCACGCCTCGCTGATTTGTGTGGGGAAAATGTGATGGCGGCCGGATCAGGCCCGGCTGACCGTCCCCGATATCGCCACTGCAGGCCCGAGCGTGTTCGAGATGGTGCCGTACTTGATGACGTTGAGGTGCAGCAGTTCGAGCCGCCGGTCGGGTTCGTCGGTGTCGATGGTCAACTGGTAGTCGATCGAGATGAGGCGGGGCGGGGCGTCCTGGCGGACGGCATGGAGTTTTACGCTGGCGGACCGGAACTGGAACTTGAGCATCGGCGCGGCGCGCTCGACGCCTTTCAGCATGCAGGCCGACAGCGACGCGAGCAGCAACTCGACCGGGTTGAGGGCATCGAGACGGCCGGCCAGGGTGGTGTCGAGTTCGACGGTTGCCTCGCGGGCCGTGGCGATGCTGCCGCCCTCGCCAAGTCGCTTCGCTTCGATGCTGTATTCGAGCATACTGCCCTCCGGGTTGGATTCCAGAATAGCACCGGGTGGGCGAGCCGCATTGATCTGGCTCAGGCGTCGCCCTTACCTGACCCTCGGCCGAGGTCCATCGCCCACTCGACCATCGTCTCCTGCAGGGCCAGCATGTGGGTGATGTCGGACTGGATGCCGATGATGTGGGTCAGTTCGCCAGTGGCGTTGCGCACCGGCTGCAGCGACAGGCGGTTCCAGAAGGTGGTGCCGTTCTTGCGATAGTTGAGCAGGTCGACGATCAGCTCTTCGCCGTGGTGTGAGGCGTGTCGGATGCGGTCGACAGTCGATCGATCGGTGTCCGGCCCCTGCAGGAAACGGCAGTTGCGACCCATGCACTCGTCGCGCGAGTAGCCGGTGAGGAATTCGAAGCCGCGATTGACGTAGATGATCGGGCGATCTGGGCGGCGCGCGTCGACGAGGCTGATCGACTGGCTCGACGGATCGATCTGACGGACCGGCGGCGGTAGCTGCGGGGGGGCAGCGGCGGGCTGCGCTGACGGAGCGTCGATCAGATTGACCGAAAAGTCGCTCGCACCGGCTCCGCCCAGTTCCCGCAGCGCGACGACGAGCTCGGCTTCGCTGTCGAGCTGGCGCTCGATGCGGCCCGTCAACATCGTGTAGCTCAGCGTGATCCGCATCGGCCTCCCCCTGCCCGTCGCATTCGCAGGCTCTTGCCTAAAATACCTGCCGAAGGTCGCCGGGCGGGTCAAGAAGGGTCGGGTGCGACTTTCAGTTCCGTATGCCCTTCCAGCCGAGCAGCCGCATGGCGTTGGCGGTGACCAGCACGGTGGCCCCGGTATCGGCGAGGATGGCGGGCCAGAGGCCGGTGACGCCGATCACCGTGGTGACGAGGAAGAACACCTTCAGGCCCAACGAAATCGTGATGTTCTGCAAGATGTTGGCCATGGTGGCGCGCGACAGGCCGATCATGTTGGCGATGTCGAGGACGCGGCCATGCAGCACGGCGGCATCGGCAGTTTCGAGCGCCACGTCGGTGCCGCCGCCCATGGCGATGCCGATATCGGCAGCGGCGAGCGCCGGGGCATCGTTGATGCCGTCGCCGACCTTCGCGACGACCCTGCCGCTGGCCTTCAGTTCGTTGACGATGCGCTGCTTGTCGGCGGGCAGCAGCTCGGCGCGCGGCTCGATGCCGAGCTGAGCCGCGATGGCGGTGGCGGTGCGGACGTTGTCGCCGGTGAGCATGACGACCTCGGCGCCGAGCGCGCGGAGGGCATCGAGGCCGGCCTTGGCGTCGGGGCGCGGCTCGTCGCGCATGGCGATGGCGCCGGCAACCTCGTTGTCGATCAGCAGGACGGAGACAGACTTTCCCTCGTCGTTGAATGCGGCGATGC
This sequence comes from uncultured Hyphomicrobiales bacterium, assembly GCA_903842455.1. Taxonomy (GTDB): domain Bacteria; phylum Pseudomonadota; class Alphaproteobacteria; order Rhizobiales; family Devosiaceae; genus Devosia_A. Next base: position 31,050 of record CAIMLX010000205.1, on the reverse strand, counting down.
GGGCGGTGAGGTCGGCCGGGAGCGTGGTGCGCTCGGCGGCGGCCCTAGGCGAGCCGAGGAAGAGAGCACTCTTGCCGACGGTGCCGGTGACGCCCTTGCCACCGATGGCGCCGCCGTCGAGGGCGGCGATGACCGGGATGTTGCGCGCGGCGGCGCGGGCGAGGATGGCGGTGGCGAGCGGGTGGCTGGAGCCGGCCTCGAGCGCGGCGGCGAGGCGCAGCACTTCGGCCTCGGTGCGGCCAAGCGCGACGATGTCGGTCACCTGCGGCTTGCCCTCGGTGAGGGTGCCGGTCTTGTCGAGGGCGACCATATCGACCTTTCCGAGCCGTTCGAGCACCGCGCCACCCTTCAGCAGCAGGCCACGCCGGGCGCCCGCCGACAGGGCCGCGGCGATGGCCGCCGGGGTGGAGATGACGAGGGCGCACGGGCAGCCGATCAGCAGCACGGCGAGGCCCTTGTAGACCCACTCGCTCCAGGCACCGCCCATCAGCAGCGGCGGCAGGACGGCCACCAGCGCCGCGACCACCATCACGCCCGGCGTGTACCAGCGGGCGAAGCGCTCGATGAAGCGCTCGGTAGGCGCCTTCGATTCCTGCGCTTCCTCGACGAGGCGGATGATGCGCGAGATGGTGTTGTCGGCCGCCGCGGCGGTGACGCGGACACGCAGCGTGCCATCGTGGTTGATGGTGCCGGCGAACACCGCGTCGCCCTGCCCCTTGCGCTTCGGCACGGATTCGCCGGTGACCGGGGCTTCGTCGATGGCGCTGTCGCCGCTGGCGATGGTGCCGTCGGCGGCGATGCGGTCGCCGGGGCGGACGAGGATCAGGCTGCCGACGGCAAGGCTTTCGGCCGGGACTTCGCTGGTGGCGCCGTCGGTTTCGAGCAGCGCGGTGCGGGGCACGAGGGTCGCGAGGTTGCGGATGCTGGCGCGGGCCCGGCCGGTGGCGATGCCCTCGAGCAGCTCACCGACGAGGAACAGGATGACGACGACGGCCGCCTCCTCGCTGGCGCCAATGACGACGGCGCCGAGGGCGGCGACGGTCATCAGCGTCTCGATGGTGAAGGGTGCGCCGTTGATGGCGCCGATCATGGCGCGGCGGGCGATCGGCACGAGGCCGACCAGCATGGCGGCGGCGAAGATCCAGCCGCTCCACGCCGGGACGATCCACGAGCCGACGAAGGCGAGGGCGACGGCAAGCCCGCAGAGCAGCGTCAGCCGGGCCTTATGGATGGCGTACCAGGGGCCGTCCTCGTGGTCGTGGGCATGATCGTGCGGGTCGGGCCGGTGCGCCGGGATCGGTGACGCGCCGTAGCCGGCTTCGGTCACCTTGCGGGCGATCTGCGCGAGGTCGGCGCCGGCATGGCGGACGGTCATGGTGCCGGCCGTCACCGAGACGGAGACGGTCTCGACGCCGCTGACACGGCGCGTTGCCGCCTCCACCTTGGTGGCGCAGGCGGCGCAATCCATGCCGGTGATGCGGAAGCGGGTGTCGATGCTGCTGGCCACGAGAGGCTCCGTCAAATCAGGAGCCCCTCACATACAACCTCTAGCCGCTAGAGCTTCAAGACGTAATCTTGTTACCGCTCAGAACTCTTCGTGCGTGCGCGGGTCGCCGTCGAACAGGCGGCCGTCGGCGCGGGTGAGCGTGCCGATGGCGGCCATGTCGGCGTCGTCGAGTGCGAAGCCGGTGATATCCAGGTTTTCGGCCTGGCGGGCGGCGTTGGCGGATTTCGGGATCGGCAGCACGCCGAGCTGGAAGTGCCAGCGCAGCACGACCTGCGCCGGGGTGCGACCGTGCTTTTCAGCGGCGGCGACGACCGGCGCTTCGGTGAGGAGCGCGGTGCCCTTGCCGATGGGGGTCCAGGCCTGGGTGAGGATGCCGCGGGCCTTGTCGGCGGCGCGCTGCTCGGGCTGGTTGAAATAGGGGTGGAGCTCGACCTGGTTGACGCTGGGGGTGACGCCGGTTTTGGCGATCAGCTCGTCGAGATGCTCGGGCAGGAAGTTGGAGACGCCGATGGAGCGGACGAGACCGCGCTCGCGGGCTTCGATCATGCCTTCCCAGGCTTCGACGAACAGCTGCTGGCTCGGGTTGGGCCAGTGGATCAGGTAGAGGTCGAGATAGTCGAGGCCGGAGCGCAGCAGCGATTCCTCGATGGCCCAGGTGACATTGGGCTTCTTGTGGTGGCGGCCGGGGAGCTTCGAGGTAACGCGGATCTCCTCGCGCGGCACGCCCGACATCCGGACGGCATTGCCGACGGCGCCTTCGTTCTCATAGTTCACGGCGGAATCGAGCAGGCGGTATCCTGCCCTCAGCGCATCGGCCATCGAGGCGGCGCCGGGGATGCCGCGCAGGGCGTAGGTGCCGAGGCCGACGGCCGGCAGTGTGGTGCCGTCGTTGAGCGTGTGGTGCGGTAGTGCCGCCATGAGGTTCCTCCTTGAAAAATGATCAGCTGTGCAGGCCCGGCGCTTCGCGGCCGGTGCTCTGCACGTATTCGGTATAGCCGCCACCATAGGACTGGATGCCCTCGGGTGTCAGTTCCAGCACGCGGTTGGAGAGCGCGGCGAGGAAATGCCGGTCGTGCGAGACGAACAGCATGGTGCCCTCGTACTGGCCGAGCGCGGCGATCAGCATCTGCTTGGTGGCGATGTCGAGATGGTTGGTCGGCTCGTCGAGGACCAGCAGGTTGGGCGGATCGAACAGCAGTAGCGCCATGACGAGCCGAGCCTTTTCGCCGCCCGACAGTACCTTCACCTTCTTGTCGATATCGTCGCCGGGAAAGCCGAAGCAGCCGGCGAGGGTGCGGAGCGGCGCCTGCCCGGCCTGCGGGAACTCGTCCTGCAGGGTTTCGAACACCGTGCGGTCGCCTTCGAGCAGGTCCATGGCGTGCTGGGCGAAATAGCCCATTTTGACGCTCGGGCCGCGCTTGACCGTGCCGTCATCGGGTTCGGCGGCGCCGGCGACGAGCTTCAGCAGCGTCGACTTGCCGGCGCCGTTGATGCCCATGATGCACCAGCGCTCCTGCCGGCGGATGTGGAAATCGAGGCCGTCGTAGATCGAGCGGCTGCCATAGCCCTTCGACACCTTCTTGAGCATCACCACGTCCTCGCCGGAACGCGGCGCGGGGCGGAACTCGAAGGCGATGGTCTGCTGGCGCTTGGGCGGCTCGACCCGGTCGATCTTGTCGAGCTTCTTCACCCGGCTCTGCACCTGGGCTGCATGACTGGCGCGGGCCTTGAAGCGCTCGATGAAGGCGATTTCCTTGGCCAGCATGGCCTGCTGCCGCTCGAACTGCGCCTGCTGCTGTTTGTCGGCGAGCGCCCGTTGCCCCATGTAGAACTCGTAATCGCCGGTATAGCTGGTGAGCGCGCCGCCATCGATCTCGACGATCTTGTTGACGATGCGGTTCATGAACTCGCGGTCATGCGAGGTCATCAGGATGGCGCCCTGATAGCCGTTGAGGAAGCTCTCGAGCCAGATCAGGCTTTCGAGGTCCAGATGGTTGGAGGGTTCGTCGAGCAGCAGCACGTCGGGGGCCATCAGCAGGATGCGGGCAAGCGCCACGCGCATCTTCCAGCCGCCGGACAGCGCGCCGACATCGCCCTCCATCATTTCCTGCGAGAAGCCGAGGCCATCGAGGACTTCGCGGGCGCGGCCATCGAGCGAGTAGCCGTCGAGCTCCTGGAAGCGGCCCTGCACTTCGCCGTAGCGTTCGATGATCGCTTCCATCTGGTCGGCCTGGTCGGGGTCCGCCATGGCGGCTTCGAGCACGGCCATCTCGGCCATCATGTCGCTGACCGGCCCTGCCCCGTTCATCACCTCGGCAACGACCGGCCGGCCGCCCATTTCGCCGACATCCTGGCTGAAATAGCCGATGGAGACGCCCTTATCGACGGCCACCTGCCCCTCGTCGGGCTGCTCCTCGCCGATGATCATGCGGAACAGCGTGGTCTTGCCGGCGCCGTTGGGACCGACGAGCCCGGCCTTTTCGCCGCGCAGCAGGCTGGCCGACGCCTCGATGAAGACGAGCTGCTTGCCGTTCTGCTTGGAGATGTTTTCGAGGCGGATCATGCGATTGGGCGTCCGGTTTCAACCGCCACTATGGGCGCGGCTGGTGACATGCGTATGGAGCGGCACGAGTTAGCGAAAAACCGCGCCGCGCGATAGCCGTACGATGGTCACGGAGCCATGCGCGCGGTGAGCGTGCCCGCTGCCCCGTCGAGCCGGGTCAGGTAGCCAAGCGGAAAGCTCTCCGAGTTTTCGCCATGGCCGAGCGGCAAGCCACCGAGGATGGGGACGTCGAGGGGTTCGAAGTGCTGGCGGAGCAGGTCGACGATGGTCCAGCTGCCTGAGGGGTTGATGTCGGTGAACTGCCCGAGGGCAATGCCGGCGACGCCATCGAGGTGCCCGCCCTTGCGCAGCAGGGTGAGTTGCCGGTCGATCGCCCCGAGAAACATGCCGACGGCCTCGAGTAGCAGGATGGCGCCATCGAGCGGCGGCAAGGCCCAGCCGGCGCAGGTGGTGACCATGTCGAGGTTGCCGCCGATCAGCGGGCCGATGGCGGAGCGGCCATTGCTGAGCGCAGCCGTGGGTTCGCCGGACTGGGCGGCGATGCTAACCGGACCACTGGCGGTCAGCAGTTCGGTGAGCGATGGGCCATGGGCGCTGCCGCTGCTGTCGCGGAGGTCGCCGCGCAGGGCACCGTGCACGCTGCCCCCTGCCCCATGCCGCAACATCGCCAGGTGGAGCGCCGTGATGTCGGAGAACCCCACGAGGAACTTCGGGTCGCGCCGGGCGGCATCGAAATCGAGGCGCTCGGCGATGCGGTAGGAGCCCTTGCCGCCCTTGGTGGCGAAGATGGCGCGGACCTTCGGGTCACGCATGGCCTCGCCGAGGTCCGCGAGGCGCTCGTCGTCGGTGCCAGCGAGGTAGTTGAGCTTGTTGAAGGCGTTGCGGCCATAATCGACGACGTAGCCCATGTCCCGAAGGAGATCGGCGCTGGCCTCGACATCATCCCGCGTCGGGCTGCTGGCGGGCGAGACGAAACGAATGAGGTCGCCGGGGCGGAGGGGCGCGGGGAAGATGGGGGTGTTCATCCCGTAGGGGTACAGGGATTCGGTGCCGCCGGCTGCCAAAGGTCCGCAGACGCGCTATCCGCCGAGGAAGAAACGTCTCCGTGTCGGGCCGGACACGGAGACGTCTTCTGCGCACTGCACGTGCCGTTGCTCAGACCGGACGGAAAGCGTTGTCCACCACGAACTGACCGATCTGCTTGCCCTGTTCGATACCCGCGGATGCATCGAAGTTGAAATGGATGCCGAGGAAGATACGGCTGCGGGCGTTGACATACTCCGCATGGGCGAAGGAGACGAACGACTGGGGCATGCGGGGCCGCGGGGCTGTGTCACCAACGCCGAGGTTCTGGCCGTTGTACTCGTCCGACACGAAGGTGAAATACTGCTCGGCCTCGTCGGGATAGTAGTTGCGCAGCACCTGCGCCATAGCCCCGCCAAAGACCGCATGTCCTGACGGATAAGCAGGGAATGGCGGGGTGAAGTTCGGCCCACGACCGTTGGTGGCAGGAGCCCCGAGCGGCGTGTAGTCCGGATCGGCGACCGTATCGGGGTTGAGCGTGGCGTCGGCCTGGCGGATGGCGGTCACTGGGCGCCAGAACTGATATTCCCACTTCGCCTCCCATGCGGAAATCGCCGCATCGGCCATGGCGACATTGAGCACGGCCAGGAGGCGGGCCATGTCGAGAGGATCGCGCATGCCCTTCTGAATGGCCACGTCGTGGGCGATCTTGTTGTAGAGCCGCGGCGGGGCGCAGAGGCCCGGCGTGCCGTCAAAAGCCCAGAACAGGCCCTCGAACGCCTCGAAGTCGCGCCGCTCGGTCGCGGTACCCTTCTCGGGATCACCCCCCATACGCTTCACCTCGTTGTAGGCGGCCGCATAGGCCCGGCGTGTCGAGGGCGGGTGGCGGCATGGGCCGGAACTGGTCGGCCGACATCAGCACGAATGGCGTCACCTCCCGCCAGCGCGCGCCCAACGCCACCGTGGTCGAGAATATTGGATCGATGGCCCACGCCCCGGGCGTCCCGAGTGGCGTGAAGTCGACCCCGACCTCGGGCTCCCGGTGCGCCGAGCCGTCATTGGCACGCAGCGCGACGATCGCAGCGGCGGCATTCTTGCCCAGGTCGCGCGAGCGCGCGGCGAGAACAGGATCAGCCTGATAGCCGGGAATGCGGATGAGATCGTCCGCCAGCAAAGCCGAGATGCGTGACTGCTGGAACGGGCAGAGCGCAATGAGCGCATCATGCGCCGCCCAGGCGATGGCCGCATCCATGCTGACCGGCGCGCTGACGGCGGGCTGCCCCACATATGATGTGTAGCGCGGCGTGACGGCATTCATGGCCTCGAACATAGCCACATGCGCGATGGCCATGGCCCGCGCCGAGCGATGCGGCCCCAACTGGTTGCCGAACCGTTGCGGAGGCTCCGGGATGTCGGGATTGGTGGGAACATGGTCGGTCGCCGTGGCGTCCATCGCGTAGAGGGACCACATCAGGTAACGGTCCAGTGTATCGACCGGAACGCGCTCCGCCTCGCGAAAGCCAAAAGCGGTCGCCTTAGATTCCTGTCGAGCCAGCAACTCCTCGAAATCCTGCCGTACCTTATCGCTAAGGGGGTAATAAGCCCCCTCCTGCAGCGCCTGTGCAGGATCCTGAGCAAGCGCGCCTGCAGGATAGGCAACACTCGCAGCGGCAGCGGCGCCAGCAACCCGGAATATCTCTCTTCGGTTCATCTTACCCTCCATGCCCCAATACAGAAGGGCACGAAGAATCAGACTGCGCAGCCGGAACTATACATACGTGTGGTGACGCATATGGCCGGTTGCGCCGGCCTTAGGTCGCCTTGCCCACCGCCGTCGCGGCCTGGTCCTCGGCGCTTTCGGGCAGGTCGTCGAAGCTTGAGTAGTTCATGGTGTAGAGCTTGGAGTAGAGGCCCTGCTTCTGCATCAGCTGGTCGTGGTTGCCCGATTCCAGCATCTCGCCGTTCTGCAGCACGATGATGCGGTCGGCGCCGCGGATGGTGGCGAGGCGGTGCGCGATGACGAGGCCGGTGCGGCCTTCGAGGAGTTTTCGCAGCGCCTTCTGGATCAGCATCTCGGTGTAGCTGTCGATGTTCGCCGTCGCCTCGTCGAGGACGAGGATTTTCGCATCGGCCACCAGGGCCCGGGCGAAGCTGATCAGCTGGCGCTGGCCGAGCGACAGGTTGCCGCCGCGCTGCTCGATCTTGGTATCGTAGCCATCGGCCATCGAGACAATGAAATCGTGTGCGCCGACGGCCTTGGCGGCATCGACCACCTGCTCGCGGGTGGCTGATGTCTTGTGGTAGCGGATGTTCTCGAGCACCGTGCCGGTGAACAGGAACGGCTCCTGCAGCACCATGGCCACCTGGTCGCCGAGCGACTCCTGGGTCACGTCGCGGACGTCGTGGCCGCCCACCGTCACCGAACCCTCCCAGACGTCGTAGAAGCGGTGGACGAGCGACATGCAGCTCGACTTGCCCGAGCCGGTTGGGCCGACAAGCGCGACCGTCTCGCCCGGGTTGACGCGGAAGCTGACATTCTTCAGCACCGGCTGGCCCTTGCGATAGCCGAAGGTGACATCCTTGAACTCGACCGAGCCATCCATGTCGTAGGTCAGCGTCTGCGCGTCCGGCTTGTCGGCGATGGAGACCGGCACGTCGAGCACTTCGGTGATGCGCTGGCCCGAGCTCATGGCCCGCTGGAACACCGAATACTGCATGGTCAGCGAGCGGATGGGATCGAAGAAGCGCTGGATGTAGAACAGGAACGCCACCATGACGCCGACGTCAAGCTGGCGCCCGAGCACCATCTGGCCGCCGAGCACGATGACGGTGGCCATCGAGATGCCGGTGAGCGTATCGACGATCGGCACCATCACCTGGGCGAACTTGGCGGCGCGCAGGTGGTTGCGGAGGTTCGAGTGGGCCTTTTCCTCGTAGAGGTGGAAGTTCACCTGCTGACGATCGAGGCTCTGCACGGTGCGGACGCCGTTGATGCCTTCAGCGAGCGCACCGTTGGCGGCCGAGTTGGTGTGGTGCGCGTCCATGAAGCTCTGCTTGGCCGGCGGCAGCCAGAACAGCCGGACGATGAACAGGATCGGCATGGTCGCCATGGTGACGAGGCCGAGCATCGGATCGAGCCACAGCAGCACGCCGATGATGCCGAACAGCAGCACGATGTCGCCGACCGACAGCACCGAGGTTTCGAGGAACTCCTGCATCGAGTTCACGTCGCCCATCAGGCGCGACATCAGGCGACCGACCTCGGTCTTGTCCATCCAGCTCAGCGAGACGTGCTGCAGGTGCCTGAACATGGCGCGCCGCATGTCGAACAGCACGTTTTCGGCGGCCTTGCCGACCACCGTTTCCTGCACGTAGCTCGCTGCGTAGTTGATGAGGATGGTGGCGAAGAAGCCGACGATGGCCCACAGCAGCACCGTACGGCCGCCGCCGCCCGCCGTCATGCCGTTGTCGATGGCGAAGCGGATGATCAGCGGCAGGGCGAGCTGGGTGAGCGTGAAGATCAGCACCGCGGCGACCGAGATGTAGATCTGCTTCTGGTAGGGCTTTACGAAGGCCCAGATGCGACGGACGATCTTGGGGTCGTAGACCTTGCCGAAGATCTCCTCTTCCTTGTCGAGCGAGGAGCCGACCACGGCGCGCGGCGGGCGGCGGCGGCGGTCTTCGCTTTCGTCGTCGGTGTTGAGCGCGGCTTCGGTCATTCTGCAGCCTCCAGGGCGTCGTCGCCAGGCTTCACCTGCAGGTCGTAGAGTGCCCGGTAGCGGCCGCCGAGTTCGAGCAGCTCGGCATGGGTCCCGCGCTCGACGATCCTGCCCTCGTCGATGAACATGATCTGGTCGGCGTGCATCAGCGAACTCAGCCGATGCGAGATGATGATGGTGACGCGATCCCTGGCGAAGCGCTTCATCGCGGTGCGGATGCGCTGCTCGGTGCCGGCATCGACGGCGGCGGTACTGTCGTCGAACACCATCACGGAGGGGCGCAGCATCAGCGAGCGGGCGATGTTCAGGCGCTGGCGCTGGCCGCCCGAGAGCGACACGCCGCGTTCGCCCACGATGGTCTCGTAACCTGTGGGGAGCCCGATGATGTAGTTGTGGAGCTGCGCGAACTCCGACGCCCGGGCGATCCGGCTTTCCTTCGCCCATGGATCGCCATAGGCGATGTTGTTCTCGATGTTGGTGGTGAACAGGAAGCTGTCCTGCTGCACCACGGCCACGGCCTGACGCAGGCTGCCAAGGGTGACGGCCCGCACATCCTGCCCGTCGATGGTCACGCGGCCACCGGTGACGTCGTAGAAGCGCGGGATGAGGTGGGCGATGGTCGACTTGCCCGAGCCCGGCTTGCCGACGATGCCGATGGTCTCACCCTTGCGGCCTTCGAACGACACGCCCGACAGTACCGGGCGGAACGGTGCCGATGGGTAGGCGAACTCGACGTTCTCGAAGCGCAGCGTGCCCTCGGTGACCTTGAGCGGCTTGGCGCCCGGCTCGTCCTTGATCTCGAGGTCGAGGTCGAGGAAGTCGAAGAGGCGGTTGCCGCAGGTGGACGCGCGGGCGAACGAGTTGACCATCAGCCCGAGCTGGCGGACCGGCATCTGCAGGATGGTCATGAAGGTGAGGAACGAGGCGAGCGTGCCGACGGTCATCTCGCCGGAAGTGACCTTCTCGCCGCCGACCCAGAGCACCAGGGTCATCGACAGCAGGAACGAGAAGTTCATCATCGAGGTGGACCGCACGCGGATGTTCACGCGCTCATGGGTCAGCTTGAGGGCCGCATCGGAAGCGACGTCGTATTTGTCCATCTCGTGCTTCTGGGCCGCAAAGGCCCGCACCACCCGGATGCCACCCAGGTTTTCTTCCATGACGCGCGACAGGTTCTGCAGCTTCTCCTGCAGCGTCAGCCAGGTGGCGCGGAGGCGCAACTGCGCCACCGACGAACTCCACCCCACGAACGGCGCGAAGCTGAGCGCCAGGAGGCCCAGCAGCCAGTCGGTGGAAATCATCATCGCGGCGCCGACGCCGATCAGGATGCCGAGAAGGATGACGCGCAGCACGCCGGTGGCAAAGAACATGCGCACGCCCTCGAGGTCGAGCATGCCCACGGTGATCAGGTCGCCGGTATGCACCCGGTCATGGTAGGAAAAGCTGAGCCGCTGGATCTTCTCGTAGACCGCGAGGCGCAGTTCGTAGGCGGTGTGGTGGCCGACCGCTTCGCCATAGTAGTTCTGGCTCATGGTGAAGATGCCACGGCCCACCGACACGGCGAACAGCACCAGCGCGGTGGTCCACAGGGCGTCCGCCGCCCTCACCCCATCGAGCAGGCCGGCCGCCTGGTCGACGGCCATGCCGAGCAGGCGCGGTACGACCAGTTGGAGGGTCGAGGCGATGATGGTGGAGGCGATGGTGATGATCACCATCCACGGGTGGCGCCAGGTGAGCGCCATGATGCGCCACAGGGTGGTGCGTCCCCCGGCTTGCTGCACGGCACGAACATGGATCATTGCATCGCCAGGCGAGTAGGCGCTGCGTGGAGCTTCCGAGCTCAATTTGGGTATCCCGACATCGCGAATGGCCCGCCCTCGCCGCCTCATGCGGCGGCCGGACTTGGCCCGAAGGTGAACCAGAGGAATGATTTCTTTGGGCCTGATTTGCGTTTGGTTCAAGGCACATATGCGCCAAACGGGACGTGACTTTCGTCGTAGCTGCGGTGTTGGTGCCAGACGACCGCTGCAACCGGCACCGGCTGCTGGCGTTGACCAGCATGAGCATTCGAGGCCAGCGATGAGCGACGAGGTAAGCCAGGTTCCCGAGGAGGACGATCACTTCATCGAAGCGGTGCGCAAGACCGCGTATTTCCTGTGGGAACAGGATGGTCGGCCGCACGGCCGCCACGATGAATATTACCTCAGGGCCCTCGAGCAGCATCGTCGCGCGCGGGAATATGACCGCTGGCTCGAGGATGGGCCGGAGTGACGGACCCGGACTGATCAGACCGCGTTGCGTCTCGTCTTGGGCGAGAACACTGTCAGCAGCACGATCCAGCAGTCGAGAAAGATCGACCAGTTCTCGACGTAGTAGAGGTCATGCTCGGTACGACCCTGGACCTGCTCCATGGTAGAGGTCTCACCCCGGAAGCCGTTGACCTGAGCCCAGCCGGTGATGCCGGGCTTGATGCGCTGGCGGTGCGCATACTGCGCCAGCTGATGGCCAAACTCGTCGTCGTGCATGATGGCATGGGGGCGCGGGCCGACGAGGCTCATTTCGCCGCGCAGCACGTTGATCAGCTGAGGCAGCTCGTCGATCGAGGTGCGGCGGATGAAGGCGCCAATGCGGGTGATGCGCTTGTCCCCGGCACGGACCTGCGTCATCTGCCGGCCGGACTCGGCCACTGTCATCGAGCGGAACTTCCAGATGTGGAAGGTCTCGCCGTTGAAGCCGCGACGCTCCTGCCGGTAGAAGACCGACCCGGGGCTGTCGAGCTTGATCCACAGCGCCACGACGGCAAACAGCGGCGCCAGCAGCACCAGCCCGGCAATGGCGCCCGACAGGTCGAAGACGCGCTTCAGGAACACCGCGCCATCGCCCATCGGCTTGCGCAGGAAACGGATGGCGTTGTTCGGGCCGATCGGCACGACGTCGAGGAACTTGAAACTCGCGTTTTCGGTGGCGGGAGCGCAGACCGCGTTGATGGCGAAGCGCTTGAGCGCCGCCGACAGCCGCTCGAGGCCATCGATATCGCCGATGCTGCCGACGAGGACAAGATTTTCGGCGCCCTGGGCCAGCCAGCGCTGCGCGAACTCGACCAGCGCCGCCTCATTGACGCGGCCACCCTCGTCGCGGACATCCTCGAGGTAGAGCGTTCCCGCCAGCTGATAGCCTGACTTCAAGAGGTGACCGTTCAGCAGGAACCGCAGGACGTCGGTACGCTCGCCGACAATCGCCACCTTCTGGTATTGCAGCCGCCCTTCCCTGATCCGTCCCGCCATAGCCGCGTAGGCGGCATTGCGGGTGACCAGCAGGACGGGAACGCCAATGATGTAGGCGGCGGTGAGCGAAACGCGCGACAATTCATCGGCAAAGCCGAGGAGGAAGGACGCAAACAGCGCCACCGCGAAGGCGGCGGTCCAGCCCAGCGCCGCGTCGGCGATGATCGACTGGCCCGGCGTCGTGCGCGACAGGTACCTGCCGGCGGTGAAAAAACTGAGGCCGGAGTAGACGGCGCCGACCAGCAGGGCATAGCCAGCATACAGCCCGTAGGGCACGCTGCTGAACGGCACCTGCATCACGAGGTGGTAGGTGAGCGCGGGAAGCAGCATGACGAGGCTGGCCACCGCACCCTCGGCCAGCGCCAGCGACCAGCTTAGCGAGGCGCTGTTGGAGACCTGTCGCGGATGGCGTCGCCGCTCGATCCGTCCGGAGTAGCCAACCTGTTCCTCGACCATGAAGAATTGCCTCAAATTGTTGGCAATGCTGAATTTTTTCAGCCCGCGAGTCTGGCTAGCACGGGATCGCGGGAGTCGCGACGGGGAGGTTAAGACGCAGTTAACGGCGGCGGCGCGACGGGCACCCGGACGTTAAGGATGTCGGAAGGACGATCGGGCGCCGCTGCGTGACGCATGTTAAGACCCTGTTAACTGCGGAGCCGTCCATGCCCTCACGTCCCCTGTCCGTCGCCATGCTTGCCGCCAACCCCGCGCTGGCGGGGATTCTCGCCCGGGCGCTGGAGATCGATGGCGGCCACAAGGTCGCGACGTTCGAGGGCATCGAGGCGCTGACCACCTACCTGCGCCTGACGCCGGTCGACCTGGTCGTGCTCGATACCGAACTGCCGGGGGCTCCCGCCATCGACATCGCCCGGGGCCTGCGCTCGCATGTGCGGCTCGCGAGCGACGACTTCGCCATCGTGGCGCTTACCCAGACACCATCGCCGTTCCATCGCCCGCTCCTCGCGGCCGGGATCGATGACGTGCTGCAAAAGCCGGTAGCGCCGGGCCGCCTGCTGGCCGTGGTGGATGCGCTCTGCGCGCCGGCGCGCGAAGTGGCCGTCGGCAACGGGCCGATGGTGACGCTGTTCGAGGCTTCGGGCATGGCGCCCGTCCGCAACGGCAACGTCATTCCGCTGTTCGGCGAAGGCCGCGAACGGCGCTGACTCAGAACTCCAGCAACGCCTCGTAACGATCTGCGATCACGTCGATTTCGAAGTCGGCGCCGCGCGCCTTGAGCGCGGCGGCAGGGGTCGGATCATCGAGTGTCTTGGCCATCGCAGCGGCAAGCGCGGCGGCATCGCCCACCGGTACCAGCGGCCCCAGGGCACCATCCTCGAGGATCTCGCGCGGGCCATGCGGCGCATCGGTGGAGACGACGGGCACTCCGGCCGCCATGGCTTCGATCAGCACGTTGCCAAAACCTTCGCTGACCGAACTGAGGGCGAACAGGTCGGCGACGGCGTAGCAGGCGGCCGGATCGTTGACATAGCCGGCAAACAGCGTGGAGCCCGCAATGCCGAGGCGCTCGGCTTCGGCCACGAGCTCGGAGCGGAGCGGGCCGTCGCCGAAGAGCACGAGGCGGGCCGGGCGGGTGGCACGCAGTTGCGCGAAGGCGGCGAGCAGCGTCCTGTGGTCCTTGACCGCGGTCAGGCGGCCGGCGGTGACGATGACCGGCCCCTGCCCCAGCGCTGCGAGCTCGGCGTGCCACGGATAGCGGCGAGTGGCCCCGTCATGGATACCGGGCGGTAGCGGGTTGTGGATGACGGCAACCTTGCCCTCGGGCACGCCGCGGGCCAGCAGGTCGCGCCCGATGCCGGCCGATACGGCGATGAGCGTCGTGGCGCGGGTGGCGACCAGCGCGGCGAGGCGGGCGGCGAGCTTCGAGCCGAGATCTTTGGACGGGATCGAGGCGGCGGCGTGGAAGCTGGGGAAGAATTTCGCTGGTGTCAGGCCCAGCGTGAGCGCCAGCGCGGTAACGAGGTTGGCAAACTCCGGGCCGCTGAACACCGCGTCGGGTTGCTGCCGGCGGTAGAACTGGGCGCTGCGCCACAGGCCCGCCAGCGTCCGCGGCTTGCCGAAACCGCCGCCGGTGACCGGGATGTCGAGGTCGACGAGATGCACCGCATCGGAGCGCAGGGCGGCATTGGGGCCGCCGGCGTTCCAGGTGAAGAGCGTCACCTCATGGCCCCGCGCGGCCAGCGCATTGGCCATCAGCACGAAGACGCGCTCGGCGCCGCCGCCCCCAAGCGTGGGGACGTGGAAGATCAGGCGCCGTGGCAGCACGATCAGGCCGCGGCAGCGCGACGGGCAGGCGCGGCCTGCCGCAGGTCGCGGCGGATGCCGAGGATCACGGCGACCAGCATGGCGAGCACAAACCCGGCCGCAGCACCCGCACCGACCATCACCACCGAACGCGGCGGCCATGCGCGGGCGGCGGGCGGCACGGCGGTGGAGATGACGCGGATGTTGGTCGTGTCGATCTGCTCGCGCTCGGCCACCTGCTTGGCGCGGCTGAGGAAGGCCTCGTAGATGGTGGTCGCGGAGGCAGCGTCGCGCTCGAGTTCACGCAGCGCTACGAGCGCTTCGTTGTCGGCAAAGACGTTGGTCTTGAGCGCATCGGCACGCGCAGTGAGCGCCGCGAGACCGGATGTCGCCTCGTCGAGCGCGACCTTCGCGGCGGCGACGATGCGGCCGAGTTCGGCCGACAGCTCGGCCTGAGCTGCGGCAAGCTCGGTGGTGAGCCGTACAATGGTGGGGTGGCGCGGACCATAGACGGTGGACTGGGCGTCGAGCTGCGAGCGCAGCCCCGCCACCTGGCTGCGGAGCGCCACGAGGCTGGCCGAACCCTGGGTGTCGGCGCTGGCGCCGGCTGCGACCAGCTCGTCATAGGCCGACTGGGCGGCGATGACGCGGGCCTGCGCTTCGACCACCTGGGCGTTGAGCTGGGTAAGGGTCTGGTTGCTGACCAGCTCGCCGGAGCTGGCGGCGAGGTTGTTGGCGCGCTTGTAGGCCTCGACCTTCTCCTCGGTGACCTTGACGTTGGCCTTGAGCTCGTTGAGCCGGTCGTTCAGCGCGTCGGCGGTGCGCGAGGCGCCCTGCGACTCGGCGGTGGCAAGTTCGGTCTGGAACGAGCGGACGATGGCGTCGGAGATACGGATCGACTTTTCGGGGCTCTCCGATGAAACGAACAGCGTCGCGACGAAGCTCTTGTCGTCGGCCTTGGCAGTGACGCGCTTGGTCAGCGCGCCGAGTGCCGCGAGCTGCGGGTTCGGCTCGACCTTGTCGCCGGAGCCGGGCAGCAGCGACCCGAGCGAGAAGCCGGGATCAGGGTTGTAGAACTCCTTGTCGGCGGCCAGGTCGAGTTCATCGACGACGCGCGTCAGCACATTGCCCGAGGTCATGACGCGGAACTTGCTGCCGGCGTTGAGCAGCGCGCTGTCGACCTGCCCCGACTGCTGGAACAGGTCGTCGGGGACCACCTGCAGGTTGGCCGGATCGATCAGGAGGTCGGTGGAGACGGTGTATTTCGGCGTCGCGACCACGGCGTAGATGCCGCCCGCAATGCCGCCGATGATCGCGAGGATCAGCCCCAGCAGCATGCCGCGACCCAGCCAGGTGAAGAGGCGGCCGAAATCGAGCTCGAGAAAATCGCCGACCTTGTTGAGCGTGATGGTCTCGACGGGTGCGGCCGCGATGGGCGCAGCATCATTGGCGGGGGCGGCGCGGGCGACCGGCTCGGCGGCGCCAATGGGGCGGCGCATGCCGATCATGCTGGTGTCGAGGCGCGCGAAGGCGCGGGCGCCGGAGCGGTTCACAGTGTCGGGCCTGTCTGCAATGTCGGACATGCGATAACGCCTCGTTGGGGAAGTTCGGCCGTTAGGTCTTTATATACCAAGCCCCTGCGGGCGCGGCGGGAATGGGGTTTCTTGGTTAAGCTCAGCCGGCACTGTCGATGACTTCGATGCCGCCCGCGCGATTGAGCGTGTGGATGCCTCTCCGGTCCCAGGCCTTTCCCGGCCGCACCGGCTGCGGCGCCGCGAAGCGGACGCGCTGCTGGTCCAGTTCGACCAGTTCAGCGAGGCCGAGGCCGCCGCCATAGGAGCGCGTCCCATCCTGCACCGGCAGGAACAGTTTCTCGCCGTGACGGACGAATGCGCCGCCCGGGCGGGCCGCGCTGCGATCGATCAGCACCGGGTTCATCGGGTGCGGCAGCCACGGGCCCTCGAGGCGGTCGGCGCTGAACACCACCATGGTGTCGGAGGGGTTGCCCTGCGACTGGCGCTCGGTGCCAAACAGCCAGAAGCGGCCATCGCGCTCGAGCAGCGTGGCGTCTGAGATCTCGCGATCGGCGATGAGGGTGGCGTGGCGGACCCAGCGGCCCGGGAATGCCTCGGCCCGGTAGAGCACGACCTCGCGGGCAGTGCTGGTTTCGGGGATCATCCAGACCTCGCCGCCCAGCGCAAACACCTGCGGGTAGCTAAGGTGGTGCGGCTCGACCAGCACCTGCCTGGGCATGCCGAACTGGCCATCGGGGCCGAGTTCGGCCACCGAGATGACGCCGCGCGCCAGCTCGTAGGGGAACTCCTCGACGAACAGGAAGGTGCGGCCCTCGTGCTCGATGACGAAGGGATCGGCGAAGAAGCGTTTGCCATCGTCGGGCAGCAGCGCGAAGGGCGCGCCCGACAACGACCCGTCCCCGGCGACGCCCTGACCTTCAAGGCGACGGTACGCAGTCTGCCAGTAGAAGGGGCGGTTGCGGAGGCGGTGGATCCGGCGACCGATCAGCCCGGCGGCAAGATTGGGCAGGTAGCGCAGCAGCAGGTCGGAGCCAGAGCGCTGGCGCGGCAGGCGGACCGGCTCGGGCAACGGGTTGAGCTGAGCGGTCGCGAAGCGTGCCACGCACTGCTCGACGAGGCCGATGGCGCCGGCGAGGAGGTCGGACGCGCCGTGGGTGAGCCAGACGCGGTCACCGATCATCGGGCGGGCGCGGCCGACGGCGGCGCCATCGAGCCAGGCGACGATCTCGGGCAGCTCACGCCGCCCGACCATCTGCGCCAGACCGGCGCCGAGCTGCATCTGGCCGGCAAAGGACAGCGCCAGGGTGGGTGTCTCCCCCTGCCCTGCGGCGCCGGTGAGATCGACGACGAGGTCGGCCTTGCCGGGCCGTGCAGCCGGCACGGGCCGCAAGGATAGCAGCGAGGGGGGGCGGCCGCTCTCGATGGCGAGGATCGCCGCCAGCGCGCGCTCGGTGGGGGCCGGTCCACCATGTGAAATGAGGACAGTGTGGCCGGCACGCTCAAGCCGCTTCAACAGTTCAAGCTGCCAGCGTCGGGCAGTGTCTGAGTATAGATTAATTAAAATTTGCATAAAATTGAAACTAATCCCCTCGTTAGCGACGCAAGACCCTTAGCCGAACTGTTTCGTTGCAAACAACAACTGAAGGTAGCTACGGTAAATGCGGTCACAGCATTAAGCATATATTAAGGGAGAGCACCACTGGAACGCCCGAGGCAGGTAGGATGCTTTTCGAGGATAGCTGAAAGCAGCGTCCGGATCGACTGAATGGACCCGAGGCCATGAACTTCCATTCGCTGCCAGAGCGCCCCCGCCGGCTGAAGCTGCTGATCGTGTTCGGCACGCGCCCTGAAGCGCTGAAATGCTTCCCGGTCGCCATGGCGGCGATCAGGAGCCCGCACATCCATGCCGAGATCTGCGTCACCGCCCAGCATCGCGAGATGGTGGACAGCGTGATCGCGCTCACCGGCATGCCGGTCGACTACGATCTCGACGTCATGTCGCACGGGCAGACACTGTTCGACGTCACTGCCAGGGTGCTCAAGGGCATGGAAGCAGTGCTTGAAAAGTCGCAGCCCGACATCGTCATGGTACAGGGCGACACCACCACTGCGATGACCGCCGCGCTCGCCGCCTTCTACAAGCGCGTGCCCGTAGCCCATATCGAGGCGGGGCTGCGCAGCCACAATATCGACAGCCCCTTCCCCGAGGAGCTGAATCGGCTGATCGCCGGCAACATCGCGACCTGGCATTTCGCGCCGACGGTGGCAGCGCGCGACAACCTGATCCGCGAGGGCAAGAACCCCGACGCGATCTTCGTCACGGGCAACACCGTGATCGATACGCTGCTGCATTTTTCGGACTCGATCGACGCGGATGACACCGTGAGCGCCGAATTGGCCTCCCGCTTCCCGTTCCTTGATCGGGACAAGAAGCTGATCCTCGTCACCGGTCATCGGCGCGAGAATTTCGACGGCGGCATCGGCCGCATCTGCGCCGCGCTCAAGCAGCTGGCGACACGCGGTGACGTGCAGATCGTCTACCCGGTACACCCCAATCCGAACGTGCGCGGCGTGGTCGCGGCGGAGATCGGCAGCGTGCCGAACATCCACCTGATCGACCCGCAGGACTATCTGCCGTTCCTCTACCTGCAGAAGCGCAGCTACCTGGTGCTGACCGATAGCGGTGGCGTGCAGGAAGAGGCACCGTCGCTCGGCAAGCCCGTGCTGGTGATGCGCGAGAACACCGAGCGCCCCGAGGGCGTCGCCGCCGGCACGGCCCGGCTGGTCGGCACCGATGTCGAAATGATCGTCGCCAACGCGACACGCCTGCTGGACGACCCGGCGGCGTATCGCGGCATGGCCGAACCCCACAACCCCTATGGCGACGGCCGGGCCAGTGCCCGGATCGTCGAAGAACTGCTGCGCCACGCCTGAGGTCAATGTGTCTGAGATCAACACCGTTTCCGTCATCGGCATGGGCTATATCGGCCTGCCCACCTGCGCCATTTTCGCGAGCCGCGGGCTCGACGTGATCGGCATCGACGTCAACCCCGGGGTGGTCGAGAAGGTCAACCGCGGCGAGATCCACATCGTCGAGCCGGACCTCGACGGGCTGATCCAGAAGGTGGTGGCGAACGGCAAGCTGCGCGCCTTCACCACGCCACAGCCCGCCGACGCGTTCGTGATCGCGGTCCCCACGCCGATCACCCACGACCACAAGCCCGATATTTCCTACGTGCTGTCGGCGGCGCGGAGTATCGCCCCGGTGCTGAAGAAGGGCGACCTCGTGGTGCTGGAATCGACCTCGCCGGTCGGCACCACGCGCCGCATGACCGCCGTCCTCGCCGAGATGCGCCCGGACCTGAAATTCCCGCACATCCACGCCGAGAAGGCCGATGTGCTCGTCGCCTACTCCCCCGAGCGGGTACTGCCGGGCAAGGTTCTGACCGAACTGATCAACAACGACCGCTCGATCGGCGGGCTGTCGCAGGCCTCGTCGACGCGGACGGTGGAGCTTTACGGCAAGTTCGTCGGCGGCGACCTGTTCATCACCTCGGCCGAGAGCGCCGAGCTGGTGAAGCTGACCGAAAACGCCTTCCGCGACGTCAACATCGCCTTCGCCAACGAACTGGCTGCGGTGTGCCAGGACCTGTCGCTGAACGTGTGGGAGGTGATCGACCTCGCCAACCGGCACCCGCGGGTGAACATCCTGCAGCCCGGCCCCGGCGTCGGCGGTCACTGCATCGCAGTGGATCCCTATTTCATCATCGACGCCGCCCCGGACAGCACGCGCCTGATGAGCGCGGCGCGGCGCATCAATTCAGATCGGCCCTTCGCTGTCGTGCGAGACATCGAAGCGGTGCTGGACCCGACCCGGACGCAGACGGTCGCATGCCTCGGCCTCAGCTTCAAACCCAACATCGACGACCTGCGCGAGAGCCCGGCCGTGGAGGTTGTAAAGCTGCTGGCCGAGGTACCGAATATCAGGCTGATCGCCGCCGAACCGCACACCCAGGCGTTGCCGCATGAACTTCAGAACCTCGGCATCACCTTCACCGATGCGCTGAGCGCGATCGACAGGGCCGACATCGTGGTGCTGCTGGTCGACCACCGCCAGTTCGGGCTGATCGATCCCGAGGCGCTCAAGGACAAGCAGCTGATCGACACCCGCGGGCTCTGGACCTGGAAGAAGGCCAAGAAGCCGGATGCCCGAATCGAAGGCAACAAGTCGCGCGAAGCCCGGCTGGTGCCGCACCCGCTGCGCCGAGCCACGGACCGCGCCGCATGAACACACACGCTTTCGGCTGGGAATTCCATCCGCTGCTCGCCTCGCGACGCGCCGAGTTTCTCGGTGCGCCGCTGCACCTGCTCACCATGGCCGAAACGCTCGACCTCGCCGACGAGGCGATGACGCTGCGCAAGCCCATGCACCATACCGTGGTGAACGTGGCCAAGCTCGTCACCATGCAAAAGAACGCCGAACTCCACGAGGACGTCACCAGCGCCGACCTGATCAATATCGATGGGGCGGGCGTGATGTGGGGCGCACGGCTGCTGGGCATCGAAGTGCCCGAGCGGGTCGCCGGTGTCGACATCATGGAGAACCTGTTCCGGCTCTGCGCCGAGCGCGGGTTCCGGCCGTACCTGCTGGGGGCGGAGCCGCATGTGCTGGCCGCCGTGGTCGAGCGGCTGCGCCAGGAATACCCGACGCTCGAGGTTGCCGGCCGGCACGACGGCTATTTCAAGCCCGAGCAGGAGGCCGAAGTGATCGACGGCATCAACGCCTCGGGCGCCGACTGCCTGTTTGTCGCCATGCCGACGCCGCGCAAGGAGCGTTTCCTCAAGAAGCACCGCCAGCACCTGCTGCCGAATTTCGTGATGGGCGTGGGCGGCAGCTTCGACGTCTATGGCGGCAAGGTGAGCCGGGCGCCGCGGCTGGTGCAGGCCGTCGGCCTCGAGTGGCTGTATCGCGTGCTGCAGGAGCCGGGCCGGCTGTGGCGCCGCTACTACGAGACCAACACGGCCTACGCAGTGCTGCTGTGGCGGGCGCTGCGCTCGCGCGGGCAGGCCCGCAAGTAGATCACTTCCACAATCCCATGCAGCCGACTGCCCCGCCTCACGGTGGGGCTTTTGTTTTGGGGGTCAGGTGCGCGCGAGCTTGGCGCGCACCGTGCTGGCCAGCGTCCGGGTTTCGGCCGGATGGAGCAGCGACTGCAGCGCGAGGAAGGTCAGTGCACCCGCCGTGCCGCCGACGCCGAGCTTGACGACGGGCCACGCGTCGCCGGCAAGGCTGGAGCCGAGCCAGGCGGCGACGCCCGCGGCAACGGCGACCAGCGCCGAGGCGCCGAGGTCGCGCCACGGGATCGGCACCGGAGTCAGTCGGCGGCTGACGAGGATATCGGCGACGAGGGTGGTTGCGGTGCCGAGCGCCAGCGCCGTGGCGGCGCCGACCGCCGCATAGTGCGGGATCAGCGCCAGCGACGCGCCGATGGTGACGATGGCCCCAGGCGTCAGCGTGATCGCCAGCAGCCAGGGCCGCTTGTGGGCGTGGTAGACGTTGACGAACACGTAGTTGGAGAAGTTGGCGCAAAGGATCGAGAGCGCGATCAGCGGGAACAGTTCGCCGACATGGCCATGATACGCGACCGGCAGCAGCAGTTCGGCGATCTCGTGGCTGAGCGCGATCAGGAGGGCAGCAATGGGGAAGCCGAGTTGCGCCATCAGTCCCATCTGGCGCGACAGGTAGCGCGCGGCGGCCTCGGGACCTTCCCGGTCGAAGCGGCTGACCATTTCGGGAAAGGCGCCCATGTTGATGGCGTTGGCGATGGTATCGATGGGCTGGCGGGCCAGGGCATAGGCGGCGGCGAAGACCGCCACGGCGCCCGCATCGTAGTAGATCTTGAGCAGGACACGCTCGGCGCTGCTCAGACCGAAGGCGATGATGGCCATGGCAATGAGCGGAACCCCGAGCGTCAGCAGTTCGCGGTAGCTGAAGCGCGACGCCCCCGGCACGACGCCGCGCAGCGCCAGCGCCAGCGCCGCTAGGCCGGCGAACAGCGTCGCAGCCGAGGAGGCCAGCGAGACCATGAGGAAGCTGTCCTGGAAGACCCAGATGGCCGCGACGGGCAGCACCAGTTGCAGGGCGGCGCGGGCGAACTCCAGCATCGAATAGGTGCCGTGCCGCTGCTGCATTTGCAGGATGGTGAGCGCGAAGCGGCTGACGGCCGCAACGCAGAGATAGACGCCGACCGCCACCGAGAACTCGACCCAGCGCTCGGGAGCGACGACAAGGGACGCGCTGGCCGACAGCACGAGGCCGAGCAGCACCGCCACCACCAGTACCCGGGCAGCGAGCACGAGGCTGCCCCGGCTGATCTCCCCCTTGCCGCCGAGGCGCAGCAGCGCGATGCGCAGCCAGCTGGTCAGCGCGGAATCGCAGAGTTCGCCGACCGTGACGACGAGGGCCAGGAGGCCATACTCGGTCTGGTCGATCAGCCGGGTGGCGATGACGAGCAGCAGCAGCGCCGAGATGCGGGTCAGCAGGATCGCCGGGGCGTAGATGAGCGTGGAACGCAGCAAGGGCGGATGCTTTCGGGAAGCGAGACTGGCCACCGGAGCGGCCATTTAACCTTTGAGTAACCCTTCGCGCGCGACCCGCCCAGCCAAATCCCGGGACAGGATGAATCCGGTCAAATTGCCTAAAATGCCGCCATAAACCGTGTCGACGGGCTTCGCTTTGCCTGCCGATCGGGTGCCGGTAAAGATCATGGCATGCTGCAACGTGCTTCAAAAACTGCAATCCTGAACGTGCTGGTGGCGACGCCCGTCGCCGCGACAGGCCAGGGCGGCATCGACCGCGTCATGGCAGCGCTGAAGGATGAACTCGAGCGCGATCCACGCGGGACGCTGGCCACGTTCGGTGCAACGCGCGGCGGGGGCTCACTGGCGCTCTCACCATTCTACCTGGCGGGCTTTCTCGCCAAGATGCTGGCCCTCCGCGCGCGGGGAGAACTCGATGTGGTTCACATCAACCTGGCCAGCAACGGCAGCACGCACCGCAAGCTGATCGTGGCCGGCCTGGCCCGGGCGCTTGGCGTGCCCTACGTGCTGCATCTGCACGGCGGCAGCTACCCCAATTTCTGGAAGCCGGACAACAGCCTCCTCAGCCGCCGCATCCGCCGGATGTTCGACGGCGCGGCGCGGATTGTCGTGCTGGGCGAGACCTGGAAGCGCTTCGTCATTTCGCGGGCGCCGGAAACGGCAGACCGGGTGATTGTCATCCCAAATGCCGCGGCCCCGCCCACCCTGCCGCATGTCGGCGGCGGCGAACGGGCGCATATCCTGTTTCTTGGCCGGATCAGTGACAAGAAGGGCACCCCGCAACTCGGCGAAGCCCTCAACCGGATGCGAGACCTGAATTGGCGCGCCACCATCGCCGGTGACGGCAATGTCGAGGCGGCACGGGCCAAGGCAGCCGAGTACGGTCTCGCCGACCGGGTGGACCTGCCCGGCTGGGTCGGCCCGGACCGCGTCGCCGAGCTGATCGCGAGCGCCGATATCCTCGTGTTGCCCTCGTTCATCGAGAACCTGCCGCTCTCCATCATCGAGGCAATGGCCTCGGGCGTGGCGGTGGTGGCGACGCCGGTCGGCGCCGTGCCCGACATCGTGCGCGACGGCGAGACCGGGCTGCTGGTGCCGGTGGGCGACGTGGATGCACTCACGGCAGCGCTGACCCGACTCGTCGGCGATCCGGCGCTGCGCCAGCGCCTCGGGAAAGCCGGCCTGGCGCTGCATCGCAACAAGCTCGACCTCGCGCCTTTTGCCGACACCATGCAGCGGGTCTGGGCCCAGGCCGCAAAGACGGGCCGGCGTTAACGCTAAGTTTACGTTTGGGTATCGCGTCGCTGCGGCTATCAATATTTATTGATCATTGCTGCTTGGGGGAGCCTCTTAGATGGCATTTGATATTTCTCGGTCAGTATTTTTGACCAATCCAGTAAAAGATGCCATCCAGACCAGTAAAGTCGTCGTTCGAGCTGTCGATGATCCTGCCGAATGGGATGCCCTCGTCGCTGCCGCCCCGGAACCGCATCTGCCGCAGGACTATGCCTACTCAGTCGGCAAGGCTGCCACAGGCTGGCCGGCCCGTCGGGTCGTCTTCCAGGTCGATGGCCGAGCTGTTGCCTTCACGGTCGTGCTGCAGATGCGCCGCTTCGGCGTGAAGCTGCTTAACCGGGTAAACCGCGGACCGATCTTCCTCGCCGCCAACCCCTCCGATGATCAGATCGTCGCCGTCTACAAGGCGCTGCGCCGCCACTACGGCCGGCTGTGGACGCTGCCGCTGCTGATCGCCCCCGCCCTGCATCAGAACGAACGGACCGATCGGCTGCTGCGGGAGGCCGGCTATCGCTACCGCGCCCCGAGCTGCTGGCGGTCGGGCCGCATCGACCTGAGCGTGGGCGAGGACCAGCTTTGGGCAAGCTTCAACTCGACCTTCCGCAATCGCACGCGGGCGGCCGAGAAGGCCGGAGCCGAGCTACGGATCGCTGACGACGCCGAGACCTATGAATGGATGATCACGCGTCATCTCGAGAACATGGAAGACAAGGACTTCTCGGCCGCCGGCCCCGCTATGCTGCGCGCCCTGCGCGAGGCCTCGCCGCACAATGTAACTGTGTTCCAGCTCATCCACGGTGGGGTGCCCCTCGCCGGAATGTCTGTGGTGCGGTTCGGTCATGTGGCGGAATACCACATCGGCTGGTTTGGCTCGGAGGGGCGCAAGCTCAACGCCGGCAATTTCCTGATGTGGCACCTGATGCGCGAGCTGAAGCGACGCGGTGTGAGGTCATTCGATGTAGGAGGCCTCAAGCACGGCGATGGCTATGCGCGGTTCAAGCGCACGATGAATCCCGTCGAGTACGAACTCGCCAGTGAATGGATGAGCTTCTGAGGAGCGGTGCGATGAGCCTGATGGATGTCGCCCGTGGCGCTTATGCGCGAAGCCCGACGCAGCTTCGGCGCTCGCTGGCGCCCCTGGTATCGCTGCTACCGACGAGGACCAAGTTCGGCTCCACCTATCGCAAGTGGCGCGGGCGCATCGCTAACGCCAGGTCCGACGCTGCGTTTGCCAGCGCCGAAAGCCTTGCCGCGCTCCGCACCCTCATGGCCAAGGCGCATGAAGGCAGCCCGTTCTACCGCAAGCGGATCGACGAGGCGCTCGGCCCCAACTTCGACTTCTCCGTCCTGGAAGTCGGCGAGCTGCCCATGCTCCCCGTGCTGCGCAAGGAGGATATCCGCGCCGCCGGCGACGCTATGCTGGCGGTTCCGAAGTGCCTCCTCGACAAGGGCGACACCAGCGGCTCGAACGGCGAAAAGCCGCTCTCGTTCTATCTCGACAAGGACCGCAGCGGCCGGGAGATGGCGTTCGTCTTTGACAGCTGGGCGCGGGCGGGCTTCAGCGAGACCGACTCCAAGATCGTGCTGCGCGGCGTCGGCATCGACAACACCGGCAAGGTGCTGAACGAGTGGGAGCCGGCTCTGCGCGAACTGCGGCTCTCGGCATTCCCGCTGACGCGGGAGCACGTGTCGATGTATCTGGACCTGATCGACAAGCACCGCGTGCAGTACCTTTATGGCTATCCCTCGGCCATCGAAGTGATGGGGCGGCACATGCATGCCCTGGGTCGCTCGCCCAAGCTGCCGATCCTGGGTGTGCTTCCGATCTCGGAACCGCTCTACGACCACCAGCGCCGCACCATCGCCGCCGCCTTCGGCCCGCAGGTGAAGATCGCCCATTTCTACGGGCTGAGCGAAAAAGTTCTCTTCGCCGATGAACTGATGGACCAGCCCGGAGTCTACGCCTTCAACCCGATCTACGGCCTTGCCGAACTGCTCGACGAGCACGACCAGCCGATCACCACGCCCGGCGTCGAAGGCCGTGTCGTGGGCACCGGCTTCCTGTCGACAGGCATGCCGTTCATTCGATACGACACCGAGGACCGCGCCACGCTGGTCGAATTGCCCAGCGAGGCAAACGGGCAGCGCCTCAAGGTGCGTGACCTCACACCGCGTCGCAAACCCGGCTTCCTCATCACCGCGGACGGCAATCGGCTGGTGACCGTCGACTTCACGCCGGAAAGCCCGCGCTTCTTCAAGGGCATCGACGAGTACCAGTTCTTCCAGGACCGGCCAGGTCACTGCACCATCCGCTACATCCTCGCCCGTGACGGTCAGGAACAGGATGCGCACAACATCGCGCGCGACCTGCAGACGCGATCGCAGAACCGCATCCAGTTTACCGTCGAACGGGTATCGTCGCTCGGGTGCGGCCGCGCCGGCAAGCGGGCCTTCATCGACCAGCGGCTCGACATCTCCAAGTACTGAGCTACCGGAGCCCCAGTGCTTCCAGCATCTTGAGGTCCGGCAGCGCCGGGCCTTTGGGCACGATGACGCTCATGCCGTAGGGGTTCGAGAACTCCCAGATCGACCATGGAATGTCGTATTCCTCGGCGATGGTCCGGAGGGTCCGGAGGTAGCGCAGCCGGTCGGCGTTGAAGGCGCCGGTGCGGCCATCGTCCGACATCAGGATCGTGCCGAACTCGCCCATGAACAGCCGCGAGGTCGGGATGCCGTGGGCTTTGGCCCAATCGACTGCCTGCCCCACCCGCGCTCGCATCTGCGCCTCGCCCCAGCCTTCGGCGAAATACTCGTCGATGTAGGGCAGCACCACCGCGATTTGGCGCGCCTGCTCGTCGGGCGACACGCCGGCTGCCTGCATGTGCACTTCGAGCATGGCGCGCACCGCCTCGGGCGTCCCCTCGCTCGCCGGCCAGGGCAAGCCGGACGCGAAATCGCCCTGCCGGTCGGAGCGCTGGTGGGTGAACAGGTGCGGCTCGTACATGTGGAAGCTGTAGAGGATGTTGGGATCGTCGAAGCCCGGATCGAGGTCGGTAACGCCATCGACATTGCCGCCGCAGGCGCCGGTCGCGACGATGGTGATGTCGACAGAAACCGCCCGGATGGCAGCGACGGTCGACGCCATGATCTCCTGCCATTCGTTGTCGCCGAAGCTGGTACACGGGTAATGCGCCGACTCGTTGAAGGGCTCGATCGCCACCCTGTCGGTGCCGAGGGGTGCAAGGGCACCGGCAAGGTCGGCAATCATCGCGCGATACTGCGCGACGCCGGGGGAACTGGCCGGCCCGTTCACGAGGTCATTGCTGTAGGCCATGAGCTGCGTCACCGGGTGGATGTTGAACACCACCTTCAGGCCGGAGGCGGTAACGGCCGCCGCGTTGTCCGCCAGCAGCGCCAGCGCCTCCTGCCGGCGTTCGCCGCTGCTCGCGAGCAACGGGCCGGGGTCGACGGTGAGGCGAACGAAGTCGAAGCCGAGCGACCGCATCAGTTCGAACTTGTCTCCCGCGGCCCAGTCGCTGAGCGGGCGCGCGCCCGACAGCCACTCCGCCTGTGTCCGGTAGGGCGGCCAGCGGTAGCTGCCATCGGGCTCGAGCGGCGACCAGTTGAGCCATTCATGCACCGCGACGCCCCGGTTCAGCTCCAGCGGCGCCGAGATGGCGGGGCTGACAGTGAGGGCGGCGGCAAGCGCGATGATGGCGATACGCATGGCGGGTCTCCGAGATGGGGACGACATTAACCGCACGCGCAGAACACGGTGTTGCCGGCAAACGAGTTTCGCCGCCGATGGTGTATGGAAAGTCAAACGCAACCGGGGATGTAGAGCGTGAAGCTCGGCTGGTACATCAATCGCCTGCGCTCGATGGAGCCCGCCGAAATGGCGCACCGCGTCCTCGAGGCGGCCCGCACGCGCCGCTCGCGCGGCCGGCACGAGGGCTGGGACCGATACGCGGCGGGGGCACTGCCGACCCTGCCGGGCTTTCGCGATGCAGTGCTTGGAGCCGAAGCGCCGCTGCGCGCAGCCATTGCCGAGGCAGCGGCCGGAGTGATCGCTGGCCGCTTCGAGGCGCTGGGGCGACGCTGGCCTGACGAGCAGGTGCGGGGCTTTCCGGCGGCGCTCTGGCGGCTCGACCCGGTGACCGGCGGTCAGTGGCCGGGGCCGGAGACCTACACGCACGACATCGACTTCCGCCACGACGGCAGCCGCGGCGATATCAAGTACGTCTGGGAGATCAACCGCCTGCAGCCGCTGATGCCGCTCGCTGCGCACGCCGCGCTGACCGGCGACGCCGAGGCGCTGGCCACCGTCGAGCGCATCATCGCCAGTTGGTACGACGCAAACCCGCCCTTCCGCGGCGTCGGCTGGGCTTCGGGGATCGAGGTGGCGCTGAGGGCGATCAGCCTGGTGTTCGCCGCCGCCCTGCTCGGCGAACGGCTTTCACCGGCCACGCGCGAGCAGCTCGGCCGCATCCTCACCGCGAGCGCCTTCTGGCTCGCCCGCTTCCCCTCGCTCCACTCCTCGGCCAACAACCATCGGATCGCCGAGCTGAGCGGTCTCACCCTGATCGGCCTCAGCCGCGGCGACGAACCGCTGGCCGCGCGCGCCGCGCTGATCGCCGAGACGCTGCAGCAGATCCTGCCCGACGGAACGGGAGCCGAGCAGACCCCGACCTACGCCGCCTTCACCGCCGAAATGGCCCTGCTCTGTGCCCTCGCCGCCCGCGAGGCCGGCCGGCCGTTCCCGCCCGAGTTCGACCAGCGCCTCGAAAAATTCGCCGAGTTCATCGGCTGGTTCGGCGAGGGGCCGGCGCCGGCACTCGGCGACGACGACGAGGGCCGGGTGCTGACCCTGCTGCAGCCCGAACCGCACTATCCCCGCTCGGTATCGGCTGCCATCGCCGGCTATCTCCGCGTACCGGGGCCTCAGGTCAGCGATTTCCGCACCCTGGTGTTCGGCACGGCCCCCCGCCCTGCCCCACGCCACAGCGGCCTCACGACCTTCGCCGATGGCGGGCTGAGCGTCTGGCACGGCCGGCAGAACGGTCGCGACGCGCGCCTGACCTTTGACCACGGCCCGCTGGGCTACCTGTCGATCGCCGCCCATGGCCACGCCGACGCCCTGTCGCTGACCCTGAGCCTCGATGGCGAACCGGTGCTGGTCGATCCTGGCACGTATCTCTATGGCTCGGGCGGCGAGTGGCGCCGCTGGTTCCGCTCGACGCCGGCCCACAACACGCTCAACCTCGACGGCAGCAGCCAGAGCAGCATGTCCGGCCCGTTCAACTGGTCGGAGAAGGCCCAGGCGCGGCTCGAGGAAAGCGGCACCTCCCCCCACCCCTGGCTCCGCGCCACGCACGACGGTTACCGCCGCCGCTTCGGGCGCGTTGTGCAGCGGACCCTTGAGATCGAGCCGGGCAAGATTGCCGTCACCGACCAGTTGCTCGGCGGCCCGCCGCGTCCCGCCGAACTGGTGTTCCAGCTGGCCCAGGGGCTGGTGGCCACCAGCGCCGGCAAGTCGGTCACCGTGAGCCGGGGCGCCGACCGCCTGCTGCGCCTCGATTTTCCCACCGACACCATCACCCTCTCCACCGGCGAGGACCGGGTGGATGGCGGCTGGGTGTCGCCCCGCTTCGGCGAAAAGCTGCCCGCCACCCGGCTGTGCTGGCACGGCGAGATCGGCGAAGGCGCGGTCACCTGCTGGCTGGTGCCCCTGATGGCGGCGCGGCCGTCCAACAGTGCTTGACACCCACCCGACCCAAACCTAAGAAGGCGCCGCGCCCAAGGGTCGGCTCTGCCACCCGCGTACCGGGGCGGAGTAGCTCAGTTGGTTAGAGCAGCGGAATCATAATCCGTGTGTCGGGGGTTCAAATCCCTCCTCCGCTACCACACGACCCCCCAACAATTCGGCCTCCCGGCCGATCAGGGCGGCGAGGTGGCCAATCACTTCGGCTTCGACACCGCCATCAGCCGCGTCGTGGATCACGACGCTGTCCACCAGTGTGCGGAAAGACGCGATGGTTCCCCCGTCGATCCGGGCGTCCAGCGACGACAGATGCCCCGCGAGATCATCGACCGCTGCCTTGTATCGGCTGACCGCCTGCGGGTGGAGCTCGATCACGTCGGGCGCGTCCTGATCGGCCAACTCGCCCCGTAGATGCTTGCGCTCAGTCTCCAACGGCCCATACTGCGCCTCGATGGCGTCGGCCGAGATCACCCCGCGCGCGAACAGCGACATCATGCGATCCAGCTGGCCGGTCAAATCGGTGATCCGCCGCTCGATCCTCCCGCGGTCGCGCGACACCCGCTGGCTCTCCTGGCGGCGCTCCTCCCGATAGACCCGGACATACTCGGCGAGGTACTCCGGGTGGGCTAGCTGAGTCTTCAGCCCCTCGATCACGGCCGCCTCGATCTTGTCGAGCCGATACTTCCGGTGGTTGTCGCAGGTGCTGCTCTCGACCGAGCGTGAGCACTTGATGCGGATTGCGCCGGGGGGATAGTTCGGCCTGTCGTGGATCGACATCCCGCCCCCGCAATGCCCGCACCGGATCAGTCCCGACAGGAGGCGCTTGGGGCGCTTCACGTACTCGCCCCCGCGGGCCTTCTTCGCGCGGCCGTCGAGGGCGGCAATGGCCGCCTCGAAGTCCTCGCGGCTCACCAGAGCCAGATGGGGGGCGTCGGCCTCGCGCCACTCGGTCGCGTCGTTGGCGCGGCTGATCCGCTTGCCGGTGTCGGGATCGCGGACCATGCGGACCCTGTTCCAGATGATCTTCCCGGCATAGACCGGGTTGCGGAGCATTCCATATCCACGCTTAGCGTTGCCCGCGATGGTCGAGGCGTTCCACACCGAGCCCCTCGGCGGGGATATCCCGTCGGCGTTTAGCCCGGCGGCGATCTCGCGCGGGAGGCACCCGGCGAGCGCCTCGGAGAAGATGCGGCGTACCACGGCCGCCTCGGCCTCATCGATCACCATCACCCCCGGCTGTCCCGGCGTCGGCCGGTAGCCGTAGGCTTTGCCGCCCGCGTGACGCCCATCGCGGACTACGCCATGCATCCCCCGGCGGATTTTATGCTTCAGGTCGGTGAGGAACAGCGTCGAGACGAGGCCCCGGATGCCGACCTGCATGGCGTCGGCCTTGCCGTCGTGCACCGCCATGATCTCGACGTTGGCGAAGGACAGCCGCTTGAACAGCCCGGCCAAGTCCTCTTGGTCGCGCGAGAGGCGGTCCAGCGCCTCTACAACAAC
>CAIMLX010000204.1 GCA_903842455.1 uncultured Hyphomicrobiales bacterium | reverse complement strand
CGCTGCCTTCCCCGATCCGGTCGGCTACATCCCCTTCACGCCCGGCCTGCTCGTCGGCACCCGTGTCGGCTGGCCGGCGGGGTCGGATGCAAAGATCGAAGAGATCTCGTCGCGAGCGGCGGTCATCACCGATCCAGCCGAGCGCGAGGCCGTCTATCAGGAGTTCCAGCGGGCGCTCAACGAATCGAGCCCTTTCATCCCGCTGTTCCAGCCGCCGACCACGCTGGTCAGTTCGAAAAGCGTAGCCAACGTCACCTACAATCCGACGTGGACCGTCGACCTCACCGAGGTGACGCCTGCCGCCGAGTAGCCGCTCCCGGGGCAGGGCTCGGCTCTGCCCCACTTCACATGCCACTGGCCAATTTGAGCCGATCCCTGCCAACGCCATGGTGGCGACGTGCCGCCAGCCAAGGAGCGCGTCTGGTGCCAGTGCGCCCCCGGCTGGCCCGGCCCTATATCGCCTCGAAGCGGATGTCCTGCGCACCTTCCCACAGCACGAGTTTGCCCAGAGCCGGCAGGTTCTCCAGCCCGGTCGTCAGGGTCAGAAAATGATTGCCGGCGAGTTGGCCCATCTTGCTGGAGAAGTCGACGCCGCCATAGGCCAGCAGGATCTCGGTCTCGCTGATTCCACCTGGATAGAGGATGAAGTGCCCCGGCGCCGGGTGGCTGGTGTGGTTCTCGTAGGTAACGCCGAAATTCTTGTCGCCCAGCGGCACCCAAACGCCCTCGCCGCTCCAGCGCACATGCACGATCTTGCTCATGTAGGGCAACTCGGCCACGAACGCTGCGCACGTCTTGGGCGCTGCTTCCGTTTCGAGTTTCGCTTCAAAGACATATGGGCCGGCGGTGACGCGTATCTTCATTTAGGTTGCTCCTGTCGGCGGTATCGAACGCTGCAGCAATGAGGGCCGCAGCCACGACATTGCATTGATGTTGTATGCAGTTTGTGTTAGTCGGGTGTCAACGTGAAACCGGTTTTGATGGAGAGCCACTAAGGTGAGGATGGGGGCGATAGAGGGAACGTTCAAGGCGACTGATTCCCACGCCCCGATGCTGGCTGCGGACCCTTGTGCCCTGATGCGGCTGAAGCGGGAGGGGGATATCGCTGTCTCGTCGCCGGCCGGCAACACGGGCTCGTGTGGCGACCGCGATGTTTCAATCCGCCCAGTGAAAGCTGCGGCAGCGAAGATCATTGCCTGGGTCGGGGTGCGCCCATGACCGGCATGGTCCGCACGGTGCGCGGCGACGTGCCCGCAGCCGAGATCGGCCGCATCGCTTTTCACGAACATCTGCTGTTCGATCTCGTCCTGCCGGGCGGTCGGCACGAAGTAGACGATCCGCCGATTACTCCGGCGAACCGTTGGCAGATCGACTATCGCTCCAACGAAAACCGCAACAATGCGCGCCAGCGCGACCCAGCCGTGGCGGCCGCGGAGTTGACCGCCTTCCGTGCTGATGGTGGCTCCCTCCTCGTCGACCAGAGCACCTTTGGCCTCGATCGCAACCCGAATGGACTTCGCACAGCGTCAGCGACTGCCGACGTGCATGTCGTCGCCGCCGCTGGAACGTACGTTGCGGCCTATCTCGACCCCGAACTCCTCGCCCTCGACACCGCAGCGCTCACCGATCGTTTCGTGCACGAAGTCGAGAGGGGCCTCGATCGGACGACCGTCCGCGCCGGGCTGATCGGCGAAATCGGCACCTCGTGGCCGATCGAGCCGGTCGAACGACGCGCTCTCGAGGCCGCCGCCGCCGCGAGCCGGCGCACCGGTGCCGCCATCAGCGTCCACCCCGGCCGCGACGTCGCGGCTCCCTTCGAAATCGTCAGAATTCTTGCCGGGGCCGGCGCTGACCTTTCCCGCGCCGTCATCTGTCACATGGATCGCACCTATCCGCGGGGCGAGCATGTGCGCGAACTACTCGAAACCGGCGTGTGCGTGGAATGGGATTTCTTTGGTGTCGAGACCTCGCACTACTGGTTCGGCGACGTCGAACTGCCGACTGATCTGCAGCGCCTGCGCCTCATCGGCGATTTGATGCGCGAAGGCTGGGCAGACCGCATCCTTATCAGCCACGATGTCTGCACCTGCACGCGCATGACGCATTGGGGTGGCCACGGCTATGGCCATCTCTTGCGCAATGGCCCGGAGCTCATGCTCCGCGCTGGCCTCTCAACCGATCAGATCGACCAGTTGCTCAGGCGTAACCCGCTTCGCCTGCTGACTCTGGCGACGCCTCTCCATCAGGAATGAATGATGACCAAGTCGTTTCGAGGTACCTACACCGTCATGATCACCCCGTTCGACGCCAGCGGGGCGGTGGACCTCGAGGCAACGGCGAGCTTTGTTGACTGGCAGATTGCCTCGGGCATTCATGGGCTCGTGCCCCTCGGCTCGACCGGCGAGTTCCTCTCCCTTACCGACGATGAGCGCAGCGCCGTGGCCCAGTCTGTGATCGATACGGCAGCGGGCCGCGTGCCGGTGCTGATCGGCACCGGCTCAGAGAACACGGTCGACGTCATCCGCTACTCACGCGAGGCCGAAGCGATGGGCGCCGACGGGGTGATGATCATTCCGCCGTACTACTCGACGCCCACCGAGGACGAGCTGTTCGAGCACTACCGTCGTATCGGCGAGGCGCTCTCGATCCCGATCATGATCTACAACAATCCGGCCACCGCCAATGTCGATCTGACGCCGCGTATCGTCGAGCGCCTCTCGCGCATCGACAATGTTCGCTACATCAAGGAATCGACGATGGACGTGACGCGCATCCGCGACATTGTCGATTATTGCGGTGAGCGCATGACTGTGTTCGGTGGGATCATGGGCTTTGAATCCTTCCTCGCCGGAGCGGCCGGGTGGGTGGCCGTGGGGTCCAACCTGATGCCGAAGGAACTGGCCGAAATCTTCACCCTCACCGCCGACAAGCACGACATCGAGAAGGCGCGAGCCATCTACAAGCAGGTGCTGCCGATGATCCGGCTGGTAGGCGGGCACCGCTACGTCGCAGCCACCAAGGCGGCGCTTGCCGAGATGGGCCGCTATGTCGGCGGGCCTCGCGCACCCCGCCTTCCGCTGCCCAATGAAGAAGTCGCCGGCATGCGTGAAGCACTGTTGCGGTCTGGCATCAAGCTTGTCGGCGTGCCGGCGTGACACCAGTCGGCGGTCGGCGTCTCTCGGCCCAAGGCATAGAGCGGGCCACGAGTGGACTCAGTTTCACCTTCGAAGGCCAGCCGATCGAGGCGCTCGAGGGGGAGACCATCGCTGCTGCCTTGACGGCCGCCGGACACCTGGACTTGCGTGAAGGGCAAGACGGCAAGGGCCGCGGCATCTTCTGCGGCATGGGCGCCTGCCAGGACTGCCTGGTCGAGATCGACGGACGCGGCAGCCAGCGCGCCTGCATGAGCAAGGTTGCGGCGGGACTCGATGTGCGTCGCGCCGTCAGTGCCAACAGTCGACTGGCGGCGCTGGCCGAACGGCCCACGGTGGAGCCCGCTGTCGAGACTTGCGATGTCGCCATCGTTGGCGCCGGACCGGCAGCACTTGCAGCGGCCCGGCTCCTCGCCGATGCGGGGCTCAGCACCATCCTGCTGGATGAGCGCGCACAGCCCGGTGGGCAGTACCTGAAGCCGCTCGCCCCGTCGCACCGCTTCAGCACCGGCCCTACCGATGCGCAGGCCGCCGAGAGCGATATGCGGCGCCGCGCCGCTGAAGCGGCCGGCGCGGAGATCCGCTCGGGCTCTCTGGTCTGGAAAGCTTCCCGCGATACATCGGGCGGCGCCGAACTTGCCATTTCGACTCCCGACCGCGCCTATGCGCTGAGGGCGACTGCGGTGCTGCTCGCGACCGGCGCCTACGAAGCGGCGCATCACGTGCCGGGATGGACATTGCCGGGTGTCATGACGGCCGGCGCAGTTCAGACGTTGGCGCGGGCCTATCGTGTCAGTCCAGGCGAACGCATTCTCATTGCCGGAAACGGCCCGCTCAACTGGCAGGTTGCGCTGGAACTGGTGCGCGGCGGTGCGAACGTGATGGCCGTGCTCGAAAGCGCCCGGCCGAGCCGATTGGCCACCGCTCCTGCCTTCGTCGGCATGTTTGCCAGCGCGCCCCGTCTCGCCCTTACCGGCATCGCCATGCGTGCCGCGCTACTGGCCGCCGGGGTGCCCGTGCATGAGGGCGCGGTGGTGACCGCCATCTCCGGCAATGGCCGGGTGGAACGGGTCGAGGCTCTGGACGCCGACGGCAAGGCTCTGAGCTTTGCGGCCGACGCCGTCAGTCTTGGTTATGGCTTTATCCCGGCCGTCGAGCTGCTTCGACATCTGGGCGGGGCGGTTGCAGTCGATCCCGAGACGGGTTTTCCCGTTCCAGTCGTTCACGACAACGGCCGGAGCAGCGTTCCCGGCGTCTGGGTCGCCGGCGATGGCGCGGGCATTCGCGGCAGCCAGGCCGCGCTTGCCCGCGGTGAGTTGGCCGCCCTGGACATCATTGCCAGTACCGGACGGAAGGCTCCGGACGCGGCAGCGGCGCGCGGGCGTCTCGCGTCGGCCGGCAGGTTTCAGGACCAGCTCTGGCGCCTGTTCGCGCCAACGGTCCGTGCGGCGCAGCCCACTGGCGATACGCTGGTTTGCCGCTGCGAGAACGTCTCTGCCGGCGCCATCGCCGCAGCGCGCGCCGATGGTATTGTCGACCTCGGCAGCCTGAAACGCCGGACCCGGCTCGGCATGGGCCGCTGCCAGGGCCGCTATTGTGGCGGCGTCGCACTCCGGATTCTGCGCGGCGACCTTTCTGGCGCAACCGAGGCAGATCTCTTCGCACCGCAAGCGCCGGTACGGCCGGTCCCTGCTGCCGCGCTCGCCATCGAGAAGGCCGAGTGGGGCGGCCATCGGGAAGTCCCGACGGACACCATACCGCGTGGCGCGCACCGCGCCGACCCGCTCCCCGAGGCCTGCGACCTGTTGGTAATCGGGGCCGGCATCGCCGGTGTTTCCACCGCCATGTTTGCAGCGCGGCATGGCATGGACGTCGTCGTTATTGACCGCAGCGCGCCCAACAGCCAGGCCTCAGGCGGCAATGCCGGCAGTCTTCATGTGCAACTGCTCAGCTGGGATTTCGGCAAGAAGGCAATGGCCGGCGGGAGCCCGGCACAGCGCACCCTGCCGCTGCAGCGCGATTCGGTCGCGTTGTGGAAATCACTGGAGTCGGAGCTTTCCGCCGATTTCGAGATCGTCACCACCGGTGGCCTGATGGTCGCCGAAGATGAGGCGCAGGCGGTGTTCCTGCGCGACAAGGCGGTCGCCGAACAGGCGGTCGGCATCGATACGCGCGTGATCGGTCGCGACGAACTCGCAGCCCTCGCCCCAGCGGTTTCCGAACGGATGGTGGTCGCTGCCTATTGCGCCGCCGAGGGCAAGATCAATCCACTGCGCGCAACACCGGTCATTGTCGCCGAGGCGGAGCGAGCGGGGGCGCGGTTCTTCGCCGGCCACCAGGTGACCGGTATCGAGTGCTCCGGGCCGGACTACATCGTGACGAGCGCGGCGGGCGGCAGCATCCGCGCCAGGCGACTGGTCGTCGCCGCTGGTGGCTGGAGCCGCCAACTCGGTCGCCTGTTGGGCTGCGAATTGCCGATCTCCGGGGCACCGCTGCAGATGTTGGTCACCGAGCCGACCCGCCCCATCCTCAAGCAGCTCATCGCTCATGCCGACCGACATCTGACCATGAAGCAGGCAGCAAACGGCAATCTGATCATCGGCGGTGCCTGGACTGCCGGGGCCAGCCCGGAGACGGGCTACAGCCAGGTTTTCCGCACCAGTATCGAAGGCAATCTCTGGGTGGCGGAGCGCACCGTACCGGCGGTATCGGGCCTGCACCTGTTGCGCAGCTGGGCGGCAATGAACATCAATATCGACGGCGCACCGTTGCTCGGACCGCTGCCCGGACACCCGTCAGTGTTCGTCGCCGCTACCGCCAATGGCTATACGCTTGGGCCGATGATGGGCCAACTGACGGCCGATATGGTGGCCGGCCGGAGTTCTGGCGAAGCTATAGGCTACTTCACGCTGGATCGCTTCAACTGATCAGATCGACGCCTTGTACAGGCTGCGCATATGCATCTGGGCTTTCTGTCGCGCCAGTCG
Source organism: uncultured Hyphomicrobiales bacterium (assembly GCA_903842455.1). Taxonomy (GTDB): domain Bacteria; phylum Pseudomonadota; class Alphaproteobacteria; order Rhizobiales; family Devosiaceae; genus Devosia_A. The sequence goes on along the minus strand of CAIMLX010000204.1, from coordinate 4,180 downwards.
ACCATCGCCTGATTCCAAGGCATCGATGATCTCCAGGTGCTCGGTCGCATCGGGTACCAGCCGGTCGGCAAGGTTCAGCTTCTCATAGAGCCGCGTAACCATGCGCAGGTGCCGGATCATCTGGCCCAGCACCGGGTTGCCGCAGAAGTCACTCACGAGGGCATGCACCTCATCGTCCGACTGCCAGTGGGCTTCGGGCAGGTACACCGGGGCCGATAGCAGCTCGTCGATGTTCTTGCGAACCGTACGGATCGCGCCGGCAGGCGCGCGCCCCGCGCTGAGTGCAGCGGCCTCGCCCTCGAGTATTTCTCTGACTTTCAGGCTCTGCAGGTATTCGGCGAGCCCTACCGCCCGTACGACAAAGGATCGGCCGTTCTTGACAACGAGACCCTCGCCCTCCAGCTTTTGCAGGGCCTCGCGCAGCGGAGTGCGCGACACGCCAAGCATCTCTGCAAGTCGCGACTCAACGATGATGTCGCCGCCGTGGAGTTTCTGCGACTTTATCAGCTTGGTGACTGCCACATGGACCCGATCTGACAAAGCATCATCGTTGAGCTTTGCAGGCGCCATTTGGGATTCTTGCACGGGTTTTCCTCATCTATCCCGATTCGAACGCGAGCTATCGCATACAAAGTGCATGCGAACAATGCATCGGACCGGAGCGACCTTGCCAGAAGGACGCTAGTCCGCAGCTTTGTTGCTGGGATGTGCCGGCGGGGCAGAAACTCTTTGCGATAGAAACACGCCGTCAAGGGGCTTATGAGCCCAGTGGATCTTCGTATTCCGGCAAGAGGCGTCCAGTGTCGTAAGTCGAAACCGTAATGGGTTTGGGCGCCTCTTCGTCGTGGGCCTTGCGGCCGGACGCGCTCGGGCAGACCGACAACGCAACCAGGCAGTCCATCTCGGCGTAAAACTCGACGTAGTCTCCCGGTTCCACGTCCGAGGGCTCCCACGGATGGAGCCCCGACTCCGCATCGACAAAGCACTTCATGAACAGGTTGAGATTGTCATGCAGATCTGCGGCGACCAGACCGAACGGGGCGATGGCGCGCGTCAGATTGCAGTAGCAGTTATTGTGGGTAACCAGCGGGTGCTCGCGGTCCTTGACGACCCAGTACCACCCCTGCGGGTTGCAGTGAGCGCCGAACAGATAGTGGTGGCGCGCTCCGGGGTGGACAGGCTTGTTCTTCACGGTGTCGGCGGTCACGGTCATCATCGGCCGGAGCTTGGGGAGGCTGCTCCACAGGCGCATGTCCCTTTGTAGCCAGATGCCCTCGCGCGTCAGCGAGTACTCGTTGGCGAAGCGCTCTCTGGTGTCATGGGCGTTCCAGATGCACATGTCGACGATCTGCGCGCCTTCGGCGCAGGTTATCCGCATCGTCTGGCCGCGCTTCACGATGAACGCGCGACCTGCCTCTTCGACAGAAATGACGAACTCCTCGGCCAAGGGAAACTCGGTCCTGTGGGCATTGAGTTCGTCAAAGAATGCCTGGGGAAAGGGTGGTCTCGGAACGTACCAGGCGTCTTGCATCACAAATCCTTCCCAGGGCACGCCAGGCCTCAGCCCGCATTCCACGCACACACGGTCCAAGTGCCACGCCTCCATAAAAGCACGCTCGGATTGCACAGGAAAGCCGTCGTAACGCATTTCGTACGATAATTGCATTGCGATTGTATGCAGTACGTGTTTGCATTGCGTTGCCGCCGGGTGATGTTCCCTTGGCTGGCATGAGGCCCGGATGCAATGACTGAGTTAGCACAGTCCGTTTTCCAAGCGCTCGACCGCGATCGCGAGAATGTCCTGCAGTTCATGCGCGAACTGATCGGCCGTCAGCCGCATGGTGAAGCGGCCGTGCAGGACGCGGTCGCTTCCGCGCTGGCCGAGGCAGGCGGGGTGATCGAGCGGATTGTCTACGACCCGTCGCGCGTCCCGGTCGTCAACGAGTTCGCGTCGGGAGAAAGTGCCACCTCCTCAGAGCGCGAGAGTGTTGTTGCCACCTTTAGTGGCCGAGGGGCAGGGCGCTCGATGATCCTGTTCGCCCACCCCGATGCGGAACCGATGGTCGCTGACCCGGGCTGGCGCCACGATCCTTTCGCCGGCGTGGATGAAGGCGGCAGGTTCTACGGCTGGGGCGTCGCCGACGACCTGAGTGGCGTTGCTGCCTGCGTTTCGGCGATGGCCGCCATCAGGTCGGCGGGCATCGCCTTGGCCGGCGACGTGATCGTCGCCAGCACGCCGAGCAAGCGCCATGCAAGGGGCGTGGCAGCGGTGCTGCATCACGGCTATTCCGCCGATGCCGCAATCTATCTGCATCCCGCCGAGTCAGGGGTCGGAATGCGAGAGATCAAGGCATTCGCATCCGGCCAGCTCGAGTTTTCAGTCACGGTAACGGGCAAGCCGCCCGACACCACGGAGCCCGTCCAGACCGCGTTCGCCCACCGCGCCATCAATCCGCTGGACAAGGCCATGGTGCTCATCGATGCGCTCAAGGCACTGGATGCAGAACGTGGCGAACGTGTTCATCATCCATTGCTGGACGCAGCCATAGGCCGCTCGACCAATATCCTCATTTCTTCGCTGCAGCTTGGCGGCAACCACGCGCTCTACCGCGTACCAGTCGAATGTACATTTTCAGGCGTCGTGGCCTTTCCGCCCGCCGAGAGCCTCGCCATGGTCCAGCGCGAAGTCGAGGCAGCGTTTTCCAGGGCCGTGGCGGCCGACGACTGGATGCGGCAGAACCCGCCCGTACTCGAGTGGCTCTCGGGGATCTCAGGCACCGATGTCCCGCAGGATCATCCGTTGTACCGGATCGCGGCGGAGTCGATTTCCGCCACGAGTGCCTTTGCACCGCACGTAAATCCGCTCCACACCGCCAGCGACATCCGCAATCCCTGGGTACAGAAGGGAATCCCTGCGGTTGGTTTTGGCCCGCTCTGCGGCGACCTCACCCAGACCGGCGGCCGCGACGAGTGGGTGGATACCGAAGACTACCTTCGGTTCGTCAAGGCCGCGGCCGCCAGCATCATTGGCTGGTGCGGCGTTCATGAGGCGCCGACCAAACTCAACAATCACGCCACAACAGGAGACTGAGATCATGACTGGATCACGCCGGACTATGACTGCAGCAGCTGGTCTACTGGTCGGGATGGCCATCCCGACGGTGGCATGGGCGCAGCCCGCATGCCCCACCGACCTTCCCGTCATGGAGGCGGGAAAGCTGACAATGTCGATCAATGCCAGCATTCCTCCCACCCAGTACATCGACAAGGACGGCAATTTCCAGGGCCTGAACTTCCAACTGGGCGAGGAACTGGCGAAGCGCCTGTGCCTCGAGCCGGTATTCCAGAACGTCACGTTCGAGGTCCAGATTCCGGGGCTGCAGACCAAGCGCTGGGACATGATCAACACCGGGCTCTACTACAACGAAGACCGCGTGAAGATCATGCAGCTGGTTCCCTATGCGGTGAATGCCATCGCAATGGTGACCCCCGCCAACAACCCGCTCAACGTCACCAAGCCAGAGGATCTTGCCGGCAAGGTCATCGGGGTCGAGATCGGCGGCGTCGAGGAACAACGGCTGCGTGAAGTCAGCGAGGGTCTCGTGAGCCAGGGGCTCCCGGCCATGGATATCCGGGTGTTCAACACCTATGGCGAGACTTTCCTCGCGCTCGGCGCAGGGCAGATCGATGCCGTGTTCGTGGCCGACATAACGGGCAAGTACTACCAGGAACAGGGCCAGTTCGCGATGCCGGTGACCGGTCTCTATCCAGGTAGCCCCAATGCCTTCGCAACCATCGAGCCGAAGCTTTCGGCCGCGATCGTCGACGCTCTCAACGCTATGCTCGCCGATGGCACCTACGCCGCCCTGATGGACGCAGCCGGTTCGACCAAGATCGACGCCTGGACCGAGTGGCAGGGGACTTTCCAGTCCTACTACAAGCCGGAATAGGCTTTTCGAGCGGGGGGTGGGTACAAGGCCCGCCCCCTGCCCGCCACGCAAAGCGCCGCGGGATAACTCGCCAACTGACCTGAAGCAACGTGGAGATCACTGACTGATGATCTGGAGTTGGCCGTCCTTTTTTGAGTATCTCATCAGCCCGTACATGTTCGCGGGAGCCTGGACGACCATCTGGATCAGCGTCATTGCGATGATCGTGGGGATCGTCCTCGGGTTCATCG
>CAIMLX010000203.1 GCA_903842455.1 uncultured Hyphomicrobiales bacterium | reverse complement strand
TTCCTCACGAGACGTGAGTCCGCCTTCGCCAATCCCGATGAGGCCGTCGTCGGTTTCGACTTTCACAAAGAGCATGGTGCGCCACTCCTTGACGAGGTGCGCGGTTACCGACGTGATCTTCATGTGTCGTCCCCCTGGGCCCCCGGCGTCGGCGCTTCGGCATGCCGATTTGTCCGGGCGGCGCGTCCTCGAAGATGCACCACGATACGGACAGATGACCGCGACGGAAAGCGCTTTGCGTGCAGTTCGGGTGATGCCTCGAGATCCGAGGGCCTTTTCAGCGCACCGTTGCCGGGGGCGAACGTGAACGCTACCCTGTCACCAGAAACCGGGTTCACCGGGTTCACAGGGAATGTCGGGTTGCCAGGATCACGGTTTCTCGACAGTGACGGAGCCCACAATTGGACCTAACCGACGCCGAGCCGCAACCGCTTCTCGACCGAATGCTCGCCGGCGCGAAGCGCGACCGGCAGACTGTCACCCCGGACGGCCACAGCGTCCGCAAGCTGATCGACGGTGTGTCGATCCACGACATTCGCACGCAAATGGACGAGCGTGGCACACTGTTCGAGGCGTGGGATCCTCGGTGGGGCTGGCACGCCGAACCCATGGTATCGGCGCACTGCTTCACTATCCGGCCGGGTGTCGTGAAAGGCTGGGTACTGCACCAGACTTATGACGACCGCACGCTGGTCCTCCTCGGCGACATGAAGCTCGTGCTGTTCGATCCGCGCCCCGGGTCAGCGACGCTCGGCCAGGTCGACGAGATCTTTCTTTGCAGCGAGCGCCGGCAGATCGTGCGAACGCCGCAAAACGTCTGGCACGCGGCGCAGAACATCGGCACGGGCGACCTGATGGTGCTCGACATGCCAACGCGGCTCTACGACTACGCCGCTCCCGACAAGCACCGCCTGCCGCTCGACACGCCGCTCATACCCTATTCCTTCGGCGATGCACCCGGCTGGTAGCCCGGCGGTGGGGGCCGGTTCGCCGCTTGCGACTATCCTCGTTCCCACCCACAGCCATGCGGCCTGCCTGCCGCACTCGGTCGGCAGCGCGCTACGGCAAACGGTCGGCGATTTCGAACTGCTGCTCGTCGGCGACGGCGTGACGAAGGATACGCGTGCAGCGGCCCGTGCCCTGGCCGCGTCCGATCCACGCATTCGCTTCCTCGACTGGCCTAAGGGAGTGCGGAAGGGCGAGTATCACCGGCACGCTGCGCTGCAGGAGGCAAGAGGACAGATCATCGCCTATCTAGGCGATGACGACATCTGGTTTCCGGACCACCTGGAAATCCAGCTTCGGAGCCTCCGGCGCGCTGATTTCGCCAACACCCTGCACTTGGGGCTCGGGCGTGATGGGGCTCCTTTCTTCACAGGCGGCAGCCTGCTGGTGCCGGCAATGCGCCAGCGCATGCTGGGCGAGCGATACAATTTGTTCGATATGACTTTCGGCGCCCATACGCTCGCGGCCTACCGTCGCCTGGCGCGCGGCTGGGAGCCGCCGCCACCGGAACTCGGTGCGTCCGACCTGCATCTGTGGCGCAGCTTTCTCAGTGAGCCGTGGTGCCGCGTCACGACGGCGCATACCCCCACCGGCATCTGCACACAGACGCATCTGCGCCCACATCTCTCCGATGTCGAACGCGCTGCCGAACTCGCGCGCCTGGCCGAGCTCTCGCGGCAACCCGCCTGGGTGGCGCGGTTACGCCGGTCGGTGAGCTGGCGGCTAGTCGCGGGGCTCTTTTTCCGACGAGCCAATCGACTGCTGGCCTTTCGCTAGGCTCAGGACACACTCGGGGGATACCCAACAAGGGCGATCTGGTTGTCAACCGGCGTTGAAGACTTGCACGCCGAAACAGAGTCGGATCAGTGGGATGCCAGATCGTTCTCGGATCGAAACTCCACTACTGGTGCTCGTGCTGGTGCTCCGGAACTGCTCCGGCATCGACTCTGCGGCCAGACCCATGAGGATGCGTTGTACTGATGTCACCCGCAGGCCGAGATCGCGGCTCAGCGCGCGTATCCCAAAGCTCCCTTCTGCGCTAGCGCACTCAGCACTTGGGCCGCACGGCGGACAGTTGATAGCGACGCGGTAGCCCGGTCAGGCAATGACGTTGTCCTTGATGTAATCCCAGACGATGTCATAGCCGAGACCGGGGCCATCGGGAATCTTCACGCAACCGTCCTTGTCGAGCAGGTCACAGCTTTGAGCCAGATAGGGGTGGGGGGCATCGTAGTCGACGCCCGGCGCGAGCAGCCCCTTCTCATACCACTCTGATGTGTCCTCATGCGTGGCGCCGAGGACCTGCAGATTGGCCCACCCCCCGACATGGAGTTCGCAACGCTGCCCGT
>CAIMLX010000202.1 GCA_903842455.1 uncultured Hyphomicrobiales bacterium | reverse complement strand
TCCGGCATCTTGAACAGCGAGCCAATGTCGATCTGCCCGATGGCGTCGAGGATCATCTGCGGCCACTGCGCGAACCACGCCGCGATGTTGTCCCACATGCGCTTCATGCCGGTGAGGATGTCGGCTACGGCAATCTCGACGCGCCGGTGCTGGTCGATGCGTTCTACCGCATGCATCAGCGCTTCGCGCGCCCCGAGCATGACCGGTTCCTGTTCGCGGCGCATGCCATCCGCGTCCTCGCCTCGGGCAAGAAGGACCGCACCACCGACGACATGGTCAACTGGGCCAAGCACGCCATGGCGTTTGGCGAGCGCATGCCGGAGATCCCGGATTTAGCGGTCGGCATAAATACCGGCCGCGGCGAGGCGATGGGGCGCGACTACCTTTACTTCATGACCGAAGCCAGCAAGGTATCGCCCGAGATCGAGATCGAGATCGAGAACCGGGACCAGACCTATCGCGACTGGATCCTTGCCGCATTGCAGGCGGGGAAGCTGACCTGATGTGACCGGGGTGGGTTCGCCCGCCGCATCGGCGACGTCATCCCGGCGAAGGCCGGGATCCATCTCGCCGCTTGCACCGCCGCAGGTTGGCAGCCAGGGCGCGTAACAGCGACCGGTCAGAGGGAGGACACTTCATGGCGCGCGCAGCGGTTGCCATGCTCGGAATTTTCGTCGCGGACCTTGCCTTCCGGGCGCCGCGACTGCCGCTGATGGGCGAGACCATCCTGGGCCAGGGCTTCAAGGACGGGCCGGGCGGCAAGGGCTCCAACCAGGCAATCGCGGCGGCGCGGGCCGGGGGCGATGCGTGGATGATCACCCGCATCGGCTGCGACACGTTTGGCGGCATGGCGCAGGCGGCCTGGGCGGCGGACGGGATCGATACCAGCGCCGTGGTTATCGACGAGACGCTGCCGACCGGCGCCGCCTTCATCTTCGTTTCGACCGAGACGGGCAACAATGCCATCATCGTCGAGAGCGGCGCAGCCGCGAACCTCTCCCCCCGCGGATGTAGCCGCCGCCGAGAGCGTCATCGCCAGCAGCCAGGTGCTGCTGACCCAGTTCGAGCAGCCGGTCGAGACGGCGATCGCCGGGCTGACGCTGGCGCGCAGGCACGGCGTCACCACCATCCTCAACCCCGCGCCGGCGGTGCAGGTGGACGACGCCATCTATGCGTTCTGCGACTACGTCACCCCCAACGAAACCGAGGCGGCGACACTGACCGGGCTCAAGGTCGAGACCGAAGCCGAGGCGCTGGCGGCGGCGAAGGCGTTGGTGCGGCGCGGCGCGCGCAACGCGCTGATCACGCTGGGGGAGAAGGGCGCGCTGCTCTACGGCGCGGCCGGCACGCACAGGGTGCCGGCGTTCAAGGTGCCCCGGGTGGTCGAAACCACCGGCGCCGGCGACGCCTTCAACGGCGGCTTCGCCGTGGCCCTGGCGGAAGGCCAGTCGCCGCTCGACGCGCTCCGCTTCGGCTGCGCCACCGCCCCCATCTCATAATAAATCACCCGCCCCGGCACGGCGCCATCCATGCCGACGCGGGAAGAGGTCGAGGCGATGCTCAGGGGGTGAGGGGGAGGCCGGGAGTTCATGCTGGCTCTGGGGGCAGGCGAGACCTCGGTCGGCGCCTTTCATGCTGCAAAAGTGCGCGAGGCGATACCCAATGGCATCCGACAAGGAGGAGGTGGCTGGAGCTCGAATTACCTGACAGCGGGCCGCAGCGCCAGAATTCGACGTGGCCACCGTAGTCGGGCAATCAGGGCGCTGTCGAGGGCCACATTCTCCTGGATCAAGGCCGTTTCAACGTCGGAAGGTATCGCCTTCTCGATCTTGCGAAACCCCTCCGCCTCTTCCAGATCGTCGAGTGACTGGGCCTTGAGGCGCCGGCTCGGCGCGGGCAATCCTAAGCGGACAAACAGCCGGTCGACATCAGCATCTAATTCCTCGAGATGAACATATCCACTCAGGGAACGTATGTTGGCCAGGGCGACTCTCAAGGCTCCCTCGGGGTCACGACGAATGAACTCAGAAGCCTCAGAGTCGGTTGGCTGCACGATCGGCCCCATCGGACTTGTGCGGTCGAGGAAGGTTCTCACGAAAGGATTGTTTACGATCACTGTGTCCCGAACCGTCGGGTGCAGCAGAAAGTCGCGCAGCGGTAGAGCGGACGCCATTTGCACGAGAGGGAGGGCCTTGTGTTGCGGTAAGTCCGGATCATGCGCTCGCTGGAATCGATAGAAGGATATCAACCGCCTAACAGGATCTCGAAAAGTCGTAATCCGGCGAATGTCCCTGCCGGGGATTAGCCGCGTCGAATAGTAGCTAAAGTGACCGCTGAACAAATTGTAGCGAACCAGCTCACTGGCCCCAGTTTCAGCAATGTTCCCGAACCTCTTCGGGCAAAGGCGAATGTCTGGAATAGCATCCTGCAGCAGGCGGGTTAGGCTTGTGCCGCCGCATTTAGGGATGTGGATAAATGCGATTTTTTTTTCGCTATAGCTCATTCATTTGACCATTTATTGTTGCCTGGTAGACTGGAGGGGTCGAGTGAGGGGCACTACTTTTCCCAATGCATCCGAACGAGACGAATTGGTCGTGCAAATCCAGCCACATTTCGAATGTGTTGGCGTAGACCGGGGCCAGCACCCACTTTTCGTCGAAACGCAGGAACTTGTTGGTAAGGGTGAACTCCGCCGACCTGAGGAGCATATGTTGGTCGACAACGGCCTCCGACTCGGGAAGCCGACCGAGGATCCAGCGAAATCCGTCGTTGACATCCTCGCGCGTTAGCTGCCCGTTGGTGGCAGCCGGACCACGCGAGAACACGTCACTCAGCCATTTGGCGCCTTGCCTTCTCATGAGGTCTCTTGCTTTTGGAGGTATTGATGGACGACAGGAACTTGTCCCACTGGGGCGAGACTGCGCGAGCTAGGTACTTCGATGCGATCTTTTCCCCCGCTGCCAACAATTGGGACCTAGTCGCCTCGCTCCCGTCACCGAGAAGTTCGGCGATCGCCTTGGTTGCAGCCGAGGTGGAGTAGGGATCGAAGTACACGCAGCCGTCGCCGTAGATCTCACGATGGACTGCGATGTCGGACGCGGCGACTACACCGCCCGCGAGCATAGCCTCCGTACCGGTGAGATCGAAGCCTTCGGCCAACGACGGGCAGACGACAGCCTCGGCATTGCGATAGAGGGCGCCAAGGTCGCTCGCGGCCACGCCCGATAGGTTGAACAACTGCCCCCGCCGTTGAAAGCGCGCCATCAACGCAAGCGTGTCCTCGCAATGCCAGCCAGGGCGGCCGACGATAATCAGTTTGAGTTCCGGCGCCAACTCGGCAACCAGCTCCTGCCATGCCGCGATCAGCAGCGAGTGGTTCTTCCTTGGCTCGATCGTCGAAACCATGACCAGGTATTTGAAGGGCTTGGTATCGCTGAGGTTCTTGTCATAGAAGCGCTCTCGCTCGGTGGCGCTGTTGAAGCGCAGTTCCGTTGTTGGCTCCAGATTGGCGCGTATGATCTCACGGACAGACTTCTTGCCCGACCTCGAGAGAAACGCGTCCGAGACAACGCAGGGCAGTACGACCGATTGGTCCCCCGCCGACGGGAAAAGCTCGAGCAATTGGCTCCTGCTCTGCTCGGAGTTACAGGCGATTATCGCGCCTTGTCGCAGGTTGTCCCGTAGCGGGAAGTAGTGCGTATACTGATGCCACTGTGGGTTGTGGATAGTGTGGGGGCAAAAGATCGGTATGGCATCGTGATAGCGCACGACCAGTTGTGTCCCCCGGCTGACGCGCCCCGGCCACGGCGTTTGTGATAGGAACACGCCGTAACCATCCGTGTTCAGCGAAGGGTATCTCGGCGGCCCAAACACTCGCACGCCGCTCATTTGCAGCGCCATCCAGCCCGGTCGAATTGTGGCAAACTTGGCGTTTCGGTGAGCGGCAAGCTCGGTAGCGGGCAGCGACTTCGCAAGGTAGGACCGCCAGACGAAATCGAAGAACGGCGCAGCGTTCACGTCATAAACGCTGCGCGAGCGCCCGATCGCGGTCATCAGGCGCAGCAGACCAACTTGATATGCGTGATTGACTATGTATCCGGCCTTGTTCGCGATGCGAGCCGGTAACGCCGACGAACGGACCCTTTGCGAATCCTGCAAGTGCAATACAAGGCGCGACGCATCGAACAATGTCCTGGCCATATCGTCGGTCAGCGCGGGGGGTGTCGGCAGTAGGCGGCGGTGGCTATTGAGCAAACCTACAGTCTCGTACTCGGACATTCCGCGAAACATCGAGTACAGCAGCCGAGTATCTTGCGGTATGCCTGAAAAGCCCTCGGCCGCTGGCCGCAATTCCATAAGGATGCGCACGTAGTATTATCTCTCAATTGAGGCGATGCCACCAAATGGCTGGAACACCAAGATTCGCACAACTCTTAACTAACCGGGTCAAATGACGCAAGCTTTGGCCCTTGAGGGTGGACGTAGTTGTTGGCCGAGGCAGCAACGCCATCCAGCTTGGTCTTGTCAGCAGCGGACATGAAGCCCGGCGCGCCGGTCGTCACCGCGCTATGCGTGTGGGTGTCCGCCGCCGCGCCGATGTTGGCAAGGGCCTGGGTCTTCTGCGGGGCGGCGAGGGTCTGCGCAGCATCGAAGCGCACCCGGTTGTCGAGCGCGGTCAGGATGCCGGTGATGTCACCATCGTTCTCGCCGATCAGCGTGGCGAGCTCCTGCAGGGTGTCGAACGCTGCGCCCGCGCCGCCGAGTATGTCGGA
>CAIMLX010000201.1 GCA_903842455.1 uncultured Hyphomicrobiales bacterium | reverse complement strand
GCCGGCTTCCACTATAGGTGGCCGGATTAGCCGGCACAGTAGGAACGAATGACTGCACCCCTGGTCCGAGCGTCGACGCCGCAAGCGGGTGTCGCGCTCATCGAGCTTGATATCGTCGCCGAAAACTTCCGCCCCGGCGTCATGGATAAGCTGGGCCTCGGCGACCACGCCATTGCCGAGTTGGTTGAGCGCGGTGTGGTGCGGTCGTCGGCCGTCAACGAGCCAGGTCCGGCCTGACGAAGCGATGCGGAACGATCAGAGGAAGGTGATGTCGACATTCATCGAGGCACGGGGAATCGAGAAAGCGTTCATGGGCGTCAAGGCCCTGCATGGCGTCGATCTCGACGTGCACGTCGGGGAAGTCCTTGCGCTGGTCGGCGCCAACGGCGCTGGAAAGTCGACGCTAATGAGGATCCTCGCCGGCGCCCAGCCGCCGGACGCGGGCACAATCGCCATCGATGGCGGGCCAGTGAGCTTCGGCCGCCCACAGGACGCGCAGGATTACGGCATCTCCACCGTCTACCAGGAACTGATGATCGTCCCTGACCTGTCGGTGGTCGAGAATGTGTTCCTTGGAGCGTTGAAGAAGAACCGCTTTGGCCTACTAGACTGGCCGGCAATGCGCGTTGAGGCTGGTCGCATTCTTAGCACGCTCGGCTTCAGCGCGTCGGTCGATGCACTGGCCAACACGCTCAGCATTGCCGAGATGCAACTGGTCGAGATCGCCAAGACGCTGACCCGTCAATCGAGGCTGGTGATCATGGACGAGCCAACCGCCTCGCTCGCCAAGGAGGAGGTCGAGAACCTCTTTAAGATTGTGCGCAGGCTGAGCGCCGAAGGCATTGCTATCATTTTCATCACTCACCACCTCAACGAGATCTTCGAGATCTGCGATCGGGCGGTGATCCTGCGCGACGGCGCCAATGCCGGCAACGCGACGATCGCCGAGTTGACCGAAAACGAACTGGTGTCGATGATGCTGGGTCGGTCGGTTACCGCGAACGTCGACCGCTCCGGCACCGCGCTGCGCCAGGATGAGATCGTGCTGTCGGCACGCGGCATCACGCGCGCGCCCGCTCTTCACGGTATCGACCTGACGCTTCGGCGCGGCGAAGTGCTCGGCATTGCCGGGCTCATGGGAGCAGGGCGCACGGAACTCGTCCGCATTCTTTTCGGCGCCGATCCCGCCGACCGCGGAACCCTCGAAGCGAAGGGCCGTGTCGGATATTTTGGTTCGCCTCGCGCCGCGCTTGACGCGGGACTTGGGCTCGCCCCTGAAGACCGCAAGGGCGAGGGGCTGATCCTGCCGCTAAGCATCGGCCAGAACATCACCCTCTCGTCGTTGAAAAAGCACGTCGGGCCACTGGGCCTGAAGCTCGGCGACGAGGCCAGCAAGGCGCGCGATCTCGCTGCGCAGCTGCAGGTCAAGCATGTGAGCCTTGATCAGGCGGTGGGCGAGCTTAGTGGTGGTAACCAGCAGAAGGTCGTGCTCGCCAAACTGATCGGCGCTGGCGTCGACATCTACCTGCTGGACGAGCCGACACGCGGCATCGATATCGGCGCAAAGGAAGCGATATTTGATCTCATCTGGTCGCTTACAGAGACCGGCGCTTCGGTCATCTTGATCTCGTCCGACCTCAGCGAGCTGCTGCGGCTGTGCGATACCATAGTGTGCCTGCATCTCGGGCGCGTCACGCAGACCCATCGGCGCAGCGATTTCGATCTCAACGCCATTATGCTCGGTGTTATGGGCAAAGCAGAACACGCGCCTGCGGGAAAGGCGGTGGTATGACCGCGACACTGAAACGCGCCTTCGCCGATGGCAACATCATCATCCTCGTCGCGCTGCTGGTGGGCGCGTCGCTGATCACACCGTACTTCCTTACGCCCGAGAATCTGCTGAACGTGGTGCGTGCTGCCGCGCTGATTGGCATCGTCGCCATCGGCATGAACGTTGTTATTTTGGCGGGTGGGATAGATCTGTCGGTGGGCTCGGTCGTCGCGCTTTGCGGTGCCATCGCGGCCAGTATCTGGGTAGCCG
>CAIMLX010000200.1 GCA_903842455.1 uncultured Hyphomicrobiales bacterium | reverse complement strand
GGGCCGGTGCAGTCGTGGAGCGTGACCGGCAGTTCGCTGGCCTCGGCCATGTTGGCGATCTTGCGGGCCTCCGATATCCCGCCACACCACGCGAGATCGATCATGATCACCGAGGCGGCACGCTTGTCGATCAGCTGCTTGAACACCTGCCGCGAGGCCAGCCGCTCGCTGGCGGCGATCGGGATAGAGGTGTGGCGGGCCAGTTCTGCCATCGCGTCGAGCTCGTTGTAGCGGATCGGCTCCTCGAGCCAGGCGACGTCGTAGGCTTTCAGCGCCTCGGCGATGCGCAGCGCCGGGGGCAGGGTCCAGAGGCCGTGCAGTTCGACCATGATCTCCATGTCGCGGCCGACGGCGTCGCGTATGCGCTTGAACGGCTCGAGCGCCTTGTCGAGAGCGGTGAGCGAAATGCGGGTGCCGTTCGAGGCCTCTGCAGCGATGTCGAACGGCCAGATCTTCATGGCGCCTATGCCCTCGGAGAGCAGGCTCTTGGCCAGCGTCCCGGCATCGAAGCGCCAGGCGAGCAGGTCCTCGTAGGGCCCGTTGTTCATGTCTCCATGCTTCAGCGACCAGTCCTCGGTGCGCTCGAACAGCGAGTTCTTCTTGCTAGCGCGCACGTGCTGGTAGCCGGCGCAGGTGTTGTAGATGGGGACCGACTGGTGCGTGCGACCGCCGAGCAGGCGCCACAGCGGCTCGCCCAGCGCCTGCCCATAGATGTCCCACAGGGCGATGTTGACGGCGGAGTTGCCGCGGACTTCGGCGCCCGAATCGCGGGCGCCCACATAAACGCTGCCGAGCGTGCGATCGTGCAGCTCGATGTCGCGCGGGTTCTTGCCGATCAGGTAGGGGGCGACCATTTCGCTCGTGTCCTTGCTGAACGGGGAGGGGATCGCGAGAGCACCCCTCCGAAGGGTATTGACACTTATAATAGTATAATAGTTGATGGGGTATGGTGAAGCGCTGACCGGTCATCCCGCAACAGCGCCGCCATGAGGGAGGATACCAATGACCGGCGCGGCGCGAGCCACCACGCAAGACGCAACTGCGCCATCGCTGCGCAATCGGGTGATCGCCTTCATCGCCATCGGCGAGGTCGGGGTGATCGCAGCACTGCTCTTGCTGGTGGCGTTCTTCTACGCCGTGGAGCCGGCGTTCCTGTCCGAACGCAATGTCAGGGCTATCCTCAACGTCGTGTCGTTCGTCGGCATAATCGCAATCGGCCAGACCATCCTGCTAGTGGCGGGCGAGTTCGACCTCTCGGTTGGCTCGGTGGCAGGTGTCTCGGCAGTGGTCGCAGCCCAGCTGATGACTGTGCTGCAGTGGCCAGTGCCGCTCGCCATCCTTGGCGGTATGGGCGTCGGCGCCTTCATCGGCCTGATCAACGGCATCATTGTCGTGAAGTTCAGGATACCGGCCTTCATCCAGACCCTCGGCATGTTGTTCATCGGGCAAGGGCTGATTCAGCTCGTCACAGGCGGTTACCCGGTTTACCCGCTACCTAAGGAAGTCTCAGAGTTCGGCATGAGCACCCTCGCTTTCGGGCTTGGCTGGAGCTTTGCCTTCTTCATCGTCATGGCCATCGTTGCCGACTTCGTGCTGCGCCGCACCGTTCTGGGCCGCAACCTCTACGCCACCGGCGGCAATCCTGAAGTGGCGCGCCTCGTCGGCATCAACACCACGACCTACAAGATTGGCGCCTTCATCACCGTTGGTGCGCTGTCGGCTGTGGCTGGTATGTTCGTGATGGCAGACCTGCAGTCGGGCACCACCTCGATCGGTTCGGGGTGGGAGTTGATTGTCATCGCCGGCGTCGTGGTCGGCGGGGTGAGTCTCTTCGGCGGCGCGGGTACCATTGCAGGCGGAGTCGTCGGCATCCTGATGCTCAAAGTGGTGCAGTCGGGCCTTGTGGTTATCGGCGTCAACTCGAATTGGCAGCAGATCGCGGTGGGCGTGATCATGGTGCTCGCCGTCGGTCTCGATATTCTCCGCCGACGGTACTTCACGGTCGGTGTTGGCGCGAAGACTGCCGCAGCCAGCAAGACCGAGGTGCAATCCAGCAAGACATCCGG
>CAIMLX010000199.1 GCA_903842455.1 uncultured Hyphomicrobiales bacterium | reverse complement strand
CTGACGCTGGCGGCACCACTGCCCGTAGCGCGTACTCACGACGGCGCTGTCAGCCGGGAGGTTGGAGAAGAGTCGCCCCCTGGCCGGCAACCGCGCGAGCATGTCTGCCGCCCGACCCAGGTCGATGGTGCGGGTCTTGAGGCGGTCGGCGTTCCGCTTGACGCCTCGGTAGCGTCCGTCAACGTGGTGGAGAATGCTGATGGGCTTGAGATGGCCACGGCTCAGGCGGCTTTGGTTGGAAGTTGTAGGGCTTCGTTGGTGTTCGGCGGGTTGAGCATGTCGCCCATGGCCTCGATGCCCATGTAGCGGTGCTGCATCTGCCATTCGTCGTTGGCCTCGAGCAGGACGGCACCGATCAGGCGGATGATGGAGGCTTCGGAGGGAAAGATGCCGACCACGTCAGCGCGGCGCTTCACCTCTTTGTTCAATCGCTCCAGCGGGTTCGTCGAATGCAGTTTGGTCCTGTGCTGCGGCGGGAACGCCATGTAGGCGAGCACGTCGTCCTCGCTGTCGTCCATCAGTTTGCCGAGCTTCGGCCAGCGGGGTCGCAGCTGGTCAGCCACGTGGCGCCAGGTCTGTCGCGCGGCTTCCTGGTCGGGCTGCAGGAAGGCCTGGCGCAGCGCGGCCGAGGCCATGGATTGCTGGGCCTTGCCCACGTGAGCCAGCGCGTTGCGCATCCAGTGCACGCGGCAGCGTTGCCAGGTGGCGCCGAGGACGCGGGCGATCGCCGCCTTCAGCCCTTCATGAGCATCGGAGACGACTAGCTTCACGCCGCGCAGCCCGCGCTTCACCAGGCTCTTGAGGAAGGCCGCCCAGAAGGTCTCGGCCTCGGACGGGCCGATGTGCAGGCCGACGATCTCGCGCCGTCCCTCGGCATCGCAGGCCACGGCGATTATGGCGGCGACCGAGACGATGCGCCCGCCCTCGCGCTGGCGGAGGTAGGTGGCGTCGAGCCACAGATACGGCCATTCGCCGGACAGCGGCCGGTCGAGGAAGGCGCCGACCCGCTCGTCGATGTCCTTGCACAGCTTCGAAACGGTCGACTTCGAGATGCCGGACAAGCCCATCGCCTGCACCAGCTCGTCCACCCGCCGGGTCGAGACGCCGCCAATCCATGCCTCTTGGATCACCGCCACCAGGGCCTTCTCGCTGGTCTTCCGGGGCTCCAGGAAGGGTGGAAAGTAGCTGCCCTGCCGCAGCTTGGGGATCCGCAACTGCAGCGACCCCAGCCGCGTGTCCAGCGTCCGGTCACGGAAGCCGTTGCGGTAGTTCAGCCGCTCGCCGGTGCGCTCGTGCCGCCCGGCGCCGATCAGGCCTTCCACATCGGCCTCCATCAGCATCTGCAGCACCGTCTCGGCGACGCTGCGCAGGAAGTCTCCGTCTCCTGCTTTCGCCAGCAGGTCAGCCAGTGGCAGTCTGTCGTCGGTCATCGGGTCCTCGTCGGTCCGGGGTGGGAGCGTCGCAACTCCACCCTAGCCGCCAGGTCCGATGGCCACCTCAGCCCTACACCCCGATCGAAACCGGAATTTCCACCATTTCCGCGGACGCTACCCCGCGGCGGTGCTGGAGCGATCTGATGGCCGCTGTGGAGTTCATGCCGGACGGCGTTGCCGAAGTTATGGGCCACCCACAGTTGCAGGACCCGAAGGCATACGCACCGAACTTCGAGGCCGCCACCTCCATGGTGTGG
>CAIMLX010000198.1 GCA_903842455.1 uncultured Hyphomicrobiales bacterium | reverse complement strand
TCCACAACATATGTTGTAACTCGGATCGGAAAGGGGCGCAAATGGCCTGAAATAGAACGATGAACGGCGGTGAAAAAATGCCTGAAACGCCCGGAAAATATAACGTTTCCGTGGATCGCCGGTTCTCAGTGGCCCCCATGATGGATTGGACGGATCGCCACTGCCGGTTCCTGCACCGGCTGCTGACGAAGCGCGCCCTGCTGTTTACCGAGATGGTGACGAGCGCCGCCATCGTGCACGGCCCGCGCGAGCGGCTGCTGGGGTTCGACCCGGTGGAGCAGCCGGTGGCGGTTCAGCTTGGGGGTTCGGACCCGGGCGAACTGGCGGAAGCCACCCGGATTGCTGCGGAATTCGGCTATGCCGAGGTGAATCTCAATGTCGGCTGCCCGTCGGACCGGGTGCAGTCAGGCCGCTTCGGCGCCTGCCTGATGGCCGAGCCGACGCTGGTCGCCGACTGCGTGCGGGCCATGCGCGATGCCTCCGACATGCCGGTGACGGTAAAGTGCCGCACCGGCATCGACGACCAGGACACAGAGAGTACGCTCGACCGCTTCGTCGATACCGTGGTGGCGGCCGGCACCGACGCGCTCTACGTGCACGCCCGGAAGGCGTGGCTGAAGGGCCTGAGTCCCAAGGAAAACCGTGAAATCCCGCCACTCGACTACGACAGGGTGTATCGGCTGGCGGCGCGGCTCGACCTGCCGGTGCTGATCAATGGTGGCATCAAGACGCTGAAGGAGGCCGAAGGCCACCTTGCGGCGGTCGATGGCGTGATGCTGGGGCGCGTCGCCTACCATGAGCCGATGCTGCTCGCGATGGTCGACGGCCGGTTCTTCGGCGACACCGGCAAGCCACTGGAACTGCGCGAAGTCATGGTGGCGATGGCGGACTATGCCGAGCGCCAGCTGGGCCAGGGCGCGCGGCTCAACAACATCACCCGCCACATGCTGGGGCTCGCCAACGCCCGCGCCGGGGCCCGTACCTTCCGGCAGATCCTGTCGGTGGAAGCGGCCAAGCGCGGTGCCGGTCCGGACGTGATCCTGCGGGCCTTCGATGCGCTCGAGCCGGAACTGGCGCTGGCGGTCTAGCCCAGCTTTCGAGCTGAAATCGCCATGATGATGAACGACGTCCGGGCTGACCCTGAACGCGCTCCCGTGCCGTCCGCGCCTCAGCCGTGGGCTTTCCAGAAATCCGCCTGCAGCTGTGCGGCTTCGTCGGCGAGCAGCGGTCCGACGATCTCCGTCGGCCGCTGTCCCGCTTCGAACACCACGTGGCAGGGCAGGTCGAGAGTTGGGTTCTCCTCGTGGGCGCCGGTCTGCGCCTTGAGGTCGCGCTCGGTCTGGCCGAAGACGACGCGGCCGATGCCGGCCCAGTAGATGGCGCCCGAACACATCGCGCACGGCTCGGCCGAGGTGTAGAGGGTGCAGTCCTGCAGCTCGTCGAGGCTCAGGTGCCTCGCCGCCCATGACGCCAGCAGCTTCTCGGCGTGCGCGGTGCGGTCGTTGCCTTCGGACGTGTAGCCGTTGCCCTGTTCGCGCAGCACCTTGCCGTCCTTGTCGGCCAGCACCGAACCGAACGGGTGGTCGCCGCCGTCGCGGGCGCGGGTGGCGACGGCGAAGGATTGGCGCAGCAGGGCTTCGTCATAGGGGCGTTGCGGCATCGGTGTCTCCGGATGGTTCCAGCGACTATGCCCGGCTCAATCCACCAGTTCCAGCGAATTGCCGCTGACCGTGTAGCGGGTGAGGGTGGAGAGGAAGGTCATGCCGAGCAGGCTGGTATCGAGCGCGCCCTCTTCGGCGACGAAGGCGCGGACGCGGTTGCGCGCGATGCCGCCCACCTCGAGCCGGTCGAGCGTGACGCCCGCGGCCCGGCCGGTGCCGTTGGCCGTCTGCACCCGGATATCGTAGCGCAGTGTCTGCGTGGCGATGCCGGCCGCGATCGCATCGGCATGGCTGAGCACCACCGCGCTGGCGCCGGTATCGAAGATGGTGCGCACCGTCTCGCCGTTGATCTTGGCGTTGATGGTGAAGTGCCCGTCCATCCCCGAACGGAAGGTGGCGGTGCCGCGCTCGGCATCGACCACCGCGCTGCCGGGCACCAGCTCGCCGAAGACACGCGAGGCGACGCCCGACAGGTCGTCGCGATAGGCATAGCCGACGAGCGCGACGCCGAAGATGCCTGCCCACAGCACGAGGTTGCCCATCATCTCGCCGAGGCGGTAGCGCTGCCGGCTGAACAGGCCCGCCGCGATGAACAGCAGGATCGCGACCAGCGGGATAAGCCGGCCGAACTGATCCTGCGACAGCCCGATGAGGGTGCCTGCATCGGAAACAATCAGCAGCACGAGCCCGATGGCGATGACGATGGCGGCGCCGATGAACAGCATGCGGTACGGCTCCTCCCGTTGACTTCAGATAATGGGGGCGCAGCGCGCCAATACAAGCACCGCGTGGCCAGGCACCGGATGAACTTTTGGAAAGCTCAGGCGAACGCCAGCAGCACCGTGAGCACGCCGACTTCGATCAGCGCCTGCAAGGCGCCGATGAGATCGCCGGTCTGGCCGCCGACGAGGCGCCGGCACACCTCGGTCCAGCCCCAGGCGATCAGCCCGGCGACGAGGAAGGCCAGCACCACGGCCACGAGGCTGGTGAAGGGCGCGGCGGCGATGAACGCGACGATGGCGGCAAACAGTAGCCCGATGCCGAAACTGGCGCGGCCGACCCGTCCCGCCGACGCCGAGACGCCGCCCGCCCGGGCACTGGGCAGTTCGAGGCTGAGCCACAGGCTGCCCGACCGGGCGAGGATCGTGGTGGCGAGCCAGATGGTGGCGGCGGCAAACGGGTTGATGGCGGCGATGCTGCCCAGCGCCACCACGCGCAGCACGATGTAGAGGCAGAGCGCGGCGACGCCATAGGTGCCGTGGCGGCTGTCCTTCATGATCTCAAGCCGGCGTTCCGGTGTCGCGCCGCCGACCACGCCGTCGGCTGCATCGGCCAGTGCGTCGTCCGCCATCGCCCCGGTCACCGCCAGCATGGCGCCCACCGCCAGCGCCGCGGCGAAGAAGGCGGGTAGCACAAGGCTCAGCAGCAGCAACAGCAGCGCCGGGCCGATGGCGATGAGCACGCTGGCGAACGGCAGGGCGACGGCCATGCGGCTCAGGTCGGGCGCCTCGAACGGACGGGAGCCGGTCGGCAGGCGCGAGAAGAAGCGCAGCGCCATCACCAGGTCGGCACCGGGGTCGCGGTCGAGCCGGGGCGGCGGTGGCTCGCCGAAATTATCCTGCCGGATGCGCGGCGCTTCGCCCTCGTCGTTCAATTGCAAATGCCCGCCGATTGGTCCAAACACGCCTCCCTTACCACGCCCTCCCGGAGTCGCCACGCCATGGCGTCAGCTTTCGCCGACATCATCGACCTGTTGAGCATCGGCCCCTCGGGCGATGAAGCCGCCGTCGAGGCGGTGCGCGCCCATGATCGGCAACTCACCAAGCCGCCCGGCTCGCTGGGGGCGCTCGAAGAGCTGGTGGAATTTCTCGCCCGCTGGCAGGGCAAGCCGACCCCGACACTCGATAACCCGATGGTCGCGATCTTTGCCGCCAACCACGGGGTGACCGACCAGGGCGTCTCGGCGTTTCCGCGCGAAGTGACGGCGCAGATGGTCGCCAACTTCACCGCCGGCGGCGCCGCGATCAGCCAGATCTGCGCGCTGCACGAACTGAACCTGCGCGTCTTCGAACTGGCGCTGGACCTGCCGACCGGCGACATCACGCTGGCTCCCGCGATGGAAGATCGGATGTGCGCCGCCACCATCGCCTACGGCATGGAGGCGATCGCCGGTAAGCCGGACCTGCTGGCGATCGGCGAAATGGGCATCGGTAACACCACGGTGGCGGCCGCGATCTATGCCGCGCTGTTCGGCGGCACGGGCGCCGACTGGGTCGGCCGCGGCACCGGCGTCGACGACGCCGGGCTCCGGCGCAAGGCCGACGCGGTGGACCGGGCGCTGGCTTTCCACAAGGATGGGCTGACCGACCCGCTGTCGATCCTGGCCCGGCTGGGCGGCCGCGAAATCGCCGCCATGCTCGGCGCCATCATCGCCACGCGCCAGCAGAAGGTGCCGCTGATCGTCGACGGCTTCGTCGCCACGGCGGCGGCAGCGGTGGCGCAGGCAGTGAACCCGGATTCGATCGCCCACTGCATCTTCGGGCACGTCTCGGCCGAGCACGCGCATGGGAAGGCGCTGGAGGCGATGGGCGTGAAGCCGCTCCTCAACCTCGACATGCGGCTGGGCGAAGGGTCGGGCGCGGCCCTCGCCATTGTGCTCGCCAAGACCGCCCTGCACCTGCACAAGAACATGGCGACCTTCGGCAGCGCCGGAGTGAGCGACAAGGGGTAGCCACATACAGTTGTTCTGCTAATGTTCCGTCGTCGTAAGCAAGCAGCAGTATCGGGCCAGCGATACGACCGGCGGTGATTGGCTACGCCGGCTGAGGCATGCAGCCCGTGCCTACGATAGGAGTG
The DNA here is from genome assembly GCA_903842455.1 of uncultured Hyphomicrobiales bacterium. Classification (GTDB taxonomy): domain Bacteria; phylum Pseudomonadota; class Alphaproteobacteria; order Rhizobiales; family Devosiaceae; genus Devosia_A. Next base: position 4,090 of record CAIMLX010000198.1, on the reverse strand, counting down.
ACAAAGATGTGGCTATGGCCCATCAGCGTCAGCTTGAGCCTGAAACGTAGAAGGCGGACCTGGAGCGTCCGCCTTCAAATTACGATAGGTCTCTAGCTAAGGGTGTCGGGGCGAAAGCTCCGGCACCACTCCAGCAATATAGGCGCGTTGTGTTGCCCGTGCAATCCCGGGCCCTCACCCCGCCTCCGAGTAGATCTCCAGCTTGTTCTTCTTTTCCACCACCGGTGCCAGCGCGTCCATGACGCGGGCGCGGGGGAACGTGGCGATGACTTCGGTGCCGAAGCGGAGCTTTGAGAACAGGTCGAAGCGGCCCTGGTGCAGTTCCATGATCTTCTGCACGATCGGCAGGCCGAGGCCGGCGCCCTGTTCGGCGGTCTTCTGGGCGAGGGAGCCCTGGCCGAAGCTTGAGAGCACGGTCTCGATCTCGTTCTCCGGGATGCCCGGGCCGTTGTCGCGGACGCTGATCATCTGGCCGCCGTCGCGCGAGCGGGTGACCATCAGGTGGATCTTGCCGGACTGCGGGGTGAACTTGACCGCGTTCGACAGCAAGTTCAGCACCACCTGGCGGATGGCGCGCTCGTCGCCCCAGAGCTTCGGCAGGTTGGCGCCGTAGCTGACCGTGAGTTCGATGCTCTTGGCCTTGGCGCGCATCTCCACCATGCGGCGGCAATCCTCGGCGATGTCGACCAGCACTACCGCCTCCTCGTTGAGGTCGTACTTGCCGGCTTCGATGCGGCTGAGGTCGAGCAGTTCGTTGATCAGGGTGAGCAGGTGCTGCCCGGAGCGGTGGATGTCGCCAGCGTATTCCTTGTACTGCGGCACTTGGTGTGGCCCCAGCAGTTCGGACTGCAGCACCTCGGAAAAGCCGATGATGGCGTTGAGCGGCGTACGCAGCTCGTGGCTCATGGTGGCGAGGAAGCGCGACTTGGCGATGTTGGCCTGCTCGGCGTGGCGCCGGGCCTCGTCGCTCATCTCGCGCGCTTCCTCCAGCTCGCCGATCAGCGCATCCTTTTCCGCCTGGTGGGCGACGGTTTCGAGATCGGAATTGTAGAGCTGCTTGGCGAGGTAGACGAAGAAGATTTCGCCGCCGACGGTGACCGCCGCCAGCGACCAGTTCAGCATGCCGCCCGACAGCGCCAGGATGACGGTGACGGTGAAGGCGATGGGCAGCGTGCTCATCAGCGTCGCGGGGGGCAGCGTGCGGGTGGTGACGGCGTTCGAGGCGATGCCGACCAGCCCCATCGCGAACATCGCGACCTGCAGCGGCACGGTATCGGCGCCGATGAAGCTGAACAGCGTCAGCAGTGCCCAGGCGGCGCCGAGCACGGTTTCGGCGGCGACGAAGGTCGTTGTCCATCGGGCGGCGTTGAACTTCCCCGGATCGGTGCGCTTGAAGCGGCGGCAGAGCAGCGCGGCGACCGAGTTTGTGGCAATCACCAGTGCAGCCCAGCCCGCCGCGGCGAACGGCGACACCCAGAGGCTGGCAAACACGGCGAGGATCAGCACCAGCGCGGGCACGGCCAGCACGCTCGATAGCCGCGAGCTGGCATACTCGTCGATCAGCTCGAAATCGAACGCGGAACGGGTGCCGGAGCTGGAGGTAAGGCGCTGGCGCGCGTCCTCGACCGCCTTTTGGGAATTGCGTTTGAGCTCGCGACCCATGTGGGCGCGCACGTCGGACTCGTGCATCGCGTGCTTCGCGGGCATAGCTTACTCAACAACGACAACTGACAATGCGAGCCCTTCAAAGCGCTCGCTACGCTTGCACGCGAGAGCCTACGCGCAGCATGGTTAAGCGGTGGTGAAATCCGGGAGCACGGCGTGAGCGGCGACAGGGGGAAAGGCAGGTCAGCGCGGCCTAAGGCGGGGCCAATGCCCGCTTGGGCGAGCGGGCGACGCAGGCCGCCGCAATATGTGCCGCCGCCCTGGTCATCGCGGGCGCTGGTGCCACTGGTGGCCGGGGTGCTGCTGATCATCTGGGTCGGGACGCCGCCGGGCCTGCCCTCGGGGCCGATCGTCGGCGAGAGCAGGGTGGTGGACGGCGATACGCTCGATGTGGGTGGCCGGCGCATCCGCCTTGTTGGGATCGACGCCCCGGAGCGGACCCAGCAATGCCGCGATGCCGCCGGGCAATCTTCCCCCTGCGGTGAACTGGCGCGAAAACTGCTGACCGATCTGGTCGGGCGCGGCGAGGTGACCTGCCTGCCGATCGAACTCGATCGCTACAGCCGGGTGATCGCGTCGTGCGAGCATGCCGGGGCCGATCTCGGCGAGGTGATGGTGACCGCCGGGCACGCGGTGTCGGATGGCCGCTACGGTGACGCCGAATACGACGCGCGGGCGGCGACGCGCGGCATCTGGGCGGGCACGTTCGAGCTGCCCGCCGACTGGCGGGACGCCCGCCAGCTCGAGGATGCGAGCGGCCCGCCGCAGTCGCCCTTCGTAACTTTCTTCAATTGGGTCAGAACCATGTTCTCTCGTTGACAGGCGCAACATAGTTCCGTTTTATGGCCCATCTTTCGGCCAGCTTTGCGCAGAGCGGTGCAAATGATCTCCAGGCCGCAATCTCATTTCAGGGGGCTGAAATAGCTTTGGACAAGATCGACCGCAAGATTCTGGCGCTGCTGCAGAAGGATGCGACCACGCCCGTCGCAGAAATCGGCCGCAAGGTCGGCCTTTCGACCACGCCCTGCTGGCGCCGAATCCAGAAGATGGAAGAAGACGGTGTGATCAAGGGACGTGTCGCGGTGCTCGACCCGTTCAAGGTGAACGCTGGCGTCACCGTCTTCGTCTCGATCCGGACGAACGAACACAACGAAGCCTGGATGCGCAAGTTTTCCGCCGTCGTCGACGACTTCACCGAAGTGGTGGAATTCTACCGCATGAGCGGCGAGACCGACTACCTGCTGCGTGTGGTGGTGCCCGACATCGGCGCCTATGACGCGTTCTACAAGAAGCTGATTTCGAAGATCAACCTGACCGACGTGAGCTCGTCGTTCGCCATGGGGCAGATCAAGTACACCACCGCGCTGCCGCTGGAGTTTGCGATCGTCAGTGACGACGACAAGTAGCGGTCCTCACCTGACCCCGCCACTTGCCGCTCGCCTTTCCGGCCAACCCGGTTGCCCTCGATACGACGCGCTAACCTAGCTAATCGCGACGATCTCCAGCTCCTGCTCGCCAAGCACCGCGATATCGCCAACCGACTTGCCGGACAGCAGCCTGGCAATGGGAGAGGCGTAGGAAATCGTGCCCGACTTGGGGTCGGCTTCATCTTCGCCGACGACGCGGTAGGTCTGCGTCCGGCCGTCGTCGCGCGTGAAGGTCACCGTGCTGCCGAAGCCGACGGTGTCGGTGCCATCCGGTGGCGGCACGAGCTGCGCCGTCCGCAGGCGTTCGGCGAAGTAGCGCAGGTCGCGATAGGGGAGGGCGGACTGGCGGCGGCGCTCGTTCACGTCCTCGGTTGCGTTGGCCGCGTCATAGGCCGCTTCCGCCTCGCGCAGCTGTCGGCTGAGCGCATCCACCCCCGCCTTCGTCACGAGATTAGGCCCCGCCGGGATCGGCCGGTCCGGCAGCATCAGTTCGGCAGCGGTTTCGGCGCTGTCTTCCTTGGTGAAGGCGACACTCATCTCAGCCGCCCGTCACGCTCATGTGCCGGGTGAGGGCAGGGCCGGTGTGGTTGCGGTCGAGCATGAAATCGTGCCCTTTGGGCTTGAGCAGCATGGCCTCGTCCATGGCTGCATCGAGGGCATCGGGTCCGCCCTCGCGAATGGCGGCCCGCAGGTCGACCATCGCGTCCTGACCCAGGCACATATAGAGTTGGCCGGTGGCGGTGAGGCGAACGCGGTTGCAGCTCTCGCAGAAATTGTGGCTCATCGGGGTGATGAAGCCGATGATGCCGCCGGTTTCCGCCACCCGGTCGTAGCGCGCCGGGCCGCCGGTGCGGTGCGAGGTTGGCTCGAGCGTATACTTCGCCATCAGCCGTTCGCGCATTTCCTTCAGCGGCAGATAGGCATCGACCCGATCCATCCCGACCTCGCCCAAGGGCATCACCTCGATCAGGGTGAGGCCGTGGCCGCGGGGGCCGATG
>CAIMLX010000197.1 GCA_903842455.1 uncultured Hyphomicrobiales bacterium | reverse complement strand
ATTTTGCGGGGCCACCATCATGGTCGAGCGAGGCGCGATTGCCGAACTTATCGTACACCTCGTAGCGGCCGCTCTGCAGGGACTTAAAGAACAAGCAGCCGTGGCGGTCGGTGTTAACACGAGCAAACTTAATGCCAGGTGGAACCTTCTCGACGACAACATCGACACCGGGGATCGGATCAGCCGCAACAGCCGTCATCGTTTGGGTCGACAGCGCAATAAGGCATGCCAGCGTGACCGCAAGCCTTCCGGCAGCGCCCTCAGAGGTTTCGATCACGGTGTCTCCTAGTTCTGTTTAAAATCGGCACTGTTCGTCAAGCCAAGGCTGGGCGAGCAATACGAGCTACAAACTTGCTCGCCCTAGTGAAGAGCACACGGAAGTTGGAGGCTTGAAGGGTGCCCTTCGGTTTCGTGGTGTGCCGAATTAAAGTCGTGTCCCTATGGTTAACGGACACTAAACGTCGTTGGCGCCGCCGAAGTAGATCGCATCCACTTTTGCAGTATACCGCCGCAGTTACCTCCAATTTGGATTTGAAAGGCCTGCCTCTGCGGCGAGGCAGAAAGTCGATAGACGGGCTTCTATGCTATCGGAAGGTGCGTTGAGTAGAGTTGCCGCACTCCGCAACAGGCATCTCCTCAACGAGCTGGCCCATCGATCTGGACAGCGATGGCCAGCACGATGGGGGTGCTGTTGCCGCATTCAGCACCCCCATCTTCAGTTGCTAGCGAACCGACCTCCCACGGTCGCTGCAACCGGACGCGGAATCTGCGCGGTGAGCGTGAGCCATCGACGCCTTCACCCAGACCTCGCACGCAGCACTATGGGTGTGCTGAATTGCGCAGTCAGCACCCCCATCTTCAGCTGTTGTCCGCACTACCCAGCGCTCGCCACAACCGGAAGTGGTCAGAAAACCGGGTGTTTGCACTGTGAGCAAGCTGCAAAGACACCGTTATGGAAGCCATATCTACGGGTTCAACTGCTCGTGGCCGCCAGCAGGTATGTCAACGTTGTCATCCTTGTGGGCAATCATCAAACCGAGGATGACGAAAGCACATCCCGCTAAGGTCAGTGCCCCGCCGATCCATAGCAGGTAGGGACCAAGCCAAAAGCTTTCCCTGAGCCACTCCGTTGTGTGCTGGACACTCTCGGGCAGGGCGTTGCTGTTGGTGACTTTAGCGAGCATCGCTGCCACCTGCAGATCCATCAGAATGCCCTGCAGCCAACATGGCAAGCCAACGGCCAGCGCTATCCCACCGAACCAAGTCATCACGCTTACCCCCCCACCGGATCATCCAGCGGTAGGTACGAACGATACGTTTGATCCAGTGCACGCTGCGTCCAGAAATTTACGCCAAACTAAGCAGTATTAAGTTCGCTTTGGCGTCGAATAGCCGGGTTAGCTGCTGCCAGAGTTCGCTACAGGCCTGTTACGGCATCATTTCGATAGGAATATCAAATAGATGACTACATGCTTGCTCCATCGAAAGCGATGGAGAGCATGATGAACGTGCTGGAGGAACTGACGTTTGCAGCGGTGCCACGTGAGAATTCGCTGCCCCCCCCCAGCAGAAGCTGCGCAACAAACTGGTCGCCCATTTGCGGGAGTAACTGGCGATGGCGGAGGCCGAAATTGACGGGCGCATCCACGTCGTCAAGAAGCGTCGCTGGGAACGCACTGGGGACGGTCAGAAGCACCTAGTGGAAGTCAACAAGCGGCTCAAGCAGTGGTGGAAGCGGCAACAGGACGGCAAGCTGCTGCTCACCGTGCGTCATGGCGCAAAGGCCATCGAGTTCGAAAAGGGCAAGGACGCCGTTGTGCTTGCATATGTGCATGAGCTCGCAACGGTGCCGCCCAAGCTGATTGCCGCCACGGATGCTGGTGAGCTTGATGCTCACTCAACGCAGCGACCAAGTCCAAGCAGCCGACGGTGATGAAGCTAAACGACGCCTGCTAAATCAGCCTCAACGAGGGCGGTGCATTTCCCGCTCGTCTTGTCGAAGGCCACAAAACTTCATTCTGAATGAGTAAGCGGTGGAGTCTGTCTGCTGGTTGGCAGCGGCGTGGCCACGGCAGTGCTACCGTTTAGCCTGCTGGCTGCAACTGTGCTGTTCCTCAATTCGGCACAGAGGTGGAGGCGCTGGGCCTTTTAGTCTGACGAAATGGCTCTCACTGGGGGTGCTGCTTCAGGGTTAGCACCCCACTTTTTCTTGGTCAGATGCGGCGCGGTTCCGCTGGTCGGTAAGGTCTACCTTGTCATACGACGAGTTTTCGATCGTATGATCCAGCGAACCATACTTGAGTGGAAGTCCATTGCCTACGGACCCGGAGAGCACCAGCTCCCGGAAGTTCTAGCTGGACGCATCGCCGCCGTGGCGCGCCAATCACCTCTGGCGGGCCGTGGAGAGGACGGCGTGCTTGAGCATGGTCGAGCGGCTTTACGCGCCCGCGGCGTTGTCGGTGTGCTCGCCGCCGAGGGTTGCACACTCGAAATTCTCCCCAAAATCGACGTCCCCGGGGCAAGCGAAAGAGAAACCAACGGCAATATCCGCCGCCGCTTGGTGCACATGCTTTCGACCGCGCTCGACCTACGAATCGACGTCGGTCAGATCACGGCCCTCGACTGGCAGCGCGAGACCTTGCTCGAAATTCTTATCAGGCTCTTCTCCGAGAAGTCCGGGAAGCGGTGCGCCGCGGCATGCCCCGCCGCTATCTCACCCATGCCAACGATCTGCCCGTGCTGCGAGGGCGCCTTAACGTTACCCGGCAGTTCTCGGCGCTGGCGGCGGACCCGTCGCGCCTTGCTTGTCACTACGACGCGCTGACCCCCGACATCGCCCTCAATAAGATCATGAAGCGGCTACGACTAAGCTGCTTCGTGTCGCTCGGACTACCGGCAATCAAAGCCGCCTGCGCGAACTGACTTTTGCCTACGCCGAGATCGCGGATGTGCCGGTGTCGGCGCTGCGTTTGACCGAGGTGGTACTCGACCGTACCAACGCTCGTTGGCGTGAACTGCTCAGTCTTGCGCGGCTGCTGCTGGGCGAGCGTTTTCAAACGACCTCCAGCGGAGGCTCCGACGGCTTCGCTCTCCTCTTCGAAATGAACAAACTGTTCGAGGAATACGTTGCGCGTTCTCTCAAGCGCGCGCTGAGCGGCACCGAGCTCCAGGTGGTGTCGCAAGGCGGACGTCTGTACTGCCTAGAAACCGAGGACGGCAGGCGGGTGTTTCAGACCCGGCCCGAGATCCTGATCAAGCATGGACCGCGGGTTATTCGAGTTGTTGACACCAAATGGAAGCGCATCGCAAATCGCATCGACGATGCCAAGCAAGGTGTGTCGCAGGGCGATGTCTACCAAATGATGGCCTATGGCCAGCTCTATGATTGCGATCGACTGATCCTTCTATATCCCCAGCACGACGCGCTAGATCATCGCGAGGGTCGACAGGCATCTCACCGGGTCAACGCTGGCACTCGCAGGCTCGACGTGTCGACAATCGACATTGCCAGCTCGGAACTCATTAGCAATCGACTTCTGGCCACGATGGGCCTCGGCCGGCAAGAAGTCGAAACGACGAGTTCGACCGAGACCCCCTAGTGCATGGGTGGTGCCGCAGCTCCAAGACCCAACTTTCGGCCGTCCGCAAGCATCTTGCGACAGGCTCGTTCCAGAAGGTGCGGCAGTCCGCGCGCATCAGCGTCAAGAGTTGCCAACACTGCGTCTATCGCTGTGGGCGGCGAAGAGCCGATTCTCGCCCCCACGAACAGAGCCGATTCCTCAGCACTCAGCCTTCGCAGCTTGATCGTCCGGGACCGCGACCGCACCGCCACTCGAACGTCCCTTAACTGAGTCGCCGTCATCACCAAGGCGACATCACGTCCAGGTTCTTCGACGGTCTTCAGCAGCTTGTCCAGCAGATCCGGTGCAAGCCTATCCACATTCATCAATACCATGGCGACGCGCTCCGCCAACGAATTGCCCGTCGCCATGGTCTTCTGGATGGCAGTGATCAACTGTTCATTGGCACCCGCGATGTCGATGGGTGCCACATACATAAAGGACTGGTTGTGGGCCACGTCGACGCAGCTGGTGCATTTCCCACAGGCAGAGCCAGCGACCGGCGCCTCGCAAAGCGAGGCCTTGGCGTAAGCTATGGCCAGCGTCCGCTTCCCTACGCCCCGCGGACCAACCATCAGTATGGGAGTTCCCGTCCCTCCCACGCTTGGTCCATTGAACGGCAAAGCTTAAGCACCTCATCCCAGTGAAAGCTGTTGCGGCGACTTCGGCCATGGCGGACCCGCAACGCCAGTCGTGGCGTTTTGAGAGCTTGGATCGCGAACCAAGCTTCGAACCCGGCCCTAACTATGGGTCGTCGCTTGTCCTCAGACTCCGGTGCCGCCTCGCCAAAAACGGCCAGAACCATTCTCGTCTTCAGACTGTCGCCATACCGTTCTGTCAGACGAATGAAAGCGGCGTGCTCATGTCCCCATGCTGACGATCGCGCGTAGGCACAAAGATCTGCGGCCAACCTATCGCCTAGGCCCGCGTCGCTATCTGCCGTCTGCGAAAACTCTAGCGCGACGTCAAACGTAACACCCGTGCGCTGTACTAGCGCCGAGGCGGAGTTCAGGATAGCGCGGATATCGGCTCGGGAGATCGTGCGACCGCTGCCGACCGTCTCGACGGTTGGGGCTGGGGTCGTCGATCCTGCGCGAGCCACTCGTCCTTCGGAGGAATTGGTCGGCAACCGTTCGCTGAACTGAGCGTGAAACCGTGCGAGCGCGACGAGCATCGCTTCTTCAGTTGCGGCGCGCTCCGTCTGCCAGATGCTCAGCATTTCTAGCCATTCGGCGGCGAGATCGGCGGGGCTGTCGGCCCCGAAATGCCGCAACATGGCCGTCACTACGGCGTGGCGCGTTGACGACGAGATCGCAGCTATTCGCGGGTCCGCAAGAGCCGCCGTACCCATCACATCCGAGTAGTAGATCGATGTCAGGAAAGCCTGAACCCAAGCTATCTTTTCGGAAACAGGGTCTGGCCAGTCTGCAAAGACTTGGGTTGCCAGCTCCAACTTGCCCTCCGCCAGGGCAATAAAGTAGTTGGGCACTGCGTCCAGATAGTCGAGAGAAAGGAGCTCCTTGACCAAATCGACCGTAATGCGGTCGGCCGCTGCGATGTGCATGGCATCGAGTGCGGTGAGCAGATCGCGCGGGAAACGGTCAGCAACGGCGGTGAACAATGCCAGAGCCGCCGGATCGATGCTGAAGCCCTCCTTGTGGCAGATAGACGTCAAGAGTCTCGTCGCCTCGGCAACCGTCAGCGCCCGCACTTCCAACTGCATCAACCGAGACCGAAGGGCTGGCCGCAGTCGTTCCGGCTCGGTCGTGGCAAAGCAGAAGACGAGGTTGTCGGCGTGGTCCTCAACAAACTTCAGCAGGAGATCAGACGCTTCGGGCGTGAACGCATGCGCTTCGTCAAAAAAGAGAACCAAGCGCCTTCCAGCGGGCACTGCCGCACGCAGCCAGACATCCAGAAACTGCTGCAGCTGGGCCGAGCCGGGTCGGAGAGGCACATTGTACTCGACGAAAAGCTTTTGCTTGCTCTCGTCGTCGGACCTAGCGCATTCAAGACAAGTACCACAGGGCGAGCCATTCGCCGGATTGGGTTCAAGGCAGTTTAGCGCCCAACCATAGATCCTCACCAACGACGTCTTGCCTGAGCCGACTGACCCGAAGAGCAGCAGGTCTTCTGCTCGACGGTTAGCCAAGACAAGGGCGGACAGGATCTTCACCGTCCGCTCCTGTCCGACGACCTCCTCGAAGCGCGTGGGGCGATACCGATCGGCTAGCTTCTCTCGCACTTGGAGCGTCCCCTAATGGCAGATGTGGCAGATTTGCAGATATTTTCACTTAGTCTTCATGGCCGCGCACCCGGTACGCGCTGCCGCTGCTACGGCGGTCGTACTGGTCGAAAGGCACAGTCTTCAGGTTGAGCAGCTTTTTCATTTCGCGACCGAACGCCTGCAAGGACATGTCGCTGCCTGTGTCCGCGACAAACCGGCCATAGAGCTGACTGGACTTGGCCCAGCCATGAACGATCACTCCCCCCATTTCGTAGGAGTGGATATCGAGCCCTTCCAGCCACTGCCGCAGCCCAGGCTTCAGCTGATTGCTAGATCGTGTCCCGTGGCGTGGTGTAACTGAGGCTGGGCCTCCACGCTCTCCGGCATGGGCCGGGATGATCAGCGGGCCACTGCTGGCAGGCTGACGAGAGGATCATCGCTGATCTGGCCGATGGTTT
>CAIMLX010000196.1 GCA_903842455.1 uncultured Hyphomicrobiales bacterium | reverse complement strand
GCCCCTCAAGGGTTGTCAGGCGGCCGTGATGGCCGTCTCGACGTCGGTCACGGGGTGTCCGGTCAGGTCCTTGGCAATCTCGCCCAGGAGCTTTGCTGTGAGCACCTTGTGATAGTGTTTCCGCATTTCACCGAGGGCCCGCGGCGCGGCGATGATGACCAGGCCATCGATGCTGCCATCCAGCACACCCTTGTTCAGCATCTCGACTATGCCCGTGGAAAAGTCATCCTCGCTCGACTGGCTCTGATCGGGATTTCCTGAACTGTTCGTGCGGGAGCCGCTGCCATGGGCATCGGCGTCGACATGCGCGTGCGGCGCCGGCGTCAGCTTCAACCCCGCTTCGTCGCCCGTGTTGTGGAACAGGTTCAGCTTTTCGCCGTCTGCAACTGCAACGGTCGTCCCCTTGGGCAGCATCATGGTACGTATTTCCCTGCTGCACCTCGGGGCGAGCGACCGGCTCATCGACTGCCGATGGCGAACCCGAACGCGGTGGCGGACCGAACGATCCACAGACATGTCCCGCCGGCCCGCCGCAGCGGGATAGCTCCGCCTACTCGTCGTCGCTGTCGGTCGGGGCTGCCGCCATGCCGAGGGCCGTCAGGTACAGTTCGAGCAGGGCTTCCTGCTCCATGCGTTCGTTGTGGTCCTGCTTGCGGATCGAGACGATCTTGCGCAGCACCTTGGTGTCGAAGCCGTTGCCCTTGGCCTCGGCGTAGACTTCCTTGATGTCACCGGCGATCGAGGCCTTTTCTTCCTCCAGGCGCTCGATGCGCTCGATGAAGGCGCGGATCTGGTCCTGCGCAACGCTGTCTGAGCTGATGGTGTCGGCCATGGGTAGTCCTCTGTGAAACGGGTTGGCGCCTTTCAACCGCTTTGGGCAGCAAGGTTCAACCCCTCACTGTCGCAATCCACACCGCGTCCCGGCTGCTTTCGCAATTCCGCCAAAACCGCCGATTAAGCCGTTGACTTAAGGCGAGGCGCTGGCCACAACAGCGCTCGCTGCAAACGATTGCACAAGGCTTGTGGCCCCTCGGCTCTTCCGGATCGTCCATTTGCGCTATTTGTTGGCCATAGCAGGTGTGGTCGCCACCGCGATCGTTGCGACAATCGTCTGGGCATTGCTGCCGCAGCCGCCGCAGGTGCCACTGGGCAGCACAAGCGCGCAGGCGCAACAGTCCACCCCCGCCGAAATCGAAGCCGCCGATACCAGCGAAGGCGAGTTCCGGGTCTGCAACGAGACACCCAACAAGGTGTCGGTGGCGTTCGGCTATCGTGCCGACAAGGGCTGGCAATCGGAGGGCTGGTGGGTCGCCGATCCGACGGTCTGCGTCACCATCTATCGCGGCAACCTCGATTCCCGCCGGTACTATTACGTCTATGCCGCCGACGACGTATCGGGCGGCGCCTGGGACGGCGATGTCTATATGTGCACCCGCGACGAGACCTTCACCATCTTCGGGGTTGAGGATTGCCTTGCGCGCGGCTACGAACGGACGGGCTTCTTCGAAGTCGACACCCAGAACAAATCCAACTGGACCTTGCAGCTGACCGAAGGGGAAGTGGTCGGCGGTGAAGGTCTGGCCAGCGAAGATGCGGTGCCGCTCGAAGGTGACTTGCCTGCCCCGAACGATCCGGCTGATGGCGGCGACGATCAGCTGGCCGATGACACTCCTGAAGATGAAGGTGCCCCCCTCGAATGAAACGCATGAGACGCGTGAAGATCGTCGCCACCCTTGGCCCCGCTTCCTCCGACGAGGCGACGATCGAGAAGCTGGCGCGGGCCGGCGCGGACGTGTTCCGCATCAATATGAGCCACGCCAGCCACGATGTGCTGAAGCAGACCGTGCAGCGGATCCGCAGCGTCGAAGAGCGCATCAGGCACCCGATCGGCATCCTGGTGGACCTGCAGGGTCCCAAGCTCCGTGTCGGCAAGTTCGCCGAAGGCTCGGTGATGCTGGCCCAGGGTGGCACGTTCACCCTCGACAGCTCGGATGCTCCCGGCAATGCCGAGCGTGTGCAGCTGCCGCATCCCGAAATTCTCGAGAGCGTCTCGGTCGGCGACCGCCTGCTGCTCGATGACGGCAAGCTGCAGCTCAAGGCCACCCGGGTCGGCGGCGGCTCGATCGAGACCGAAGTGATCTATGGCGGCAAGCTCTCGGACAAGAAGGGCGTCAGCCTGCCGGACACCCTGCTGCCGATGGGCGCGCTGACCGAGAAGGACCACGCCGACCTGCTGAAAGGCCTCGAGAACGAGGCCGACTGGATCGCGCTCAGCTTCGTGCAGCGCCCCGAGGACATCATCGATGTCCGCAAGATCGTGCAGGGCCGTGCCGGCGTGATGGCCAAGATCGAGAAGCCGCAGGCTGTGGAGCGGCTCGAAGAGATCATCAAGCTGTGCGACGCCTTCATGATCGCGCGTGGCGACTTGGGCGTCGAAATGCCGCTCGAGCAGGTGCCCGGGCTGCAGAAGCGCATGATCCGCATCGCCCGCCGCTACGGCAAGCCGGTGGTCGTGGCGACCCAGATGCTGGAATCGATGATCACCTCGCCCGTGCCGACCCGCGCCGAAGTGTCGGACGTGTCGATCGCCGTGTTCGAGGGTGCGGACGCCGTGATGCTTTCGGCCGAAAGTGCCTCGGGTCAGTACCCGGTGGAAGCCGTGTCGATGATGAACAAGGTGGCGATGGCGGTGGAAACCGACGCGCTCTACCGCGGCATCATTCGCGCCCAGGCCGCCGAACCCGAAGCAACGGCGGCCGACGCCATCTCGGCAGCGACCCGGCAGGTGGCCGAGACGCTCGACCTCGCGTCGATCGTCACCTACACCTCGTCGGGCTCGACGGCGATCCGCGCCGCCCGCGAGCGCCCCTCCAAGCCCATCCTGGCGCTCTCGCCCAACCTGCGCACCGTGCGCCGGCTGTCGATCGTCTGGGGCATCCACTGCGTCGAGAGCGCCGACGCCGTCAGCCTTGAGGACATGGTCGACCGCGCCTGCGTGATCGCCTACCAGGAGGGGCTGGCGCGGCCGGGCGACCGTATCGCCATCACCGCCGGTATTCCGCTGGGGACGCCGGGCGCCACCAACATGCTGCGCATCGCCTTCGTGCGGCAGGACGGCGCCGGGTCGTCGTAGGGCGCCTTAGCAGTTGAAACCTTTGCGTGGCCGGGACAATGTCCCGGCCACTTGCTTTTGCCCAAACGGAACTGACCATGTCCAAGCTCGATGCCGCTCTCGCCCACGCCGATGCCCATATCGAGGAGAGCCTCGAGCGGCTGAAGGCGCTGGTGCGGATCAAGTCGATCTCCACCGATCCGGCATATGCTGGGGAAGTGCGCAAGGCGGCGGAACTGCTGAGTGCCGACCTGAACCAACTCGGCTTCGATGCCTCGGTGCGCGACACCATCGGCCACCCCATGGTGGTGGCGCACGACACGGCGGCCGATGGCCCGCATGTGCTGTTCTACGCCCACTACGACGTGCAGCCGGTCGATCCGCTGAACCTCTGGCACTCCGACCCGTTCGAGCCGCAGCTGGTCAAGCAGGCGAGCGGCGAGACACATATCGTCGGGCGCGGCACCTCGGACGACAAGGGGCAGTTGCTGACCTTCGTCGAGGCCTGCCGGGCCTGGAAGGCCGTCCATGGCGCGCTGCCGCTCAAGGTGACGCTGTTCTTCGAGGGCGAGGAGGAATCGGGCAGCAAGAGCCTGCGCCCGTTCCTCGAGGCGGCGAAGGATGAGCTCGGCGTGGCGGAAGTGGCGCTGGTCTGCGACACCGACCTGTGGAATCCCACTACCCCGTCGATCGTGACCATGCTGCGTGGCATGGTGGCAGAGGAGATCGAGATCAGCTGCGCCAGCCATGACCTGCACTCGGGCATGTTCGGCAACGCGGCGCGCAACCCCATCCAGGTGCTGAGCGAACTCATCGCCTCGCTGCGCAACCCCGATGGCAGCGTGGCGATCGAGCGCTTCTACGACGACGTCAAGGAGCTGCCGGCCGACGTGGCGGCGCTGTGGCAGCGCCTGCCTTTCGATGAGAAGGCCTTCATGGCCGGCGCCGGACTCACCACCTCGGCCGGCGAGCAGGGCCGCAGCGTGCTCGAGCAGACGCGCGCCCGGCCGACCTGCGAGATCAATGGCATCATCGGCGGCTATACCGGCGACGGCTTCAAGACGGTGATCCCCGCCAAGGCCAGCGCCAAGATCAGTTTCCGGCTGGTGTCGGAGATGGACCCGGACAAGATCCGCGCCGCCTTCCGCAAGCACGTCACCGACCGCCTGCCGCCCGACGCGACCGTGACCTTCCACGGCCACGGCGGCAGCCCGGCAGTGACAGTGCCCAGTTACGGCCCGTTCGTCGCCAAGGCGGCAAAGGCGCTGCAGCAGGAATGGGGTAACGAGACGGCGCTGATCGGCTCGGGCGGCTCGATCCCAGTAGCGGGCGAGTTCAAGCGCATCCTGGGGCTCGACACGCTGCTCATCGGCTTCGCGCTCGACGACGACCGCATCCACTCGCCCAACGAGAAGTACAACCTGTCGAGCTTCCACAAGGGCATCCGCTCGTGGCTGCGGATCATCGCCTCGTTCGCCGGCGAAGCCTGATCCTGCCAAGTCTCGAGGTCCCGGGCCGGCGATTCACCGTCGGTCCCGGGTTGAGTCTCAGGCAGCTGCGAGCACAAAAGCAAAGGCCCGCCGAGGCGGGCCTTGAAACTTGATCGACCTTGCTGCCGGGCTTAGCCCTGGCGCGCCTTGTAGCGCTTGTCGACCTTGTTGATGATGTAGACACGGCCGCGGCGGCGGACGAGCTTGTTGGCACGATGGCGACCCATCAGAGCCTTGAGCGAATTTGCAACCTTCATTGGGACCTCGGTCGAAACAAAAACAGGCGCGCCGCGCCCTCGAATTGGCCCTGTCACTAAAGGGAAAGACCGAGGCTGTCAAAGGGAAATTACCCGTTCCCCACCCTGCTCACGGCCCCAAATCAGCCGGCGTTCCGGCACTTCGGTTAACCGGGCAGCAAGCTGGGCAGGCGATGATCGGCCGCCCATAAGCACGCGTCGATACCGGCCACTTTCCCATGCAGAAGCAGAGCTTCGCCAAGCTTGACGTCCTCGTCTGCGATCCCAACCCGCACATGGGATCGCTGATCGGCCAGATGCTGCGCCACCTGAAGGTGCACGCGGTGGAGGAAGTGCAAAGTTCGCAGGCAGCGCTCGGCTCACTGACCAACCGCAGGTTTGACGTTATCCTGCTCGATGACGAACTCGGTCCCACCGACAGCGTCGAGCTTATCCGGGCCCTGCGCGCCAACGAGGGCAACCTGAACCGGACGACACCAGTGGTAATGATGTCGTCCGCACCGGAGGCTTCACGCATCCTCGCAGCACGCGATGCCGGCGTGACAGAATTCCTGCGCAAGCCGTTTGCGGCAATTCACGTGGAATCGCGCCTCAACTCGATCTTCGGTGCCCCACGCGAGTTCGTCGAAGGCGGTGGCTACCGGGGCCCGGACCGCCGTCGCCGCAAGGCCGAGTTCAAGGGCGGCGACCGGCGGAGCAAGGCGGATACGGCGAAGGACGAGGCGTCGTAGGCAAGGATGCGGCGCAACCTGCGGTTGCGCCCCCTCATCCGCCCCCTTCGGGCACCTTCTCCCACAAGGGGAGAAGGCTAACACTCCGCGATTTCCCCTCTTCACCATCGGCGCGGCGATTCCATCGCCTTCTCCCCCTGTGGGAGAAGGTGGCGGCAGCCGGATGAAGGATCGGCAGCGAGCGGGACCTGCCCTCAGGCCCCTGCCTGCAACTCCAGTTCCTGCCAGCGGTGGCAGGCCACCATGCGCGTTCCGGTGTCCTCCAGCGGGGGTCGCTGCTGGGCGCAGATCGGCAGCGCATAGCGGCAGCGGGTGCGGAATGTGCAGCCGGATGGCGGATTGATCGGCGACGGGATTTCACCGACGAGGCCGTCGATGCTGCGCTGCCGCGCCAGCTTCGGGTCGGGAATCGGCACAGCGGTGAGCAGCGCCCGGGTGTAGGGATGCCTGGGCTGGTCGTAGAGGTCGTCGCCACTGGCGAGTTCGACGATGCGGCCGAGGTAGAGGACCATGATGCGATCGGAGACGTGCCGCACCACGCTCAGGTTGTGCGATATGAAGACCAGCGTCAGCCCGAACTTGTCCTTGAGGTCTGCTAGCAAGTTCAGGATCTGCGCCTGGATCGACACATCGAGGGCGGAGACCGGCTCGTCGCAGACGATGAGCTTAGGCTCGGTGATCAGCGCCCGGGCGATGCCGATGCGCTGCGCCTGCCCACCCGAGAACTCGTGCGGGTAGCGGTTGATCATCTCGGGCAAGAGGCCGACCGCCTCCATGGTGCGGATGACGCGATCGCGCCGCTCCTTGGCCTTGAGTTCCGGCATCAGCGAGCGCAGCGGATCGGCGATGATCTCGCCTACCGTCATGCGTGGATTGAGCGAGGCCAGCGGATCCTGAAAGATGATCTGCAGGTCCTTGCGGTGCTTGCGCATCTCTTCGGCGGGCAGCCCCGCAATATCCTGTCCCAGCCACATGACGCGGCCCTGATCGGGCGACAGCAGTTGGAGGATGCAGCGGCCCAGAGTGGACTTGCCGCAACCCGACTCACCGACGATGCCGAGCGTCTCGCCCCGCTTCACGGTGAACGAGATATCCTGCAGCGCCTTGAGCTGCAGCGGCTTGGTGAACATGCCGGCGCTGATCGAGAAATGCTTGGAGAGGTTCTCGACCCGGATCAGGTCTTCGGCGGGGGCGTTATCGACTGGGGCCTGCATCATGCGACCTCCTCGTAGTTGAGTTCGCCCTGGTACCAGCAGGCCTTCTCATGCGCCTCCTCGACCGGCAGCAGTGGCGGCCGCTCGGCGAAGCAGCGCTCGAGCCGGAAGGCGCAGCGCGGATGGAAGGCACAGCCCTGCGGCAGGTGCTCGAGGCTGGGCGGCAGGCCCTGGATCGGATCGAGCCGCCGGGCGCGCTTTGCCACATGCGGCGTCGAGTGCAGCAGCCCCAGCGTGTACGGGTGGCGCGGATCGTAGAACAGCGCGTCAGTCGGACCTTTCTCGACGCAGCGGCCGCCATACATCACCATCATGCGGTCGGCAATGCCGGCGACGACGCCGAGATCGTGGGTGATGAGGACGAGCGCGGTGCCCAGTTCGGTGGTGAGGTTCTTGAACAGGTCGAGCATCTGCGCCTGCACCGTCACGTCGAGCGCCGTGGTCGGCTCGTCGGCAATCAGCACCTTGGGCTTGCAGAGCAGCGCCATGGCGATCATCACGCGCTGCCGCATGCCGCCCGACAGCTCGTGCGGATAGGCATTGGCGCGTTTCACCGGCTCGGGGATGCCGACCCGCTCCAGCATCTCGATGGCGGCGCGGATGGCCTGCTCGGGCGTGTAGCCCTGATGCCGCACCAGCACCTCGGCCAGTTGCGCCTTGACCCTGAGGCTGGGGTTCAGCGAGGTCATCGGATCCTGGAAGATCATCGCGATGTCCTTGCCGCGATAGCGGTTCAGGTCGGAGTGCCCGAGGGCCAGCAGGTCGACGTCGCCGAGCATGGCGCGGCCGGAGACCGTGGCGTTCTTCGCCACCAGCCCCATCAGCGACAGGAAGGCCTGGCTCTTGCCCGAGCCGCTCTCGCCAACCACGGCGAGGGTCTCGCCGGGCTCGAGCGAAAAGCTCAGGTCGGAGACGGCGGTGACTTCGGCCTGGTGCAGGGCAAAGCGGACATTCAGGTCGGAAACGGTCAGGACAGGCGGCATCAACGATCCTTGGGGTCGAGGGCGTCACGCAGCCCGTCACCCACGAAAAAGAAGGTGAAGAGGATCACCACGAAGAAGAAGAGCGGGAAGGCCAGTTGCCAGATCGTGCCGTACTGCATGGTCTGCGCGCCCTCGCTGATCAGCGCGCCGAGCGACGTGTTCGGCTCCTGCACGCCAAGGCCGAGGAATGAGATGAAGGATTCGAGCAGGATCATCTCGGGGACCAGCAGCGTCGCATAGACGACCACGATGCCGAGCAGGTTGGGCACGATGTGCCGGAGGATCACCGCCGCAGGCTTGGCGCCCGTGGCGATGGCGGCCTCGACGAACTCGCGGTGCTTCAGCGCCATGGTCTGGCCGCGCACCACGCGCGCCATGCCCAGCCACGAGATCAGTCCGATGCCGACGAACAGCATGATGAACGAGCGGCCGAAGATGATCAGCAGCAGGATCAGGATGAACATGTAGGGGATCGAGTAGAGTATATCGACGAAGCGCATCATCACGCTGTCGATCCGCCCGCCGAAATAGCCGGCGGTTGCGCCATAGAGCGTGCCGACGATGACGGCGATGCCGGAGCCGACCATGCCGACCATCAGCGACACCTGGGTGCCCTGGATGACACGCGAATAGAGGTCGCGACCGACCTCGTCGGTACCGAAATAGTGCCCGGTCTCGATCGATGGCATGCCTTTACTCAGCACCGAACCGACGACGGACCAGTCGATGGTTTCGATCGACCAGCGGGCGATAAACGGGCCGACCAGCGTGAACGCCACGACGGTCAGCAGGACGATCAGGCTGGTGAAGGCGGCGGTGTTGCGGCGGAAGCGGCGGGCCGCGTCCATCCAAAGGCTGCGGCCCTTGGCGGGTTCGGCTACGCCCTTGGCCAGGCCCTCGGCGGCGATAAGGCGACGATCAGCAAGCATGATGGTGCCTCCCGCTAGAGTTTGATCTTCGGGTCGATCCACGCATAGAGGATGTCGACCACGAGGTTGGCGGTAATGGTCAGCGCACCCAGCAGGATGGTGATCCCGAGGATGGTGGAATAATCCCGGTTTAGCGCGCTGTTGACGAAGGCCTGGCCGATGCCGCCGGTGGAGAAGTAGAGGTCGATGACCACCGAGCCGGTGACCATGCCGACAAAGACCGGGCCGAGATAGGAAATGACCGGCAGCAGCGCCGGGCGCAGCGCGTGCTTGATGATCACCTGATGGCTCGGCAGCCCCTTGGCGCGAGCGGTGCGGATGTAGTTGGAGTTCAGCACCTCGAGCATCGACGAGCGCGTGATGCGCGCAATGTTGGCGAGGTAGCTAGTGGCTAGCGCGATCACCGGCAGCACGACATTGGACCAGTGCCCGCCGTTCCAGCCACCGCCCGGCAACCAGCCGAGCCAGAGCGTGAACACCAGCACCAGGATCGGCGCCATGACGAAGTTCGGCACCACCTGCGCGCCGATGGTGAAGCCGACGGCGAGGTAATCGAGCCAGCTGTTCTGCTTGACGGCTGCAACCACGCCGAGCGCGATGCCGATGAGGCTGGCGGCGAGGAAGGCCCACGCGCCATAGGTGAAGGTCACCGGAAAGCCCTGCGCGATGATGTCGTTGACGGTGCGGTCGCGGTACTGGAACGACGGACCGAAATCGAAGCGGAAGACGACGTTGTAGACGTATTCCACCAGCTGCTGCCAGGCCGGCTTGTCGAGGCCATAGCGGGCGAAGATGTTGTCGAGCACGGCCTGCGGTACGCTCTTTTCGCCGGCGAACGGATTACCCGGCGCTACCTTCATCAGGATGAAGGAAATGACGATGAGGACCAGCAAGGTCGGAATCGCCACGGCGAGGCGGCGGAGGATGAATGCGATCATGGATGATGTCCGGCCGGCAGTGCCGGGCGCAGGAAAGGGGCGCCCCGCCTGTAGGCGGGGCGCCGGTGACCGAGCTTACTCAGCGACCTTGTACATGTCCTTGGCGTACCAGTTCTGCTCGACGTCGTCGAAGGGCCAGCCCTTCACGTTCGACGACTGCATGAACACCTTGGCGTAGAAGTAGATCGGCATGATCGCGACGTCCGTCGCCACCTGCTGCTCGACCTGCGCGTAGAGCGGGTTCGGGTCAGAAGCCAGCTTCGCCTCTGCCAGCCACTTGTCGACGTCGGCGTTTGCATAGCCCTGATCGTTCTGCTCGGACTTGGAGTCGTGCAGCGAGATGAACGTGGAGGCTTCGTTGTAGTCGCCGCACCAGGCGTTGCGCGCCAGTTCGTAGGTCTTGGAGTGACGGGTGTCGAGCAGGGTCTGGAACTCCATGTCGGCCAGCGACATGTTCACGCCCAGCTTTTCCTTCCACATCTGGCTGACCACCGTGGCGATCTTCTTGTGCGCCTCCGAGGTGTTGTAGATGTAGTTGATGGTCAGCGGCTTGTCCTTGCCGTAGCCCGCTTCGGTCATCAGCTCGACCGCCTTGGCGTCACGATCGGCCTGGGTCATGGTGGAGGCGGGGATCTCCGGCATGGTGTAGCCGGCGGTCAACGGGTGGGCAAACGAGAAGGCCGGGGTCTGGCCGCCCTGCAGCACGCCGTTGACGATCACGTCGCGATCGATGGCGAGGTTCAGCGCTTCGCGTACCTTGACGTCCTTGAGGCCCTCGTTGGGCTGCTTGTCGGTCATGTTGACGCTGAAGTAGTAAGTGCAGAACTGCGGCACCGAGTAGGTGTTGTCGGGCAGCTCGGCTTTCAGCGCCGGATACTGGCCGGCGGGCACGTCGGTCTGGTCGACTTCGCCGGCGCGCCAGCGGGTCAGGCCCTGGTTCTCGTCGTTGATGGTGAGCCACTGCACCTCTTCGATGACGGTGTGCTCGTTGTCCCAGTAGTTCGGGTTGCGCTTGGCGACGACGCGCTCACCGGGGGTGTTTTCGGTCAGCACGTAGGCGCCGTTGCCGACGATGTTCTCGGGCTTGGTCCACTCGATGCCGAACTGCTCGACCACCGCCTTGGGGGCGGGGAACAGGGTGGCATGCGACAGGCTGCGGACGAACCAGGGGCTCGAGAAGCTCAACGTGACTTCGAGCGTCTTGTCGTCGATCGCCTTGACGCCCAGTTGGTCGGGCGTCTTGGTGCCGGCGACGATGTCATCGGCGTTCACGACCCCGACGAGGCCGACGAAGTAGGCGTAGTTCGAGGCGGTCGCGGGATCGACGGCGCGCTGCCAGGCGTAGACGAAGTCGCCAGCGGTGACCGGATCGCCGTTCGACCACTTGGCCGTGTCGCGGATCTTGAAGGTGTAGACGGTGTTGTCTTCGTTGACGGTGTGGCTCTCGGCGACGCCCGGAACCGGGTTGCCGTCGGCGCCGCTGTTATAGAGGCCCTCGAACAGGCTACGCACGACGGAGGACGTTTCGACATCCTCGACGATCTGCGGGTCGAGCGCGTTGATGTTGTCGAGCACGCGATACTTGAACACCTGCTCGGCGGCGAGCGTGGTGCCCTCGGGGACCTGGGCGGCGAGCGCGCCGGTGCTCAATGCCGACGACGCCAGCAGGGCGGCGAGCCCGAAGGCCGCGATAAGGTTTTGATTTTTCATTGTTGTCCCATCTCCGTGAAAGACATTCCCTGACAGGCCCAGGTTTCGAGAACGTGGTGCCCTTATTCTTGGCCGGACTGGTCGGAACCGCCGGATTGGGTACGGACCCTATGGCAAGGCGGAAAGCCTGACAAGCCGGATTGACGTATGCGTCAACCGGTGTGGAAACGCCGAGAGAACGCAGGGGTGCCAGGGGTATTGCTGGCGGGCGTGGACGACATCAATGACCTCCACCGCGTTTGGCTGCACCCGGTAGATGACGATGTAGTTTGGATGCGCAATGGCCTCGCGCGTGCCGGAAACTCGGCCGATCCGCCCGAAGTTCGGGTAAACTCGCGCCGGCTCCATGCTCTCAAGGATGCGCCGAAGTATGCGCCGAGCCGCCGCCGGGTCGTGCTCCGAGATGTATGCGACCAGATCGTAGAGAGCAGCTTGTGCTTCGGGGCGCCAGATGACCTCCGGCATGTCATGCAAGCTTCTTCAGACGCATTTCGGCGCGAGCAATAATGGCCTCAGCCCCAGCGGCAACCTCAGCATGAGGTATCGACGGGCGCGGGTCGGCAATCGAGCGCTCGACCCGGGCAATGAGCCATTTCTCGTAGCCGGCCTCGGCTTCTGCGCTGTCGAACTCTGAAATCAATGGATCGTAGGCGTTGGTCACTGGCTTGTCGCCACGGCGAGCCGCAGCAGCCTCGATAACCTCGTCCGTCTGGCGCATCACCTCGTCATGCGGGATGCCCTCGCCCGGATCGTCGAGCGAGGCCTGCACCTTCTCGCGAAACCACTTGTCGTACGAAGCGGCTTCTTCTTCAGTTTCGTGTTCGTAGATCAGCGGGTCGAGCTTCTTGCCTTCGGTCATGACAGACTCCTTGCCGAGCAAACATAGGACAGAAGTCCTTGCAGCTCAAGCCGCCCGCTCGACCAGTGCGGCGACGCCCATGCCGCCGGCGGTGCAGACGGAGATCAGGGCGCGTTGCTTCTGCTCGGTCTGCAGCAGCTTGGCGGTGAGGCCGAGGATGCGGGCGCCGGTGGCGGCGAACGGGTGGCCGTAGGCGAGGCTGGAGCCCCTGACGTTGATCTTCGCAGGGTCGATCTCGCCGAGCGCAGTCTCACGGCCGAGCACGGTACGGTTGTAATCCGGGTCGCGCCAGGCCTTGAGGGTGCAGAGCACCTGCGCGGCGAAGGCCTCGTGCAACTCGAACAGATCGATGTCCGCGAAGCTCAGATTGGAGCGGCGGAGCATTTCGCTGACCGCGATGGTGGGCGCCATCAGCAGGCCCTCGCCATGGGCGAAGTCGTTGGCGGCGACCTGGCCCACCGTCAGGTAGGCGAGGATGGGCAGGCCGCGCGCCTTCGCCCATTCCTCGGACGCGAGCAGCACCGCCGCGGCGCCGTCGGTGAGCGGCGTGGAATTGGCAGCGGTCAGCGTGCCCTTGCCGCTCTGCTTGTCGAAAGCCGGCTTCATCGTCGCCATCTTCTCGAGGCTGGTGTCGGGGCGGACATTGTTGTCACGCAGCACGCCGGCGAAGGGGATGACGAGGTCGTCGTGGAAGCCGTCATCGTAGGCTCGGGCGGCGTTGAGGTGCGACTTGAACGCCAGCTCGTCCTGTTCTTCGCGCGTGATGCCCCACTGGCGCGCCATCAGCTCGCAGTGCTGGCCCATGGAGAGACCGGTGCGCTGCTCCTGCGTCGAAGGGGCGACAGGGGCGAGTTCGCCAAGGTTGAAGCCCTTCAAGGCGGCGGCCTTTGCACCGACCGTCTTCGCCCGGTTGAGGGCGCTGAGCCGATGCTGAAACTTGTCGCCAAAGACGATGGGGGCATCGGAGACCGTGTCGGTGCCGGCGGCGATGCCGCTGTCGATCTCGCCGGTGGCGATCTTGGCGCCGAGGATCAGCGCCGCCTGCAGCGAGGTGCCGCAGGCAATCTGGATATTGGTGCCCGGCGTGCGCGGCGACAGCCCGGCATCGAGGGCGGCTTCGCGGCTGAGGTTGAAGTCACGGCTGTGGCTGAGCACCGCGCCGGCCATAACTTCGCCTATTGTTTCGCCGCGTAGGCCACATTTTTCTGCCAGTCCCGCGAGAGCTGCGCCGAGCATCGTGAGGTTGCTCTCGTTGGCGTAGCCGGTATAGGCGCGGGTGAAGGGGATGCGAGCCGAGCCGACAATGGCGACCTTGCGAAGTTCAGCCATCAGGCCCTCCCGTCCTTGCGCACTTTCATGGGACCACCGAGGAACGGCGCGAACCCGGTGCCAAAAATGACGCCGATATCGGCGAGGTCGGCGGAGGCGACGACGCCCTCGCCGACGACGATCTCGGTGGTATCGACCAGCGGCTGGATCAGTTCGCGGCCGAGGGCGGCGAGGTCAGGGTGCGGCGGAACCTCGCCCTTCACCGCCTTGCCGTCGGTCCAGGTGTAGAACCCCTGCCCGGTCTTGCGGCCGAGCTTTTTCTCGGCGATCAGCCGGGCGAACTGGCTGCCTTCGGGCACCGGGCTGCCGAGTTCCTCGGCGACTGACTTGCCGACATCGAGCCCGACCGTATCCATCAGTTCGATGGGGCCCATCGGCATGCCGAAGGCGACGGCCGCCGCATCGATCTGCTCCTTGCTCGCGCCCGCTTCCACCCGCTGCACGGCGGCGAGCATGTAGGGCATCAGGACGCGGTTGACGAGGAAGCCGGGCGCCGACTTCACCACCACTGGCGACTTGCCGATGGCGAGCGCGAAGCTGGCGCCGCCGGCAATGTCGAGGTCGGTGTTGAACTTGCTGCGGATCACCTCGACCAGCGGCAGTTGCGCCACCGGGTTGAAGAAGTGGAGCCCGATGAGGCGGCTTGGGTTCTTCAGCCCCTCGGCGATGCGTTCGAGTTCGATCGAACTCGTATTGGTGGCGAGGATGGCGCCGGGCCTGGCCCGCGCCTCGGCGTCGGCGAACACCTTCTGCTTGATGTCGAGCCGTTCGACCACTGCTTCGATGATGACGTCGGCGCGCGCAATCCCCTTGCCGGCGACGTCGGCTTCAAGCCGGGCGATGGCGTTGTCGATTTCCGTCTTCGACCTCAGCCGCTTCTTGAACAGTGACCGGGCGCGGTCGAGCGCCGGCTTGATCCGGTCCATGTCGAGATCCTGCAGCGTGACGCCCATGCCGCGCAGCGCGCACCACGCGGCGATGTCACCGCCCATGACACCCGCACCGACGACATGGACGCGACGGAACACCGGCTTCTCCGCGCCGCGCACGCCCTGCTTTTTAAGCGATTCCGACAGGAAGAACACCCGGCGCAGGTTGGCGGCGGTGGGCGAGGCCATGAGGGGTACGAACCGGGCGATCTCGCCCTGCTTCATCCTGCGCCAGTCGTTGCCGTGCTCCTCGAACAGGTCGATGAGCGCATACGGCGCCGGGAAATGCTCGGGATTGGCCTTCTTGCGGGCCTCGGTTCGCATCTGGTCGGCGACGTACTTGCGGACGGGGCGTACCATGGCGACGGCGCGCTTGATGAACGGCGCTCCATCGCTGCTGCGGGACTGGAAGACGGCCTTGCGGGCCTCCCAGCGCAGGTTGTCGCGATGGCGGACCAGCTTGTCGACGAGCCCGAGGCCCCGCGCCTGCTTTGCCCGCAGCATCTTGCCGGTGAGCATGATCTGCATCGCATCGACCGGGCCGGCCTGCCGGATGCTGCGGCCGCTGCCGCCGAAGCCGGGGAAGATCCCGAGATTGACCTCGGGGAAGCCGATGCGGGTGGCATCGTCATTGACGGCGATGCGATAGCGGCAAGCGAGCGCCAGCTCGAGCCCGCCGCCAAGGCAGAAGCCGTGGATGCCGGCGACGACCGGGACCTTCATTGCCTCGATCCGGTCGAACAGCTGGTGCGTGCGGTTGAGCGCCCCGGTCAGCACGCCCGGATCGGCCATGTCGTCGAACTCGGTGACGTCGGCACCGGCGATGAAGCCGGAATCCTTTGCCGACAGCAGGATGACGCCCTTGAGCGCACCGCCTGGGATCATACCCTCGATGGCCGTGACGATGGTTTCAAGCTCGGTGATCGACTCGCGGCTAAGCGTGTTGACCGGGGATTTCGGCGTGTCGATGGTGAGCCAGCCGAGGCCCTCGAAATCGACGCTGAACGTCCAGTGCTTGAGATGCGGCAGGGTGTCGGCCATGTCGGGGATCTCCTGTTACTCTGCGGCCGCGTCGAGCGTCGGGCGCTCCCGCCTCAACTGCCTCGAACCAAGTTCGTCGGGTTCGAAGTCATCGACGCGAATGGCCCGGTCGGTGGCCTGGTCGGCGAGGCGGAGAGTGGACGCCTCGGCCTCGGTCAGCACACCCTTGTCGACGGCATCGGTGATGGCGTCCCGGTCGAGGCGGCGGTCGATGATGCCCTTCTTGCTGGCGCGGATGAACTTCTTCTCGATCTCTTCGGCCTTGATGACCTTGACCAGGGTATCCTCGAGCACGCCGGTAATGTCCTTGGGGTCGGAGGAAACGTAGACGCCCTTCGTCAGCCGGTCACGGAACTCGCCCGGCATCATCGCCGCCCGGGCAAGCCGGAAGGTGGCGCGGTCGGATGCGGGCCTGGCGTGCCGACCAAGCGGAAACACCAGCACGCGCATCAGGTTCCGCAGTACCGGGTTGGGGAAGTTGGCGAACACCGCCGCAAAGTTCTGCTCGATGGCAAAGATGTGGTCGCGTGCAACAGCATTGACCACCGGCCGGTCGGCCTCGAGGCGGCCGTCGTCCTCGTAGCGCTTGAGCGTGGCGGAGAGCAGGTAGAGGTCGGAGAGGATGTCGGCCATGCGGCCGGAGAGGCTTTGCTTGCGCTTCAGGTCGCCGCCGAGGAAGGCCACGGTCCAGTCGCCGACCAGCGCGAAACTCTGCGTGTAGCGCGACAGTTGCCGGTACCAGCGGGACATCTCGTGGCTCACCGGCGTCGAGGCGAAGCGGCCGAAGCTGATGGCGTGAAGGAAGCTGCCTGCCATATTGCGGAGCATGAAGCTGATATGGCCGCAGAAGGCGGTATCGAACGCCTCGATACCGGCACGCCGGTCGGTGTTCTGCGCCGCCTCGATCTCCTTGTAGAGATAGGGGTGGGCCCGCAGCGCGCCCTGCGCGAAGGTGATGAGGGTGCGGGTGAGGATATTGGCGCCCTCGACCGTGATTGCCACCGGCACCGTCATGTAGCCCGAGAACAGGTAGTTGGTCGGCCCGTCCTGCACGGCACGGCCGCCGTGGATGTCCATGGCGTCGTTGACCGTCTCGCGCATGGCGTCGGTAGTGCGGTATTTCAGCAGCGCCGACAGCACCGACGGACGCTGCCCCTCGTCCACCATCGAGGCGGTGAGCGCTCGTGCGGCCTCGTAGGTATAGGCGTAGCGCACCATGCGGCTCAGCGGCTCGGCGACGCCCTCCATCGCACCAACCGGAATGCCGAATTGGCGGCGGATTCGGGCATAAGCCGAGGTGACGCGCAGCGCGTACTTGATCGACACGGTGCCGATGGCTGGCAGCGAGATGGCGCGACCGGTGGAGAGGCACTCCATCAGCATGCGCCAGCCCTGCCCCGCATACTGCGTGCCGCCGATGAGGAAATCCATCGGGATGAAGACGTTGCGGCCCTGCGTCGGGCCGTTCATGAACGCCGAGCGCGATGGGAAGTGGCGGCGACCGATCTTAACGCCCTTCAGCTTCGCCGGCACCAGCGCCAGCGTGATGCCGATGCTGTCGACCTCGCCGATCAGGTGGTCGGGATCGTGCAGGTGGAAGGCGAGGCCGAGCAGCGTCGCGACCGGGGCGAGGGTGATGTATCGCTTGTCCCAGCTGAGCTTGACGCCCAGCGTCTTCTTGCCCTCGTACATGTCGTAGCAGACGACACCGACATCGCGCATGCCTGCGGCATCCGAACCCGCATGCGGGCCGGTGAGGGCAAAGCACGGCACTTCGAGACCCTTGGCGAGGCGGCCGAGATACTTGTCCTTCTGCGCCGGCGTGCCGTATTTTTCGAGCAGTTCGCCGGGCCCCAGTGAGTTGGGGACCATCACGGTTATACCGGCAGCGATCGAGCGCGAGGCGATCTTGCTGACTACCTGGCTCTGCGCCTGGGCCGAGAAGCCGAGGCCGCCATACTCGGTGCCGATCAGCATGCCGAGGAAGCCCTTTTCCTTCAGGTACGCCCACACCTCCGGCGACAGGTCAGCGCGGTTGTGGCGGGTATCCCAGTCGTCGATCATGGCGCAGACGGTCTCGACCGGTCCGGCAAGGAACGCCTGCTCCTCGGTGCTGAGGGTGGGCTTGCGGACCCCGAGCAGCTTGCTCCAGTCCGGCTTGCCGCCGAAGAGTTCGGCATCCCAGCCCACCGTGCCGGCGTCGAGCGCCTCCTGCTCGGTGCGCGACACGCGCGGCAGGATGCGCTTCACCATCGCGTAGGCCGGGCCGGTGAGGATGAGCTTTCGGACGGGCTTGAGCGCGAACAGTGCGAGGATCAGGCCCGGAACGACCAGCAGCCAGCGCAATGGATCGCTGACGACCAGCGCGAAGGGCTCGAGGATCACGAGGTTGAGGAGCGCCAGCACGATCCAGAGCGCCGCCCACTGCCAGACCGGCGCCCGCCGCATGGCGAGGGTGGCAAAGCCGATGAGCCCTACGAGCGCCAGAATGGGAAACATGCGCAGTCCTCCTCGACCAGACAGTTCTCGACCCGGGATCACCGGCCGCGTCAGCCTTGCTCCCCTGCAGACAGGTTTTTCGGGCTGCAATCAACCTAGCGAACCCTGCTGAAGATAGGGTTGGTTGACGTTAACGTCAACCGGTCGCCGAATACGGCAGGGACACGTTAGCGATCGACTGTAGCCGCCGCCGGGGACACGGCCCGTTCACGAGTTCGCGTCGTATGTTTGACGCTAACGTCAACCGATGGCAGTCTTCAAGCAAAGGGATGCCCGAACATCCCGGAGGAGGACACATGGCCATCAACTCAGCCGAGCATGAGCGACCCTGGGTAGCGCACTATCCGCCCGGTATCGCCTGGGACGTCGCGATCGATACCACGCCGGTCCATGAACAAGTGCTTCGCGCCTGCGCGGCGACGCCGGACGCGGACGCGCTGGATTTTCTCGGCAAGAAGACCCGGTTCCGTGACCTGGCGCGGCAGATCGAAGCCTTTGCGGGGGCGCTGCAGCAGAAGTTCGGCGTGAAAAAGGGCACCCGGGTGGGGTTGTTGCTGCCCAATACGCCGTTCTTCGTGGTTGCCTACTACGCCATCCTCAGGGCTGGCGGCACCGTGGTGAACTGCAATCCGCTCTACACGGTCACCGAGTTGCGCCACATCGTCGGCAATGCCGGCGCCGAGCTGGTGATCACCCTCGACCTCAAGCTGATCTTCGAGAAGGCCGAGAAGCTAGTGGCCGAGGGGCACGTAAAGCACCTCATCGTCTGCAACTTTCCCGAGGCCCTGCCCGGCACCAAGAAGCTGCTGTTCAAGATCGCCAAGTCCGGTGATCTCGCCAAGGTCTCTGCCAGCCCGATTGCCGACCGCATCACCGATTTCGATGCCCTGGTCGGGCTGAAGCTTGCGCCGACGCCGGTGAGCATCGACGCGGCGACCGACTGCGCCGTACAGCAATATACCGGCGGTACCACCGGCGTACCAAAGGGCGCCATGCTGAGCCACGCCAACATTGCCGCGCAGGTGAGCCAGATCAACCTCTGGGGGCCGGAGCTGTTTCACCCGCCCAGCCGGGTGGTTGCGGTGCTGCCGTTCTTCCATATCTTCGCCATGACCACCTGCATGAACCTGCCGCTCGCGGGCGGCGTGCAGGTGATCATGCTGCCGCGCTTCGAGATGCGGGCCTTCCTCGACACCTTGACTCGCACCGGCGCCAACCTGCTGTTCGCGGTGCCGACCCTGATCCAGGCCCTTGCCAAGCATGGCGACAAGGCCATGCCGCACCTGCAGTCGATCGAGCTGACCGTGTCGGGTGGTGCGCCGCTTTCGGATGAAGTCCGCGCCAACTGGAGCAAGGTCAGCAAGTCGCTGCTTGCCGAAGGCTACGGCCTGACGGAAGCCTCGCCGGTGGTGTGCTGCGCGGCGCTGGCGGTGCCATCAAAGCCGCTGTCGATCGGCCAGCCGCTGCCGGGTACGGACATCCGCTTCATCGATGTCGAGACCGGCAAGCTGGTGCCGCTCGGCGAGCGCGGCGAGCTGCAGGTGAAGGGGCCGCAGGTCATGCTGGGCTACTACAACGACGCCGAGGCGACCAGGCACGCCTTCATGGACGGCTGGCTGCGCACCGGCGACGTCGGTTATATCGACGAAGACGGCTATGTGTTCCTCGTCGATCGCATCAAGGACCTGATCATCTGCTCGGGCTTCAATGTCTATCCGCGGGTCATCGAGGAAGCGCTGATGCATCACCCGGCGATCGAAGAGACCAACGTCATCGGTGTACCCGACGAGTATCGCGGCGAGGCGCCCGTCGCCTACGTGAAGCTGAAG
The DNA here is from genome assembly GCA_903842455.1 of uncultured Hyphomicrobiales bacterium. GTDB lineage: Bacteria > Pseudomonadota > Alphaproteobacteria > Rhizobiales > Devosiaceae > Devosia_A. The sequence goes on along the minus strand of CAIMLX010000196.1, from coordinate 26,171 downwards.
GAAGGGCAAACCGCCACCGACGCCGAGCTCAAGGCGTTCCTTGGCGAAACCCTCAACAAGATCGAAATGCCCAAGGAAATCATCTTCAAGGACGAACTGCCGAAAACGCTGATCGGCAAGCTCAGCAAGAAGGAGCTGCGCGAGGACTACAAGGGACGGAAGAAATCCAATGAATCGGCCTGAACAGGAAGGACGCGACCTGTTCGCCATAGCCGACCTCGCCGGCGAGTTCGGTATTTCTACCCGCGCCATCCGCTTCTACGAGGCCAAGGGCCTGCTGCGGCCGGAGCGGGTGGGCGGCACGCGGGTGTTCCGCCGCCGTGATCGCGCACGTTTGATCCTCATCCTGCGCGGTAAGCGGCTAGGGTTCTCGCTGCGGGACATTTCGGATTACCTCAGCCTCTACGATGCGCATTCGCAGACGGCTCAGGTGAACCTGCTGATCCAGAAGGTCGACGAGCGGCTGAAGCTGCTCGAAGAGCAACTGGGTGACCTGCAGACGACAATCTCCGAGCTTCGGGAAATCCGGAAGTTCGCGGACGACCGATTAGCCCAAGGCGCCTGAATGCTTCGTTCCCTGCTGAATCTGGTCGCTGTCGCAGCAGCGCTAGCGCTTGCCGCGTGTACGATCTCATCGCCGACCCAGTTGGTTGGGCCCGATGAGGGGTCGAGCCCACTGCCCGTGACGTTCGTCGCTTATGGCTACAAGCAGGGCGACGACGACATCTGGCGTCGCACCGAGGAGGCTCCGGTGAGCTATGCGCTTTCCGGCAAGGCCTATGTCGCGGCCGATAACTCGATGACACTGCGCTTCGTGCCGCTCGACAATAACGGCTACCTGCTGTCGGTGGCCGGAAACGAACCCGGAGCGCTCTACGGCACGGCCTGGGTGAAGGGTCAGATCATCGTGATCCGCATGATGCTGGCCGATGATGGGGACGTAGCGCTGGAAAAAGCCAAGGCCACATCGCCACCGGACATTGCCAGCGACATTTCCCCCGAGGACGGCGGCCTCGGCGTGACGAAGCGCGAGACGCTCGATTATCTGGTGGCGCTGATGCGCAAGGGCACGGTGGCGACCGAGCCGCTGGTGGCCTGGGTCGCCGAGGACCCCGACGCGCCCACTCCGACGACGATCCGCAAGGACACGAACGGCTGGAAGGCGGAGTAGCTACCGCTTCCGACCCTTCACGTTCGTCATGAGGTCCGGCTTCTTTGGCCGCGTCCAGCCCTTGGGCGGCTCGACGACGGGGACGTTGGTGCCCAGCCCCATCGAACCCGGCGGCGGCTGGCTCGCCTGCACGGCGCCGCGCAGCTCCTGGATTGCATCCCGGAACCGGGCGGCCGCTTCATAGTCCTCGGCGGCGACGGCGTCGGCCATCTGCTTTTCGAGCGCGGCGATCTTGCGGTCGTTGTTCATGAGCGACATCGCGTGCCTCAGGTGGCTGAAAGGAAGACCTGCATATCGTCGAGCGTGGCGGCTTCAGTTGCCGGCTTGTCCCAGCGTATCCGGTTGATGCGGGGGAAGCGAAGCGCCACGCCGGACTTGTGCCGGGTGGATTGCTGGGCGGAATCGAACGCCACTTCGAACACCAGCTCCTTGTTCACTTCGCGCACCGGACCAAAGCTGGCGACGGTGTTGTTGCGCACCCACTTGTCGAGCTGCTTCAGCTCCTCGTCGGTGAAGCCGAAATAGGCCTTGCCGATGGGGACGATCTCGTTGCCCTTCCAGACGCCAAACGTGTAGTCCGAGTAAAAGCTCGAGCGCTTGCCGTGGCCGCGCTGGGCATACATCAGGATGGCGTCGACGACATTGGGGTCGCGCTTCCACTTGTACCACAGGCCCTTCGGGCGGCCGGGCACATAGACCGAGGAACGCAGCTTCAGCATGACGCCTTCGTGGCCATGCTCGGCTGCCCCCTTGCGACGGATCTCGGCGAGCTGGTCCCAACCATCGAACTGGACGATCGGTGACAGGTCGAGCCGGGTTTGCGGGTTGTTCGCGAACCACGTTTCGAGCCGGGCGCGGCGCTCGGTCCAGGGCAGCGCCCGGATGTCCTCGCTGCCGTCGAACAGCATGTCGTAGACGCGGATGAAACCGGGATAGGCGGTGAGGTGCTTGCCCAGCGCCGTCTTGCGGTTGAGCCGCTGCTGCAGGTCGTTGAAGGGCGCGGGGTCGAACTCCTGGCCGACCAGCAGTTCGCCATCGAGCACCGCATCGCCGAACACCGCCCCGGTGACGTCGGGGAAGGCGTCGGCGATGTCGTCGCCGGTACGGCTGAAAAGCGAGACCTTGCCGCGCGCCGCGATCAGCTGGACGCGGATGCCGTCCCACTTCCATTCGGCGACGAAATCCTTTGGATCGAGCTTTTCGAGGTCCTTCTCCTCGTCGATGGGGTTGCTCAGCATCAGCGGGTGGAAGCGCGAGGCGTGGTCGATGTCGGGGCGTTCGGTCCGGCCGTCGAGCCAGTCGAACAGTTCGGTATAGGGCACGGTGAGGCCGTTCCAGACTTCCTCGATCTCCTGCACCGGCTTGCCACTCATCTCGGCCAGCGCAGTCTTGGCGAGCCGGGCAGAGACGCCGATGCGCAGCGCGCCGGTGGCGAACTTCACCAGCGCCCAGCGCTCGTTGATGGTGGCGCGGGTGAGGAGCGAGCCGATCAGGCGGGGCAGCTCGGCCTTGCTGGTCATGTTGAACAGTTCGACGAGGTCGCTGAGCGACGGCAGGGGTTCGGTGCCGCCATGGTGGGGCCAGATCAGCGCGATGGTTTCACCCAGGTCGCCGACATAGTCGTAGCTCAGCGCGAACAGGTGCGGATCGACTTCGTCTAGCACGATGTCGCGCAGCCCGGCCGGCTTGACGTTCTTGAACGTCAAAGCCCCGGTGAGGATAGCGAGCCCGAGGCCGCGGTCCGGATCGGGGGTCGAGCGGAAATACTCCACCATCGCCTCGAGCTTGCGGTTGCGCGAGGGGGTGAGGACGAGGGTTTCCATCAGCGCGGCGAAGGCTCTCATTCCACCTCCTCCTCGCCATCCTCGTAGGCCTCGATTCGCAACGGCTCGGCTTCGAGCCCCTGCTGCTGGCAGTGATAGACCAGCGCATCCTCGCGGCCATGCGTCACCCACACCTTGCTGGCCCGGGTATCGGCGATGGTCTGGCGCAGTTCGTTCCAGTCGGCGTGGTCGGAGATGATCAGCGGCAGCTCGACGCCGCCTTGCTTTGCCCGCTGCTTGACGCTCATCCAGCCCGATGCCACCGCCAGCACCGGATCGGGCAGCCGGCGGCTCCAGCGATCCTTGATGGCGGAGGGCGGGGCGATGATGATCTGGCCCTTGAGGTCGTCCTTGCTGACCTCCAGCGAAGGCCGGAGATCGCCAAGCGGAATGCCCCGCTCGACATAGAGTTCGCAGAGCCGGATCATGGCGCCGTGCAGGTAGATCGGCGCGTCCCAGCCGGCGTCGCGCAGCAGCGCAATCACCCGCTGCGCCTTGCCGAGTGCGTAGCTGCCGATGACGTGCGAGCGCTCGGGGAAGGTTTCGACCGAGCGCAGCAGCCGGCCGATTTCATCGAGCGGCTTGGGGTGCTGGAACACCGGGAGGCCGAAGGTCGCCTCGGTGACCAGCAGGTCGCATTCGGCCAGCTCGAACGTCTGCGCCGTGCGGTCGGGCAGCCGCTTGTAGTCCCCGGTGACGACGATGCGCTGGCCGCGATGCTCCATCACCACCTGTGCCGAGCCGAGGATATGGCCGGCGGGAACCAGCGTGATGGTGACGTCGTCGACGACGAGCGGCGTGTTGAATTCGAGCGCCTGAAACTGCCCGGCGCAATCCTCGCCGTAGCGCACCTTCATGATGGCGATGGTATCGGGCGTGGCGAGGACCGCACCGTGGCCGGAGCGGGCGTGGTCGGCGTGACCATGCGTGATGATCGCACGGGCCCGCGGTTGCGGCGGGTCGATATAGGCGTCGATCGGGATGACGCGGAGGTCACGATCAAGGAACGGGGCGGCCATGGCACTCGGGATACTGTCAGTCGGTAAAGCTGAACGCACGAAAAGTCCGTTTGGTACACTAGTAGCGGCAAGTTCGACGCACTAGAGTCCGTCGCCAGACCAAATTCATACCGGAGCTGATAATGCAGAGCCTGCTTTCCCTCGCCGCCGCGCACCCCAGCCGCACCTATGCGGCAGGCGAAATCCTGATCGGGCAGGGTTTCGAGGGGGGCGACCTCTACATCCTCGAGTCCGGGCAACTAGCCGTGGAGCGCGACGGCGTGCGGATCGCTACGGTCGCCACGCCCGGCGCACTGATCGGCGAGATGTCGGTGGTGCTCGGGACGATGAACACCGCCACGGTGCAGGCCGAAAAGCCGACGACGGTGCGGGTGATCCGCGATGCACAGCAGTACCTCAAGACCGATCCCGAGCTGACCTTCCGCATCGCCTGGCTGATGGCCAACCGGCTCGACGCGACCTCGGCCTACCTGGTGCAACTCACCAAGGACCATGCCGGCAAGCCGGAGGGCGGGTTGCTCGGCCGCATCCTGTCGTCGCTGAACGCGACCGACGAGAAGCGGTATACGCCGATCAACCGCGGCGACATGTTCGGCGGCCCATCGGGGAGCTGAGGCGCGCTAGCCCGCGTACTGCTCGAGCCACGCGGTCAGCGTTCGCGCGTCCATCGCCCCCGCCTTCTGCGCCACGACCTTGCCGTGGCGGAAGACGATGAGGTTGGGGATGCCGCGGATGTCGTAGCGGGCCGCAACCTGCGGATTGGCTTCGGTGTCGAGCTTGAGGAACCGCATCCGCGGCTCCAGCGTGCGCGCCGCCGCCTCGAACGACGGCGCCATCATGTGGCACGGCCCGCACCAGTCGGCCCAGAAATCCACCACGACAGGCACGTCCGACCGGCTGATCTGCCGGTCGAACGTAGCCGCATCGACATTGGCGGGATGACCGTCAAAGAGCGCTTCATGGCACTTGCCGCACTTGCCGTCGGCCAGCGACTTGTCGCCGGCCACCCGGTTGGTGCTCCCGCAATGCGGGCAGACGATCATGCGCGGTTCGGACATCACAGCACCTTGGTAACCTTGAGGAAGTTGCCGCGCTCGTCGTTGGCCGCCTTGATCGCGCCTTCCGACCCGAGCACCACCACCTGGCCGTGCTGCGCCACCTTGTTGAGGGCTTCGGCCAGCGCCTTGAAGTCGGCGTTACTGGCCCCGAGAATTTCCTCGCGCCGGCGCTGCCGGTCCTCGTCGGTATCGCCGGACAACTCCCAGATCAGCGAGGTGAAGCCCTTCGCATCGGGCAGCCGGTAGGTATCGACCGAGCCGATGACGCCGATGACCGAGCGCACCAGGTCCTGCTCGCCGACGCCGGCTTCGAGGAACTTCGCCGCGCCGTCATAGACATCGAGCGTCTCTGTGAGGTTGGGGTCGCGATACGAGGTGAAGGCAAAGGTGCCGGCGAACGGGTCGAACCCCGACGAGCCGCCATAGGCGCCGCCCTGCACGCGCACCTTGTCCCACATGTAGGTGGTGTTGAGGTGCTTGATGGCGACGGCGGTGGCGCCGGTGGAAACGAAGCCGAGCGCCTTGAGGTTGGCGCCCTTGGCAACATAGTTGACCTGGCCCGGGAAGGTGAGCCCTTCAGACAGCGGACCGGGGGCAAAGCCCCAGCCCTCGCTCGAAGCGCCCTGCCCTGTCGGCATGGCCTTGACGAAGCTCGCCAGTTCCGGCCGTAGCGCGGCGATGGCGAAGCTGTCGGCGGTGACGTTGGCGACCATGTTACTGCGGCCGATGAGCAGCGAGCGGATCTCCTCGAGCGCCGCCTGCACCTTGGCCCAGTCGGCGTCGATCTCCTTCACCAACTCCTTGAGGAAGAAGTAGTAGCTGACGCCACCGAGCGTCTCGTTGAGCCAGTCGGCCTCGGTGAAGCCGGCCCGCACGCGCATCGAGACGATGCCGTTGCCGCTGCCTGCCAGCCCGCTCTCGAAGCCGGCCTTGGATTCGAGCACCATCTGCTTGATGCGTTCGCGATGGTCGAAGCGCGCATCGGTGAGCACGTCGCCCATGATGCCCAGCAGGTCGCCGATATGCTCGGCGGTGGCCTTGCCGCGCATGAACAGCCAGGCGGCGGTGCCGCCGCCATCGCGGCGAGTGGAGCTCCAGCGCGAGGCGCCGACGCCGCCGGTGGTGCGGCCGATGCGCTGGGTGAGGGAGACGAAGTCTTCCTTGCTGGTCCCCGTCTGTGTCAGCGCCCGGGTGAAGATCGGCAGGTAGGGCAGCAGGCGCCCGGGGATGGCTTTCAGGTCGAAGCCGAGGTCGAGGTAGATGACGCCGTTGGTGGGGAGGTCGTGGGTGTAGAAGGCGATGCCCTCGAGGTCTTCCCTGGCAATCGGGATGGCCTTGTTGGCGCGCGGCAGGTCGTCGAGCGTCAGAGCCGGAATCTTCGACAGCGCCTCGGGCGTGTCGGTCGCTTCCTGCAGGGCCTTGAGGTGCTCGGTCTGCCTTGCGACCTCGGCGACGCCGTCCGCATCGAGGGACGACCGCGCCGCATCGAGCCGGGCCCGCTCCTCGGCGGCTTCAGCCGCGGCCTTGGCCGGATCGGCGGTGAGCAGCACAGTGGTGCGGTGGCGGTTGTCGAGAATGTGGGTCTTGATCAGGCTCTCGAAGTACTTTTCGCCGCGCGCCAGCTTCTCCTTGATGCCGGTGAGCGGCGCCTCGAAGGTGAGCGGCACCAGCGGGTCGCCGCCATAGAGCCAGGTGCCCAGCGAGCGGAACATCAGCGCGATACCGCGCGGGAACGAGCCGGTGTTGTTCTCGCGCAGCGCGAACTCGGCGGAGTTCATCGCTGCCTCGATGGTCAGCGGATCGATGCCCTCGGCGCTGAGCTTTTCGAGCTCGGAGATGATCAGCGCCTCGACCTTCGGGCCGGCATCGTCCTCGATGCCCTTGAGGCCGAAGGTGAAATAGGGCTGCTGGATGCCGTCGGCGAAGCCAGAACCGGTGAGGCCCTCGCCGAGGCCGGAATCGATCATCGCCTTGCGAAGCGGCGCCGCAGGGGTGCCGACCAGCACGGATTCGAGCACGTTGAGGCCCAGCATCAGCTCGGGGTCGGTGACCTCGTCGAGCATCCAGTTGACCGACACCATGGCGGTCTTCTTGCCGATCTCGGCTTCGCTCGCGGCGAACGTCTCGTGCAGCTGGCGCGGCTCGCTCCAGCGCGGCTGGATGGCGATATCGGCCTTGGGGTCGATGCGGTCGAACTGACCGAAATACTCCTCGAGCATTTCGAGGCGCTTGGCCGGATCGTCATCGCCGTAGAACACCACGCGGGCGTTGGACGGGTGATAGTACTTCGAATGGAAGTTCTTGAAATATTCGTACGTGAGATCGGGGATCGCCTTGGGGTCGCCGCCCGAGTTCACGCCATAGGTCGTGTCCGGGTAGAGCGACAGCTGGCTGAGCTTGCCGAGGATGGCCGATGCCGACGAATAGGCGCCCTTCATCTCGTTGAACACCACGCCCTTGAACACCATCGGCCCCTGGGTGTTGTCGAGCTCGTAGTGCCAGCCTTCCTGCCGGAACGTGTCCTCGGAGATCAGCGGGAAGAACACCGCGTCGAGATAGACGTCGACGAGGTTGTAGAAGTCCTTGAGGTTCTGCGAGGCGACCGGATAGGCGGTCTTGTCCGAGAAGGTCATGGCGTTGAGGAAGGTATGCAGCGACCCCTTCAGCAGCTCAACGAACGGCTTCTTCACCGGATACTTGCGCGAGCCGCAGAGCACCGAGTGCTCGAGGATGTGGGCGACACCGGTCGAATCCTCGGGCGGGGTCTTCAGCGTCACGCCGAACACCTTGTTCTCGTCCTCGTTGATGAGGCTCAGCACCTCGGCCCCGGTCTGCTTGTGCCGATAGAGCCGGGCCAGCGAACTGATCTCCGCGATATGCTGCTCGCGCACGAGTTCGAAGGCTGGATGTTCGGACATAAGGGGGTACTCGGGTGGTGGGAAGTTATTCCTCCAATCTAGGGAGGGGCGACGCTGGATGGAAGGGGCAACCAGCCTGCGCCGCCCATCCGATCACGCCGCCTCAGTCACAACCGCGGCAGCAGGCGGCGCTGCGCTGTAGCGCGCCAGTGCCTTGATCACCTGCGTGGCGCTGAGCCGACCGATCTGCTCGCCCGATTCCCCGGTGACCCCGACCCACCGATGGTCGGCGAACAGCGGCAGCACGTCCTCGCAGCGCGCACCCGCCGGCACGGCCAGTTCGCAGGCCTCGAACGCGCCCCGCTCCATGATGGTGCCCACGTGAATGGCGCGCGCCTTGTTCACATCGCGGACGAACTCCTCGATATGCGCGTTGGCCGGCCTCAGCACGATCTCTTCGGGATGCGCCACCTGCTGCACCGCGCCATCCTTCAGCACGGCGATGCGGTTGCCGATCTTCAGCGCCTCGTCGAAGTCATGGGTGATGAACAGGATGGTCTTGTTCAGCGACTGCTGCAGTTCCAGCAACTGTTCCTGCATGCCCGCGCGGATCAGCGGGTCGAGGGCCGAGAACGCTTCGTCCATCAAGACGATGTCGGTGTCCATGGCGAGCGCCCGGGCCAGCCCGACACGCTGCTGCTGACCGCCCGAAAGCTGGCGCGGCCGCGTCTTCTCGTAGCCCTTCAGCCCCACGATCTCGATCCATTTCGCTGCCCGCTCCAGCCGCTCCTCGCGCCGTACGCCGCGGATCTCGAGGCCGTAGGCGACGTTCTCGATCACCGACCGGTGCGGCATCAGCGCGAACTTCTGGAACACCATGGCGATGCGGGTCTGCCGGAACTTGCGGAGCGCCGCATCGTCCATCTCCAGCACGTTGTCGCCGCCGACTATGATCTCGCCCGAAGTCGGCTCGATCAGGCGGTTGACGTGCCGGATGAGCGTCGATTTGCCCGACCCCGACAGGCCCATGACCACGAATATCTGGCCCCGCTCGATCGCCAGCGACACATCGTCGAGGCCGACCACGTTGCCGGTCTCGGCCTGCACCTCGGTCTTGCCGACGCCACGCCGCAGCATGTCGAGGGCGCGCTCCGGATCGCTGCCGAAGATCTTGGTCACCCCCTTGAGGGAGATCGCGATGTCGCTTGTGGGTGAAACCTGGCTCATCGTGCCGCCTCCTGTACGCCGACCCGGCTCTGCAACTGCCGCCCGAACGCCTGCGTGACCCGGTCGAAGATGATGGCCAGCGCCACGATACCGAGCCCGGCGAACAGGCCGCGGCTGACCTCGAGACGGCCAATGCCCTGCAGCACCTGGTAGCCGAGGCCACCGGCGCCGATCATCGACGCGATCACCACCATGGAGAGCGCCATCATGGTCGTCTGGTTGACGCCCGCCAGGATGGTGGGCAGGGCGAGTGGAATCTGCACGCCGAACAGCCGCTGCGACGGCGAAGCGCCGAAGGCGCGGGTGGCTTCCATCACGGCCGGGTCGACGTTTCGCAGCCCCAGGTCGGTCAGCCGTACCAGCGGCGGCGCGGCGTAGACGATGGTCGCCAGCAGCGCCGGAATCTTGCCCGGACCGAAGATCATCACGGTCGGGATGAGGTAGACGAAGCTGGGCAGCGTCTGCATGAGGTCGAGCACCGGCGCGACCATGTTGCGCACGCGGGTCGACCGGGACATCCAGACGCCCACGGGGATCGAGACCACCACCGCGGTCAGCGTGGCGGCGACCATCAGGGCGGTGGTCGTCATGGCATCGCGCCACAGGTCCATCACGCCGAGAAACAGCAGGGCGCCCAGCACCAGAGCCGGCAGTTGCCAGCGCCGGCTCGCCAGCCAGGCGACGCCAACGAGCACCAGGATGATGACCCACCACGGCACCGCAACGAGGAAGTCCTCGATGCCGCGCAGCAGCATGAGGAGCGGGTAGGCGGCGGCTTCCAGTGCCCCGCCCCAGTTTGCGACCACCCAGGTGAGGCTGTCGTCTATGGCGCGGCGCAACGGCCGCGTATCGATAATTTCCGGGAACAATCACTGTCTCCGTTTCGCACGGGCGCCGTGGCGCCATGACAGGGGTGACATACAAGAAGGCGGCCGGTTGTCCCGGCCGCCCTCGGCTACGCCTCCCTGGATGACTGGCTCAGCCCAGGCTGGCCTTGACCTTTTCGGCGACATCGGCCGGGACCCACTCGGTCCACACCGCTTCTTCCGTCTTGAGGAAGTTCTCGGCGGTAGCGGCAGCATCAGCCTTGTTCTCGTCGCCATAGACGAGCAGCGCGCTGATCTGGGCGTTGGTCAGGCCAACCTTGGAGAAGTAGTCGGCAATCTGCGGCGCCTCGTCCTTGACCCACGAAGCGGCGCCAACGATGGCCGGCGACGACGGGTATGCCGTGACCTGCGGCGCGTCGGTGCAGTCAGGATCGGTGTTGCAGGCGTAGATCTCCGGCTTGACCTCGCCGAGGTCGATCTGCACGGCATCGTACTTGCCCAGGATCGCGGTCGGACCCCAGTAGTAGAACAGGATCGGCTGGCTGCGGGTGAAGGCGCGGGCAATCGAGGCGTCAAGCGCCCCACCCGAACCCGGCGAGAACAGGTTCCAGTTCTTGTCCTCCATGTCGAGCGCCTCGTACAGCGCCGACGTGGAGAGCTCGCAGGCCCAGCCCGGCGGGCAGGAGTAGAGGCGGCCCTTGCCGGATTCCTCGGGATCGGGGAACAGCTCGGGATGCTCCAGCACCGCCGCGACGGTCGTCAGTTCAGGGTTGGCTTCCTGCGTGTAGCGCGGGATGAACCAGCCTTCGACGGTGCCATCGGTGATGGCCTTGGACAGCTCAACGACCTTGCCCTCGGTGGATGCCTGGTCCCACTGATCCTGGATGGCGCTCGTCCACAGCTCGGGAGCGATGGCCGGAGTACCGCGGGCCAGCATCGACGAGGACGTCGGCACGGTATCACCGGCAACGACCTCGACCTTGCAGCCATAGCCCTTTTCGAGAATCGTCGCGTGAATGCGCGCGAGTGCTGCCGCGGACGGCCAGCTCATCTCGGCGATATCGATCTGTCGATCCGTGCCGCAGGTGGTGGTGTCAGCATCCTGGGCAAAGGCGGGGGCCGTTGCGGCGGACAAAATCATAGCGGCGATCGCGGTGGCAACGCCACCCGATTTCAAAATGAACATTAATTCTCCTTGCGTGATTTGCAGGGCGGAACCTAGTCCATCCGTTCCACATCCGTCAAATCCACCACTATTTGGACAACATCAGTGAGCACGGCCGTGAATTTCTTGGCGTACCAACTATTCATCCGACACAAACTTGCCGCGATGCGGTGAGGAAGCGTCAAGACATACTCAGGTGATGTTGTCAGGATGCGGGCAGCAAGTCGAAAAAAATCTGGGCGCCAAAAAGGCGCCGAATTCCCGTCACTTCGGGCCATTTGGTGCGCACGACGAAAACTTGCCGCCAAACGAAAGCGCCCCGACCGCTGGTCGGGGCGCTGCATGCCGGGCGCTGGGATGCGGCCTAAATCTTGCCGCGGATCGCCGGCTTCACCTTGTCGGCGTACCAGCCCTTGAGGTCTTCGGCGAGCGCCGGCTCCACCGGGTCGAGCCGGATCGCATCCACGTTCGAACGGAGTTGGTCCGGCCGGGTGACGCCCGCGATGATAGTCGAGACCGCCGGCTGGTCGAGAATCCACCTGAGCGCGAACTGGCTGAGCGGCGCGGTCTTGGGCACCATCTGCTTGAGCTGGTCGGCCAGCATCACGCCTGTCTCGAACGGCAGGCCGGCGAAGGTCTCGCCGACATTGAACTTCTCGCCGTTGGCGTTGAACTTGCGGTGGTCGGTGTCGGCGAACTGGTGGTCCTTGCTCCACTTGCCGGACAGCAGCCCCGAGGCCAGCGGCAGGCGGACGATGATGCCGACATTGCGCTTCTGCGCGGTGGGGAACACCTCGGTGATGTAGTCCTGCCGGAACAGATTGAAGATGATCTGCAGCGTGGTGCAGCCATCGGCCTTCATGGCGGTGAGGGCTTCGTCGACGCTTTCTACGCTGGCCCCCCAGTGCTGGATCATGCCGGCGTCGCGCATGTCGTCCATGATGTTGAAGATCTCGCCGTCGGCGAGCACTTCGGGTGGGATGGTGTGGAGCTGCGCGAGATCCAGCGTCTCGACCCCGAGGCGCTTCAGCGAGCCCGCGAGGCTATCCTTCACCGCCGCCTTCTTGAAGCCGCTGCGGCCGGGGAATATCTCGCCGTTGCGGCCGAGCTTGGTGGCGACGATGACGCCCTTCTTGTCCTTGAAGGCGCCGATCCGGCGCTCGGACTGGCCGCCGCCATAGACGTCGGCGGTGTCCCAGAAGTTCACGTCGAGCGAGCGGGCCGTCTTCAGGATTTCGGCTGCCGACTCGTCGTTGACAGGCCCGAAGCTCTCGCCCAGTTGCCAGGTACCGAGCCCGATTTCCGATACCTCGAATCCGGTCTTGCCCAGTTTGCGCGTGTTCATGGCTTCACTCCCTTGGTTGGCGGGAGTGATAGCGGCATGACGGTAGAACAGGAAGTGGACGTTCGACCAAAGCGACCGGGCCGGAGGCTAGGCTACAGCTAGTGCCGTTCCTTGGTCGTGTGGAACACGATCTTCGGGTAGTCGCGCTGGGCCCGGCCCAGCCACCACTGCGATTGCGCCAGGTAGACCGGATCGCCGTACTTGTCCTCGGCCATTTCCAGCTTCTGGGTGGAAATGAAGCGGGCGAGCTCGGCCTTGTCGTCGCTGGTGACCCAGCGGGCGAGCTCGAAACTGATCACCTCGAACGAGATCGGCACGTTGTATTCGGAGTTGATGCGGGCCTGCAGCACTTCGAGCTGCAGCTGGCCGACCACGCCGACGATGTAATCGGCGCCGACCATGCGGCGGAAGATCTGGGCCACGCCCTCTTCCGCGAGGTCGCTCAGCGCCTTGGCGAGCTGCTTGGTCTTCATCGGGTCGGCGAGGCGGACGCGGCGGATGATTTCCGGCGCGAAGTTCGGGATGCCAGTCACCTTGATGGTGGCACCCTCGGTCAGCGTGTCCCCGACGCTGAGCGCCCCGTGGTTGGGGATGCCGACGATGTCGCCCGCCACGGCTTCCTCGGCCAGTTCGCGGTCGTGGCCGAAAAAGAACATCGGGTTCGAGACGGCCATGTCCTTGCCGGTGCGAACGTTTTTCAGCCGCATGCCGCGCTTGAAGGTGCCCGACGACAGCCGCACGAAGGCGATGCGGTCGCGGTGGTTCTGGTCCATGTTGGCCTGCACCTTGAACACGAAACCCGAGACTTTCGGGTCGTTCGGCTCGATCGGCTTGGGATCGGCCGGCTGCGGCCGCGGCTCGGGGGCCCAGGTGCCGAGCGCGACGAGCAGTTCGGGCACGCTGATCGACTTCAGCGCCGAGCCGAAGATCACCGGGGTGAGGTGGCCGGCGAGGTAGATCTCGTGGTCGAACTCGGGGAAGCCGGCGCGGGCCAGCTCGAGGTTCTCGAGGCTGGCCATGATCACCGGGTCCACGGCGAACTCATTGTCGCGGCTGAGGTCTTCGACCTTCTCGAAGGTCTTCCAGACTTCGCCGTTCGGGCGCTTCACCACCTTGCCGGTGAGATCGACGATGCCCCTGAAATCGACGCCGCCGCCGAGCGGCCAGACCACCGGGGAGACATCGAGCGCCAGGGTGGAGGCGATCTCGTCGAGGATTTCGACCGGGTCCTTGCCCTCGCGATCTACCTTGTTGGCGAAGGTGATGATCGGGATGTCGCGCAGCCGGCACACCTCGAACAGCTTCAGCGTCTGCGCCTCGATGCCCTTGGCGACGTCGATCACCATGATGGCGGCGTCGACAGCCGTCAGCGTGCGGTAGGTATCCTCGGAGAAGTCCGAGTGGCCGGGGGTATCGAGCAGGTTGAAGGTGAGGCCCAGGTGCTCGAAGGTCATCACCGAGGAGGTGATCGAGATGCCGCGCTGCCGCTCGATCTCCATCCAGTCCGAACGCGTGGCACGCTGGTTGGCGCGGTGACGCACCTGCCCGGCCTGCTGGATGGCGCCCGAGGTGGCGAGCAGCTTTTCGGTGAGCGTGGTCTTGCCGGCGTCCGGGTGCGAGATGATCGCGAAGGTCCGGCGCGTCTGGAAGGGCAAAAGCTTGGTGGCAGCGGCCGGGGTGTGGACGTTCATGGCAATCGCGTGAATGAGGGACGCCGCTACATAGTCGTTTGCGGCGGCGATTGCAAAGCGCCCGCCCCGCTGCGCTGCGGCGGACAAAAAAAGAAGGGCCGCCGTTTGGCGACCCTTCCCGATTTCGCGGTCTTCGAAGCGATCCCTGCCCACTCAAGGGCGAGGTGCCTACGCTTAGGCCAGAGGCTGCTCCGAGCTACCGGAGACTCCAGGACCCTTCGAAACCGACGATTTCTGATGAGACACTTGGACCACCTCCTTTGCGCTGTTGACGATGAAAGCAAGGTGGGCGCGTTCGTCTGCTTTGGCAAGTAGGTCGAGCCCGCCGGATGTGACAAATCCGTGACGACGGCCGCCAATGGGGCACGGCCCGCCGGGATGAACCCGACGGGCCGTCTGAAGCGCACCACGCCGCTGAGGCGCTGAGCGTTTCGTCGATCAGAACTTGAAGTTCACGCCGGCGGTGATCGCATGCGTGCTGAGGTCGAGGTCGCTGTCGCCGTTGCCGACGTTGTAGGTGGCCTGGCCGTAGTCCGAGTAGCGGTAGTTGAGGTCGAGCGAGATCTGCTCGGTAGCGGCCACTTCCACGCCGGCGCCGGCGGTCCAGCCGAAGTGGGTCTGGGTGTTGTCGGTACCGGCATCGCTGGCGGTGGCGCCAGCCAGCGCCAGACCACCGGTCAGGTAGGGCATGAAGGCGCCGGCATCGTAGCCGACGCGGCCACGAAGTGAGCTGGTCCAGTTGATGTCGAAGTCGGCATCGTTGACGTCATCGTAGCCGCCGATGGCCGCCCAGGCGACGTCGCCTTCGGCGCCGAGCACGATGCCCGAGCCGACCGAGAAGTTCGCGCCGAGCTTGGCGCCGACGGTCCAGCCGCTGAGGTCGATTTCGGGAACGCCGATCACGTCGAAGTCGTCGCCGGCCAGCGTGCCCCAGCCGTAGCCGATGAAGCCGCCGATATAGGCGCCATCCCAGCCGCCGGTGCTGCCGCCGAAGTCGCCGCCGTAGCTGGGCGCGGGCTGGTTGATGAGCAAGTCAGCCGCCGAGGCCGCCGAAGCGGACATCAGGGTGGCGGCGCCCGCGAGGATAAGAAGGGAAATGCGGTTCATGAGTGCCTCCAAGGAACACGGTTACAAAAGCCTTATGAGGGTGATGAATCCGCTCCAAATGCGAATAAATCCTTTACGCGCCGGTTACCTTTCCGGGGTGTGAACGGGACACCGGCAACTGGTGCAGCCTGAAACGCCCGGCCTGCCGGGGCTTCGCGGCGTATACGATTGGGTAACCACTCGCGGCGATGGAAATGTCGTGATCGGCGGGGCCGGAAAAGCAGAACCCCGCCAAGGCGTTCGCCAGGGCGGGGTTCGGAAGACTGGATGCCGAAGCTGTCGGGCTTAGAAGCTGAAGTTCAGGCCGACGGTGAGAGCATGGGTAGTGAGCGCGATAGTCGGATCGGTCGCAGCGATATCGGGCCAGACATACTCCTGCTCACCGAGATCGGTGTAGCGGTACTGAAGATCGAGCGACACGTTTTCCGCCACCGCAACCTCTACACCGGCGCCGGCGGTCCAGCCAATGTGGGTCGCATCGGCGTCATCTCCGCCGAACAAGTCGGTGTGGCGCGTGGCGTTGGCGAAGGCGAGACCAGCCGTCAGGTAGGGCATGAACGCGCCGCCATCAAAGCCGATACGACCGCGCACGCTACCCTGCCAGTTGATGGTGTGCTCGGTGCCGTCAAAGGCACCGCCCGTGATCTCCCCGCCGATGTCCGACCAGGCGATATCACCAACGACACCAGCGATGATGCCTTCAGTCAGGGTGAAATTCACACCCGCATTGACGCCGAGCAGCCAGCCCGACAGTTCGAGATCGTTGGTGCCGGGGCCCGACACGTGGTCGGCGTCACCCATCCCGTAGCCGCCGAACACGCCGACGAAGGGGCCGTCCCAGTCACCCGAGACATCAACGACGCCCGGCGACATCGGCGCGTAGTCGACGATCAGATCGGCGGCCTGGGTGGACGAGGCGAAGCCGAGCGCAGCGGCGCCGGCCAGTAGAGTAAGAGCGATACGGTTCATGGATGTCCTCCTGAATTCTGCAGTGAAGTTAAACCCCCTGCTGATTGACGTCCACTTAATGAAAACAGATTCTGCCCGATTGTTGCCACTCCTGTGTCCACTGTTGCACCGCTGCATCAAGCAACCGCCTGGATCAGCCTGAATCGCCAGGGCTCGCCGATCTATCGCAGCTGCAAATTGGGGCATGATTGCTGTCTCAACTTGTTGGTAACCCCAATTGTGGCAACCCGCACATTGCAGGCCAATTGGCCGACTGTCGAAATTTGTTCACGGGGACGCGACAGCGGATAACGCAAATGATGCAGCACTCAGGGGGTGCCGCCGCGCGGCGGGATTGTCAGGACGGCCTATCTGTCGATCGGATCGCGCAGTTCCTGGAAGCAGGGGCACTGCCAAGCTGGTGGCACCATCATGGCGGGATACCCGTCTCAATGTGACTTCACAAAGCCGGCAATGGCATCCACGACGCCGGGCGCAAGCGGCAGATCGGTAGCGGAATAGGTGGCGACGTTGGCCTCGCGCTCATCAGAATTGACCTGTTTCAGGACATGGTTGGCGTCGGGCAGGACAATCAGGGTCGCCTCCGGCGCCGCCTGTTTCAGCCGCTCTGCATCGCCGACCGGGACCTGAAGGTCTCGTTGCCCCTGGAGGATCAGCATCGGCAGTCTGCTTTTGCCAGCCAGTTCGGCGGGATCGAGCGTGAAGGCGCTGATGAGGAACCCCTGCAAGGCCGGACCAAACAAGGGCGCTAGCTCTGGCGGCAGGCTTGCTGCTTCGACGTGCCGCCCCGCCGACAACTCGTCGATCGCCCAATAGGCCGCGTCCAGCACCGGTGCATTTGCCGGATTGGCGCGCAACTGCTCCTTCAGAACCTCTCCGAGTGGTCGCCCTGCCGTGGCGACGAGGATCAGGCCGCAGAGATGGTCCACGCTCGCGGCCGCTGCCAGTGCGACAAGGCCACCCTCGCTGTGGCCGAGCAGCCAGACGCATTCCGTCCCCGTCTGGGCGCGGATGGCCTCGACCCACGCCGCGGTATCGCGGACGTAGTCGCCGATAGTCACCGCGTTGGCGTCGGGCACCGCAGCCTGGCTGCCGAACATGCCGCGCTTGTCGATCCGGACGCTGCCGATACCCTGTCCTGCCAAGCCCTCCGCCAGCAGGCGATACGGCGCGGCGCGCACGCCGAGCGGGCTGTTGCCATCCCGGTCGGTGGGGCCCGATCCGGGGATGATCAAGACGACCGGCGTAGCCTCGTTCGGCAGGATCGCCGTTCCCCGCAACGGCCCGTTGGGACCCGGCGCTTCGATGTCGCTGTTCGCGTTGGCGGGAGTACCCGCCGCCAGTATCGTCATCATGGCAGCACCCAGCATGCGTGATCTCCATCCTACGGCCGACCTGGCGGCCAAACCGCTCTTCGGATGGCAAAGGTGTTGCTCTTGAATGGGAAGAGAGGAAGGCAGGATCATGATACCGCCGAAACGGAGGCCCTACTTTTGCGATGCCATCGGAGGCAAGGAGTTCACCTTTCCCGATACGGGACCGGAGCTGTCCGCGATGCTCCAAAGCCTAGCTTCGACCGCCAGAACCTTTCCCGACTGGCACCTGGACAACGATGGCAAGCCGGCGCTACCGGTGCGGCTTACCGTGCTCGAGTATGTGCCGGACCGGGTGGTGCAAATCGGCTTTGCCTGCGGCGGGGTCGACGGCGTGCTCTCGGTCTGCCCCGATCCGGAAACGGGCTTCGCGCTGGTGAGCGCCGAGGTCGCAGGCGTCACCGTGTTCGAGGCCTATATGGACCGTCCCTATGAGGAGTACGAGCTTTACCCATCGAAAGATGAAACGGCGCAGACCGACGAGGGGCCGGGGCGGATGAGCAAGAAACGCTGGTGGGTGTCGTTATCGGCAGACGCCTGGCCGGTGCTACGGGTGCTGACCGCGAGCGGGCGATTCAATGCCCGAGTGCCGGATCGCTAAAGACGCGGTCATTCTGGCTTAGGAACAAACGAACCAACGAGCATCGCCTGTGGCGGAATGACCCGTTGAGAAGGATGGTGGGTGCGACAGGGATTGAACCTGTGACCCCCGCCGTGTGAAGGCGATGCTCTCCCGCTGAGCTACGCACCCATCCGTGGGTCCATTGGGACCCGAAACCCACCGGCGATTTCGCCGATGACGCAAGGACTTGCGGGGTCCCGTGGCGGAGATGGTGGGTGTAACAGGGATTGAACCTGTGACCCCTACCATGTCAAGGTAGTGCTCTCCCGCTGAGCTATACACCCATCTTCGCCATCGACGCTGGCCGAAGCCCCCGTCGCGTGGAGGCGGATACACCATGAAACCGCGCCGAGGGTCAAGCGGGAATTCCCCGGTTTCGGGAAAACCCCTTGGCCATCGCGATCAGGCGGCCAGCAGCCGCTCGACCTCGTGCACGAGATCCTTGAGGTGGAAGGGCTTGCTCAGCACCGACGCATCCTTGGGCGCATCCGAATCGGGGTTGAGCGCCACGGCGGCGAAGCCGGTGATGAACATCACCTTGAGGTCCGGATCGAGTTCGGTGGCGCGACGCGCCAGCTCGATGCCGTCCATCTCGGGCATCACGATATCGCTGAGCAGCAGCGAGAAGGGCTCCTCGCGCAGCCGCTCGTACGCGGATCTGCCGTTGTCGAACGACACCACCTCATACCCGGCGGTCTTGAGCGCCCGCGTCAGGAACTGGCGCATGTCGTTATCGTCTTCGGCAAGCAATATGCGCTTCATGGCACCCATCTTCGGATTTCTTCCGCGGCAGACTCTAATTGGTCATGTTTAATGCAAGTTTGCTACCCCCGAGAAACACCCCATTATGATGTGAACTCCCCCCTGCCCCGGCATTCTGGACAATCGCCCGGCTGCGCGGCACAGTAAGCGCGGTAGGTGCTTCGGCACCCGAGGGAGAGTTTGGTGCAGTCCGACTACTGGGACAGGCCGGCGTTCGAGACGGTAAGGCCGCGGCGCCTCACCGCACCGCTGGTGTTCAATTCGGGTCATTCGGGATCGGACTACCCCGAGCGCTTCCTGCGCATGACCCGCCTCGACCACCTGTCGATCCGGCAGTCCGAGGACGCCTTCGTCGACGAACTGTTCAGCCGCGCCCCGCACCTGGGCACGCCGCTGATCCGCGCGCACTTCCCGCGCGCCTACCTCGATATCAACCGCGAGCCGTGGGAACTCGATCCGACGATGTTCGTCGAGCCGCTATCGGAGCGGTTCAACACCACCAGCCCCCGGGTTGCAGCCGGCCTCGGCACGCTGGCGCGCGTGGTGGCGGAGAACAAGCCGATCTACAAGGAGCGGCTGACCCTCGATGACGCCCGCATGCGGATCGAGGGCATCTACCAGCCATACCACACCACACTGCAGAAGCTGCTGACCGAGGCCTGGTCGGCCTTCGGGGTGGCCGTGCTGATCGATTGCCATTCGATGCCGCGCCTCGCCCGCACCGGCGACCGCATCGGTCCCGACGTGGTGCTGGGCGACCGATACGGCACCACCTGTGCCCCGATGCTCGCCGATCTCGCGGAAATGATCTTTGCCGGCGCCGGTTTGCGGGTCGCCCGAAACCGTCCCTATGCCGGCGGCTTCTGCACCCGCACCTATGGCCGGCCGCAGCATGGCGTCCACGCCCTGCAGATCGAGATCAGCCGTCACCTCTACATGAACGAGGTGACGCTCGAAAAGAACGACGGCTTCGCTGCCATGCGGCAACTGATCGAACGGTTTCTGGTTGCCCTGGTGGGACTGGACCTGGCGATACTGGCGCCGCCCGCCAGCGCCACCGAGAAGTTCGCGGCCGAGTAGCGGCGCACCGTCAAAGCCATGTCGGTCACAGCCGTGACAAAACTCGCCACTACTAGGATTTGTGCGGGAGCCTCACCGAAAAAAAGGCCGCCGAAGCGGCCCAGTCAAGGGAGGAAACGATGACAGCCAGTCGATCAGGGACCAAGTCGTGGTCCAGCTTTCGAGCTGCCCATCCATCATGCACTTACCGGGATGAACTGATTTGCTGCCTTCGACAAGGTCACGCCAAGTCTTCAACAGTCGGTGTCGCCTCATTGTTGCAAAAATGAATCAATCAGCTTTCGCAGTATTCGTGAAAATCTGCCCAGACAGTTCGCTAGCCCGCTGAAACCACAGCACAAACCATTCCGGAACCGAGCATGAACGATACACCTGCAGTTGCCTCCTTGGGCGACCTCTCAGCCGACCTGGTCCGCCAGACCCTGCTCGACGCCGCCGAGATCGCCGCGGCCATCACCCTACCCCGCTTCCGGCAGGGCATCGCGGTGGACAACAAGTGGACGGACGGCTTCGACCCGGTCACCGAGGCAGACCGCGAGGCCGAGCGGGTGATCCGCAACCTGCTGGGCGAGCGGTTTCCGGATCACTCCATCCTCGGCGAGGAAATGGACGACAAGACGGGCACCGCGCCCTACGCCTGGATCATCGACCCCATCGACGGCACCCGCGCCTTCGTCACCGGCGTCCCGGTGTGGGGAACGCTGGTGGGACTCACCGTCAACGGCCGCGCCGTCGCCGGGCTGATGGCGCAGCCCTTCACCGGCGAGATCTACATGAGCCTGCCCGGCGAAGCGCACTATCACCGGGGCGCCGAACACCTGCCGCTCAAGACCAGCGCGGTCACGGAACTCGGCAAGGCCAAGCTCACCACCACCTCACCCGACCTGTTCCTGCGCCAGGGGCGCGACCTGACGGCGGAGTGGAACCGCATCGAGCGCTCGGTGCTCACCACCCGTTACGGCCTCGACTGCTACGGCTACGCGCTGCTGGCGGCCGGCCATATCGACCTGGTGGTCGAGGCGGGGCTGAAGAATGTCGATATCTGCCCGCTGATCCCGCTGATCGAGAACGCCGGCGGCGTCGTCACCACCTGGGACGGCGGCCCGGCGGAACAGGGCGGCAACTGCGTCGCGGCCGCAACGCCGGAGCTGCACGCGGCGGCGATGGCGATGTTGAAGGGCTGAAGGTCGGAGGTACTCTCGCCCACCCCTCATCCGCCCTACGGGCACCTTCTCCCACAAGGGGAGAAGGCGATGGAGCCTCGCCGCCGGTGATTTGCGGAGGGAAGCCGCCAAGTGTTCGCCTTCTCCCCTTGTGGGAGAAGGTGGCGGCAGCCGGATGAGGGGTCGGCCGCAGCGCCCCCCCCTCAAGCCATCCCGGCCCCGATGAACGCATCGAACGCGGCGAGCACCTGGCCGCGGATCGGGTCGGTTTCCTGGAACAGTTCGTGCTTGGCCCCGGGGACGATGACGTGCCGGCCGGTGCGCATGCGCAAGCCGAGCGTCTCGATCGCCGCGGTCGACACCACCTCGTCGCGGGCCGCCGCCAGCATCAGCACGGGGATCTTCACCGCGCCGGGGAACTGGTCGGTTCCGGCGCCGGCCATGGCGCTGAAGGCGCTCGCCGCCCAGCGGATGGTGGGTGCACCGATCTCGAGATCTGGCCGCGCCTTCAGCACCTCCACCGTCCGCATGAAGCGGTTGAGGTCGGAGGTCACGGCGTTGCCGGCGAAACTCTGCTGCGATTGCGGCTTGTCGGCCCGGCGGGCGATCGGCAGCCGCCCGAGCCCGAGCATCGACAGCGTGCCGGCGAGGCGCGCCATCCCGGCCATGCCGAAGGGCTGGCCATCGAGCGCCACCATCGGGGCGGAGAGGAAGATGCGCTCGAACATCATCCGGTCGCGCGCCCCGGCATAGAGGCAGGCGAGCCCGCCCATCGAGTGCCCGACGAGGTAGTAGGGCGCGGGGCAATCGGGCAGCAGGATGTTGCCGTGGAAGCTGCGGAGGTCGGTCCAGTAATCGTCGAAATCGCGGACGTGGCCGAGCCGCTTGTTGCCGATCAGCCGCTGGCTGCCGCCCTGCCCGCGCCAGTCGAAGGTCGCCACGGCGAAGCCGCGCGACTGGAAATCGGCCACCGTCTCGAAATACTTCTCGATGAACTCCGTCCGCCCATGCACGAGACACACCGTGCCGCGCGGGGCGCCGGGCCCCTTGGGGAAGGTGGCGTAGCGCAACTGCACCTTGTCCGAGGTGGTGAAATAGCCCACCCGCGCCCCCTCGGGCACCGGATTGGACGGCACCACGGCAAGCTGCGGGCCGGCGGGATCGACGATGGCGTTCATGCGGATCGGGCTCGAGGAGAACGGATGGGCAGGCAATCATGCCAGACCCTCGTTACCGGATTCCCCGAGCGGCGGAAATGACAGCGTGGAGCCGGAGGGTGATGGCACCCAATCCGGATGCGGTGCAAGGCTTGGCAGTGGCACCAAACAGAAAAGCCAGCGCCTCGTGAGAGACACTGGCTTTTCTGCGATGGGCCGCCTTGCGGGGGGCGGGTGAAGACGGCTCATTCGGTGTGCCCTGCAGCAGACAGTCAGCACAGTCGTGGGTATAGGACCGGTTGCCTGAACCCGCTTTGAGCGGCGCATTCATTTTGCATTCAGCAAGCGCGAAGACCCCTTGAACGGGCAAATCCTCACCCTAAATCAGTGCTGTTCGCCGGCACTGCCGGGGACCGGGACACCCGGGAGTGGTGCTTGCCCAACAGGGGAGCGCACATGGGACACCCGCACCAAAGCCACGTTGCTCAAAAGGAGAATGTGATCATGGCTGCCTACGATTTTTCCCCCTTCTATCGTTCCACCGTCGGCTTCGACCGCGTGTTCAACCGGCTCGATGCGCTGGTCGGCCAGGAGCAGAAGACCTACCCGCCCTACAACATCGAGAAGACCGGCTCTGACGCCTATCGCATCTCGATCGCGGTAGCCGGCTTTGCCGATGGCGACATCGCCATCGAGAGCAAGGAGAACAACCTCGTCGTCAAGGGCGCCAAGCCCACTGAGGCCGAGACCGCGCAGCGCGAGTTCCTGCACCGCGGCATTGCCGAGCGCGCCTTCGAGCTCCGCTTCCAGCTGGCCGATTACGTCGAAGTCGCCGGCGCCAGCCTCGAGAACGGCCTGCTCCACATCGAGCTGAAGCGCGAGATCCCCGAGTCCAAGAAAGCCCGGCAGATCCCGATCTCCGGCACGACCAAGACCATCGAGGACCAGACGGTCAACTGATCCTTGCGCTCACGAACGGCCTGGTCATTAGGTCTGTGCCGTGGCCGGGCAGAACGGAATGGGGGCGTGGGTTCGGAAGGACCTGCGCCCTTTGTCTATGCAATCTGCACCCGCACGTCGCCTCGGAGGCGCAACCTCCGGACCATGGTGCTCGTTGCTGAAGCGTCCAACTCAAGCGTCAGAGGTTCAGATGAAATCCGTAGATATCGGGCTCAAGTCCAATACGAAGACCGCAATGATCGACCTGCTCAACGCGCGTCTCGCCGACGCGATCGACCTGGCGCTGGTCACCAAGCAGGCCCACTGGAACCTCAAGGGCCCCACCTTCATCGCCGTGCACGAACCGCTTGACCAGTTGCGCAATGACGTCGACGAGCATGTCGACATCATCGCCGAACGCGTCGCGCAGCTCGATGGCGTGGCCCTTGGCACCGTCCAGACCGTCGGGACGGCCACGCAGCTTGCGCCCTACCCCACCGACATCCGCAAGGTCGAAGACCATGTCAGCGCCCTTGTCGACCGCTATGCCGCCCTCAGCGCCTCGACCCGCGCTGCCATCGACACCGCCGATGAAGCCGGCGACGCCGGCACCGCCGACATCTTCACGGCGTTCTCGCGCGTCCTCGACAAGGACCTGTGGTTCCTGAAGAGCCACCTGGAGTAGCGCGGCGTCCGAACGGCCATGACGAAAGCCGGGCGAGCCTCGGCTCCCGGGGTTTTGTATGTTCGCCGCCTCCCGAAGGTGCGGCATGGGCGGGACTTCGTCCCTATTATGCCGGTAGACCGGCCAAAGTAGTCGGTGGGACTGTCGCCCCGCCCATTGCGAAGGGACTTATGGCGCACGGCACCGCTCAGCGATGCAGGAACCGCAGTCACCCCAGTTGCGACGGCTCGCCCCTGGCCCCCTTACCTCCCCGCGATGCCCCGTCGGCACCTCGCATCGGAGAAGCGAGGGCAAGATATGGCACGCCGGGATCGCGGGGATAACTTTCTTGCATAAGGAGGTGGATAGCGGCACTCGTACCGTCCAGGGCCGCGTGCGTCGGCAGTCGAGCGGATTTCCTACTGCCAGTCGCGGGTGAAACCGGTCTCACGCAGCCACATCCGCGCGCCGCAAGGCGATGTTTCCTACAGTTTTCCTATTCAGCCGCCATATCTCCTACGCGACACCGCCATAACACGGCAAAAAAGTGGCTGGAGGCGCTTGCCCGCAGTTTGGAATTATGCAAATGTAGGCTCGATAGGACAGCACGTCTGTCCAATTTTAGTGAGCGGCCGGTCTCCCCGGATGCGTTTCACACGCCGATCCGGCTGGCCCGCTTGTCATTAGCGGAAACGGAGGGGTGGGGTCTTATCGAGCCCGAATGAGCGGCCATTTGGATGCAGAGCCGCTCCCCACTAAAGAGATTGCGCACTCGGATTCGAGCCGTACATTGGGTACGACTGGGGCCTGAAGGCGCGTCGAAAGGAACCAAGCGGCTGGGGCATCTCGCCTCCGTCATGAAGACGACTACGAAACAAAGGACACCTGCAAATGGCTGACCCACGGAACGGAACGATGTCACATCCCGTCACGGAAACTGCCATTCGCAAAAATGACGGTTATCGCACCGACCTGCCGCGCGGCGTGATGCGCCCCCGCGCCGAGGGTCTTTATGACCCCACGCGCGAGATCGATGCCTGCGGCGTCGGGTTCATCGTCAACATGAAGAACCAGCCGAGCCAGAAGATCGTCCAGAACGGCCTCGCCATCCTCGAGAACCTCGAGCATCGCGGCGCCGTAGGCGCCGACCCGCTGATGGGCGACGGCGCCGGCATCATGGTGCAGATCCCGCATAAGTTCTTCGCCAAGGAGAGCGCGCGCCTCGGCTTCCACCTGCCCGAAAAGGGCAAGTATGCCGTCGGCTTCATCTTCATGCCGCAGGACGCTGACCTGCGCCTCAAGATGGAACGCGTCGCCACCAAGGTGATCGAGGACGAGGGCCAGTCGGTCATCGGCTGGCGCGACGTGCCATCCGACAATTCCTCGCTGTCCAAGGACCCCGAGATCGTCGCCACCGAGCCGTTCCACCGCCAGGTGATCATCGGCATGGGCGACGACATCGCCGACGAAGAGGCGTTCGAGCGCAAGCTCTATGTCATCCGCAAGGTGATGTCGGCCAAGATCTACTCGGCCTTCGAGGGCAAGCCGAACGACTTCTATATCGTGTCGATGAGCTGCCGCACGCTGGTCTACAAGGGCATGTTCCTCGCTGCCCAGCTCGGCGCCTATTACACCGACCTGCACGACGCGGATTTCGAGTCCGCCCTCGCGCTCGTGCACCAGCGCTTCTCGACCAACACCTTCCCGTCGTGGCGGCTGGCGCATCCGTATCGCTTTGTCTGCCACAACGGCGAAATCAACACCGTGCGCGGCAACGTCAACTGGATGGCGGCCCGCCAGGCTTCCGTGTCGTCGCCGCTGTTCGGCGCCGATATCCAGAAGCTCTGGCCGATCTCCTATCCCGGCCAGTCCGACACCGCCTGCTTCGACAACGCGCTCGAGTTCCTGATGCGTGGCGGCTATTCCATGCCGCACGCCGCCATGATGCTCATTCCCGAGGCCTGGGCCGGCAACCCGCTGATGGATGAGGATCGCCGCGCCTTCTACGAGTACCACGCCGCTCTGATGGAGCCGTGGGACGGCCCGGCCGCCATGTGCTTTTCGGATGGCCTCCATATCGGCGCGACGCTGGACCGCAACGGCCTGCGTCCGGCCCGCTATTTCGTCACCGAGGACGACGAGGTCATCATG
>CAIMLX010000195.1 GCA_903842455.1 uncultured Hyphomicrobiales bacterium | reverse complement strand
GCCTCGCGATACGCCTTTTCGAGGTCGATGATCAGCGGCATCAGCGTTTCGGCGACGAAGCGGCCGCCGAAGATACCGAAGCGGCCCTGCTCGTCGGGGCCGTTACGCAGGGAATTGGCCCCGTGGACTGTCACTTGTTCAGACTCCAAACCGTTCGCCTGACGCGGCGAGCTAGCCGTGCGCCTCACGCGCCCGGGCCGTGAAGGAGCGGATCAGCTCGGCGCTCTTGACGCCGGGCGCAGTCTCCACTCCGGAAGAAACGTCCACCCCCATCGGCCGGACCTGGCGGATGGCGTCGCCCACCGTTTCGGGGGTGAGCCCCCCGGAAAGCATGAAGCCAAGCGCGGGGTCAAGCGCCTTCAGAAGTGTCCAGTCAAACGTGATCCCGTTGCCCCCCGAACGGTCTGCCCCCTTGGGGGCCTTGGCATCGAGCAGCAGGCGGTCAGCGACGCTCTCGAACTGCGCGACGCCCGCGACATCGTCGGCCGAACCGATGGAAACCGCCTTGAGGATGGCAATCCCCGCCTCGTCCCGGATCGCCTCGACCCGGTGCGGCGTCTCGGGGCCGTGCAACTGCAGCCAGTCCGGCGACAGGGCCGCCACTTCCACCACCGTCGAGTTGTCCGGGTTGACCAGCACCACGCAGGTTTCGATACGCCCCCGGGCGATCGAGATCAGCTGCTGCAGGACCTCCAGGTCGACATGGCGGGGACTCCGTTCGAAATGCATGAAGCCGACCATGTCGGCTCCTGCCTCGATGGTGGCCTCGAGCAGTGCGGGCGTCTTGATGCCGCAGATCTTGATGATGAGTGGGTCAGCCATGGGAACAGTCAGCTCGGGCGGGCGAAATCGTCGGGACTGAGGGCGAGAGAGTTTTCCGGCGCGCGCCGAGCGACTTCCAGCTCGCGATGCAGCCGTTCTGTCTCACGCTTGTAATGGCGTTCTTCACGGCGATGCGGCCCCTGCGCGAACCAGGTGGCGATCCCACCCAGCAGCACGCCAACCAGCAACACGCCGAAGATCACAAAAAAGAGCGGCACGCCCGTTCCCGAGGCGGCAGCGCCTTCGGATGGCGCGAGCGGGTTGAAGTTGAGCATCACCTGCTGGCGGTTCGCCAGCGCGAATACGATGAGAGCCGCACAA
This sequence comes from uncultured Hyphomicrobiales bacterium, assembly GCA_903842455.1. Taxonomy (GTDB): domain Bacteria; phylum Pseudomonadota; class Alphaproteobacteria; order Rhizobiales; family Devosiaceae; genus Devosia_A. The sequence continues at coordinate 5,519 of CAIMLX010000195.1, read as the reverse complement.
AGCGGCACCAGCACGAACCAGCCCACAATACGTTTAAGCATCAGCTTAGCCCGAAATCAGCCAGCGCGGTTGATCCGCTCGCGGATTTCCTTGCCGGCCTTGAACTGGGGCACATATTTCTCGCCTACGTCGACGGTTTCGCCGGTGCGGGGATTGCGTCCCACGCGGGCTGGCCGGTTCTTCACGGAAAACGCCCCGAAACCACGGAGTTCGACCCGGTCGCCCCGGGCCATGGCGTCACCAACCTCGTCGAGGATGGCATTTACGATGTTCTCGATATCACGCTGGAACAAATGCGGATTTTCGTCGGCTAGCTTTTGCACGAGCTCTGACTTGATCATACCGCCCCCCAGGCGCTCCTCCGTACGGACCGATGTTTTTCGCATCGGTTAGCGATCCTGCCAAAGCGAGACCAGCCCGTCAAGCGCGATCGGACCTTCGGCCGGCAGGCCGAGACCGGAGCGCGCCGCCTCGCCCAGCCACCGGCCAGGCGAAAACCAGCTGTTGTCGGGCAGCGGGAAGTAATCGACCACCGGCAGATCAGCCTTCACCTCCCGGTCCGAAGCCAGCCAGGCAATCGCCTCGGCCTCGCCGCCGATTGCATCGATCAGCTTCGATTCGAGGCCCTGGCGGCCGGTGAGGATACGTCCATCGCTGAGCCCCAGTGTCTCGGGACGGGTAATGCCGCGTCGCTCGGCGACGACATCGACGAACCACTGGTAGCTGTCGTCGACCAGCCGTTGCATCGAGGCGCGCACCTCGCCGACCATCGGCTCGTCGAGGTCCGGCTCGGCCTTGAGCGGGCCCGTCGCCACCTTGTCGAAGTCGATGCCGATGGTGTCGAGCAGCTTGCCGGCATTGACGTGCTGGTAGAGCACGCCGATCGAGCCGACGATCGACAGGCGCCGCGCGAAGATCCGGTCCGAGGCGATGGCGGTCATGTAGGCAGCCGAGGCCCCGAGTTCGCTGATCACCGCAACCACCGGCTTTTTCGCCCGCAGCATCGTCAGCGCTTCGTAGAGTTCCTCGCCCCCGGCGGTCGTCCCCCCCGGCGAGTTGATCGCGACGATCACGGCCTTCACCGCATCGTTGTCCCCGAGTTCGTCGAGGATCCTCAGCCGCGCGGGATCGGTGGCGATCACGCCATTGATGCTCACGCGGGCGATTCGTTCGCCGGGCCCGTTCTGCGGGATGGCAAAGCGCGCCCCCAGCGCGACCACCACGGCGATGGCCGCCAGGACGAACAGCACGCGCCACAGCCGCCGCGACCGCCGTAGCCTGGCATTCGCCGGAATCAGATGCGCCGGATCGGCGGAATAGTCGGACATCGTGGCCTCGCGCCCGAAAAGCGGGTGTCAGGCGAGGTAGCGACCGGCAGCGGCAAATGCAAGGCGGGCGTGCGGTTAGCCCAGCGTCCGGACCATATACCGCGCGCCCTCTTCGTAGCTCAGCAACTTGGCGTAGAGGTTGTGTTCCTCGGTCACCACGAAGCCGTGCTTTTCCCAGTAGCGGACGGAGCCGTTGACGGCGACCAGCGTCATGGTCTCGTAGCCCTCGGCCCCGGCATGCTTGGTCAGCGCATCGATGATCTTGCCGGCAGAGCCGATGCGGCGCGCGACGGGCAGCAGGCAGAGGTCGTGGATGTAGTAGGTGTCGGGCCTGGAAGGCAGCGCACCGAGGAGGGTGTTGAGCGGCGGCAGGCTGGCATAGGTCCAGGGGTGGCTCAACATGTAACCGACCGGCTTCTCGCCGATCTCCAGCAGGTAGCAGCCATTGTGGTAGAGCCGCTGGCGCTCTGCCAGCACCTCGCCATCTTCGTGGAAGTCGACATGCACGGTGTCGGCGATGGCCTGCACGGCGGGCAGGTCATAGGCGCTCATCAGCCGCCAGGCGACATCCTTGATCAGCATTTCGACACGCCCCCAACCGGCTCCCATTCCAAAAAAGAGGCCCGCACCAAAGTGCGAGCCCCGGATTCGATCAGCTTCTGGCGAAGCTTACTTTTCGTCGCCGCGGCCCTTGAGCGCAGCGCCCAGAATGTCGCCGAGCGACGCGCCCGAGTCGGACGAACCGTAGTTCGCCACTGCTTCGCGTTCCTCGGCGATTTCCAGCGCCTTGATCGAGAGCTGGATGCGGCCGGTCTTGCGATCGTACTGGGTGATGCGCGCGTCGACCTTTTCGCCCTTGCTGAAGCGCTCGGGACGCTGGTCGTTGCGGTCACGGCTCAGGTCGGCACGACGGATGAACGAGGTAACGTCGGTGTCGTTGATGCGCACTTCGATGCCGCCATCATTGACCTCGGTCACAACGCCCGTAACGACGGCGTTCTTGCGCAAACCGCCGGCTTCGGCGGGAGCACCGGCATCGCTCGGAGCACTCGAGCCGGTCTCGCCGGTGGCGAGCTGCTTGATGCCGAGCGAGATACGCTCCTTCTCGACGTCGACGTCGAGCACCTTGGCCGAAACCATGTCGCCACGGTTGTAGGTCTCAAGGGCCTGCTCGCCCGGCTTCTGCCAGTCGAGGTCGGAGAGGTGCACCATGCCGTCGACGTCGCCATCGAGGCCGATGAACAGGCCGAACTCGGTCTTGTTCTTGACTTCGCCTTCGACGGTCGTACCGACCGGGAAACGTTCGGCGAAGGTTTCCCACGGGTTGGCGAGGGTCTGCTTCAGGCCGAGCGAGATACGGCGCTTCTCGGGATCGACCTCGAGCACCATCACTTCCACTTCCTGCGAAGTGGAGACGATCTTGCCCGGGTGGACGTTCTTCTTGGTCCAGCTCATCTCGGAGACGTGGATCAGGCCTTCGATGCCCGGCTCCAGCTCGACGAACGCACCGTAGTCGGTGATGTTGGTCACGCGGCCGGAGAACTTCGCACCCATCGGGTACTTGGCCTCGATGCCATCCCACGGATCGGCCTGAAGCTGCTTCATGCCCAGCGAGATACGGTGGCTCTCGTGGTTGATGCGGACGATCTGCACCTTGATGGTCTCGCCGATGGCGAGAACTTCGGACGGGTGGTTGACCCGGCGCCACGCGATGTCGGTGACGTGCAGCAGGCCGTCAATGCCGCCGAGGTCGACGAACGCACCGTAGTCGGTGATGTTCTTGACCACGCCGTCGACAACCTGGCCCTCTTCGAGCTGCTGGACGATTTCGGACCGCTGCTCGGCGCGGCTTTCCTCGAGGATGGCGCGACGCGACACGACGATATTGCCGCGACGCTTGTCCATCTTCAGGATCTGGAAGGGCTGCGGCACGTTCATCAGCGGGCCGATGTCGCGGATCGGACGGATGTCCACCTGCGAACGCGGCAGGAAGGCCACGGCACCTTCGAGGTCGACGGTGAAACCACCCTTGACCTGGTTGAAGATGATGCCTTCGACGCGCTCGTTGGCGGCGTACTTCTCTTCGAGCTTGACCCAGCTCTCTTCGCGGCGGGCCTTCTCGCGGCTGAGGACGGCCTCGCCGACGGCGTTCTCGACGCGATCGACATAGACTTCCACGATGGAACCGACCTTGATCGTGCCATCACGGCCGGCCTGGCCGAATTCCTTCAGCGCGATGCGGCCTTCGGTCTTCAGGCCGACGTCGATGATCGCGAGATCCTTTTCGATCGCGACGACGGTGCCCTTGACGACGGCACCTTCCATCGGCTCGTTCTCGAGGAACGAGTCCATCAGCAGGGATTCGAAGTCTTCCTTGGTTACAGTTTGAACTGCCAAGCTTTTATCTCCATGTTGCCACCGGTGGCTGGTGTTGAAGGACCCGCTTGCCATCGTCAGCAAAGACGATCCGGTGCGCTGGCGCGCGGGCCATGACTGATGTGCGATTGGTTCCGGAGCCGGCCCAGGAATGCTCTGGCTCGGGGGCGTCGCCGCAAGGAGTTGGATTAAGCCCTTTCGGACCTGCTCTTTTCGGCCATCACCCCGTCGACAATGGCGACGGCTGCGCGGAGTGCGGCTTCTATATCCAGAAGCGTGGTATCCAGCAAGTGGGCATCGGCCGCTGGGTAGAAGCCGCCATTGGGGTTCGCCATGTCCCGCGCGTCCCGCTGCTCGATCTGGTGATAGAGGGCGTATCGGTCGACCGGCAGGCCCTTGAGCTCGAACTGGCGGGCCCGCCGCTCCATCCGCGCCTTGCTGTCGGCCTTGATGAACAGCTTGATCTCGGCGTCGGGGGCGATCCGCGTGCCGATGTCGCGGCCATCGAGAACCGCGCCACCGGGCTGGGTGGCGAAGGCCCGCTGGAAATCGAACAGGGCGACCCGTACCGCGCCGATCACCGCAACCTTGCTGGCCAGCTGGCCAGCTTCACCGGTCGAGAGCAGTTCAGGGTCGAGTGCCGAGGTGTCGACCGAGCGCGCTGCGGCGATTGCCGCCGCCTCGAACCCTGGCTTACCGTCCTCTGCGGCGACGGCAAGGCCGACGGCCCGGTAGAGCAGGCCGGTATCCAGATGCGGCAGGCGATAGTGCCGGGCGAGGCCCGCGGCGAGCGTGCCCTTGCCCGAGGCTGCCGGTCCATCCACCGCGATGATCATCCCGCCTCTCCAATCGAACGGCGTCTCCTAGCAGGCCGGCCCGGTCCGTGCCAGCATCAAGCATCCCGCGCCTGTGGCTTCACGGTCGCGTCTAGGTCCGATTTTGGGTTTGACAGGCACAATCTTTCGCCCTAACCGGACCTCTCCCTGCGGGGACCCACCCCCGTACATTGAAGAGGCAAGCAATTGGCCAAGGACGAACGCGGTACAAAGCGGGAAGACCCCGATACCGGCAAGAAGTTCTACGACTTGAACAAGGACCCGATCGTCTCGCCCTATACCGGCAAGTCCTACCCTCGTTCATTCTTCGAAGCCAACGCCGTCGCGGCGGTCCGCGCCAAGGTGGCGGAGCGCGACGAGGAAGAGGAAGAGGACGCCGAGGACGAGCCGGAGGTTGCCGATCCCACCGCGCCCGAAGTGATCTCGCTCGAGGATGCCGACGCCGAGGAAGGCGACGACAAGGACGAGGGCGAGGATATCCCCGAGGTCGAGGATGTCGAGGATGTCGAAGACCTCGGCGATGACGAGGCGGACGTGTTCCTCGAGGAAGACGAGGACGAAGACGAGGATCTCGACTTCGACGTCGGCGGCGGCAACGACGAGCGCTGAGGCGTTCTGCAAAGGAAATCCGGTGGCTTCATCAAGCGGTCAAAAAAGCGCTTGCCAGCCGCCGGTCACCCCGCTAGACAGCACCCGCGCTGCGACGGAGACGCCGCCGCGCAATCCCAGGCCCGGTTCGACCGGGCATCCGGATACCGATCAAGCTGATCGTTGATGGGGCAATAGCTCAGTTGGGAGAGCGCTTGCATGGCATGCAAGAGGTCGACGGTTCGATTCCGTTTTGCTCCACCAATCCCCTACAAAAACCCCGGCTCCGGCCGGGGTTTTGTGTTTCCGGGACGGATTAGTCCTTTGACGCACTCGTCTTCGCCCGCCCGATACGGCACCACTGCATGCACAGGCAGAGGAGCAGGCGATG